>NZ_NHRY01000042.1 GCF_002937115.1 Rhodopila globiformis | reverse complement strand
GTTGTTCGCAGCGGTCACGCCAACGGACCCCGGACGGCCCGGCAAATGGTCCTTGATCCGCTCCCACTGGTCGTCGCGCAAGGCATGTCGATGCATCGGTCAGCCTCTCCAAAGCTGACTGCCTATGCATCGAAGAACCGGGGCTGCTGGAATCGGGAAGCCGCTTGTTGATCAACGATTCCGCCGCACTGTTGCAGCCCAGACTCACTCGGCTGGCTCCAATTGACGACACGCCCTACTTCGCGCCGTCGATCTTCAAGGCGGCCGGCCTCCCCAGCACCTCGGCGACGATCCTGGCGACAGCGGGCATCGGCCTTGTCAACGTGCTGATGACGCTGGTGGCGATCCGCCTGATCGACAGCGCCGGACGCCGAGCCCTGCTGCTGACCGGGCTTGCCGGCATGGCGGTATCGCTGGGCGTGCTCGGGCTCGGCTTCCTGCTGGGCATGAGTGGCGGTGGTGCGCTGGGCTGGGTGACCGCGCTCAGCCTGGCCGCGTATGTCGGTTTCTTCGCCATTGGCCTGGGGCCGGTGTTCTGGCTGCTGATCGCGGAGATCTTCCCGCTGGCCATCCGCGGCCGCGGCACCTCGGCGGCGACCTTCGCCAACTGGGCGTCGAACCTGGTCGTGGCGCTGACCTTCCTGTTGCTGATCGACAGCATGGGGCCGCCGGCGACGTTCTTTCTCTATGCCGTGCTGTCCGTCGCCGCCTTCGTCTTCACCTACCAGCTTGTGCCGGAGACCAAGGGCAAGACACTGGAACAGATCGAGGCGGACTGGGCCGTCGGCCAGCCGGCGGCACGGACGCAGACGGCAGGGCTGGGCGATTGACGTCAGCCGCCCTTGACGCAGGCCGTTGCAACGTTGTCATGCCGGGCGACGGTGCCGCATCCATAGATGTTGTCTGGTTCCGCATCGCAAGGCGTGGATGGCGGCCCGGAGCCTGTGCCCGGGCTTGTCCCGGGTAGCCGCCATGACGCAGAGGAATGCGCCTCATACTCTGCGGTCTTGCACTTAGCGGGCGCAATCCCGGCGCGGCAACGCGCCGGTCAGTCCCGCTGCAACACCAGCAGGCAGTAGCGCATCGAGCGGGTGCGATAGGCGACCAGCAGGCGCACCAGGGTCACCGCGAAGATCCGGTCCGGTGCCGTGCGGTCCAGTACGAAGCGCAGATAGCGGCGCTGGGTGAACAGCTTCCCCAGCACCCGCCGCACGCAGATACCCCAGGTCCGCCGCACCTTGTCGCTGAGGTCCTCGACCTCGACGACGCGGAATCCCGCCTGCTCGGCGAAGCGGCGGTAGTCAGCCTCGTCCCCCATGCCGGGCAGCCGACCCTCCCGGCATATCGGCTCCAGCAGATGCCGCACCTCCCACGGCCGCGGTCCGTCGGCGGCGAGCCAGGCGCAGATCCCCAGCAGGCTGCCGGGCTTCAGGGTGCGATACGCCTCATTGAAGAAGCGCTGCTTGTCCGGCATGTGCTCGGAGCTTTCCACCGCGTAGGCGCGGTCGAAGCTGGCCGCCGGGAAGCTGTTGGTCAGCCAGTCCTGCAGCTGGATCTGCAAACGGCCGCGGTCCGCCACCCGCTCCCGGGCGCGGCGCGCCTGCGCGGGCGAGATGGTGACGCCGGTGACGTCCAGGTCGTGATGCTCCGCCAGGTAATGCGCGGTCGCGCCATAGCCGCAGCCGATGTCGCAGACGCGCTGCCCGGGGGCCAGGCGCAGCCGCTGCGCCAGCAGGTCCACCAGCGCGACGGCGGCCTCGGTGACGCTTTCCCGCCCGGTCGCCCAGTAGCCGTGGTGGACGTGCTCGCCCCAGATCTCGCGGTAGAAGCTGTCGAGCGCGTCGTAATGCGACGCCACGGCCCGCAGGGTCTGCGGCTGCTTGGGAAGGATCACGCGCCTGCCTTTCATCCTGGACTCCGCAACCGCGATCAAACGCCCGGCGCGGAAACCCTGTATAGCGTGGCGGATGCTTCGGGTGGGAGCCAGGCATGAAGCCGGTGTCCAAGGCGGTATGGTTCATCGAGAGCCATCTGGCGGAGGACATCGCGCTGGCGGATGTCGCCGCGGCTGCCGGCGTCTCGCGCTTCCACCTGGCGCGGGCGTTCGGCCTGGCCGTCGGCGCGTCCGTCATGCGCTATGTCCGCGCCCGGCGGCTGAGCCAGGCCGCCCTGGTGCTGGCGAACGGTGCCCCCGACATCCTGGCGGTGGCGCTGGAGGCCGGCTACGCCTCGCATGAAGCCTTTACCCGGGCGTTCCGCGACCAGTTCGGCCTGCCGCCGGAAACCGCGCGCGCCCGCGGGTCCGTCGCAACCCTGACATTGATGGAGCCAATCAGAATGGATGAAGCACCCCGCTCGCCGCTGGCCGCCCCTCGGATGGAGGACGGCCGGTCCCTGCTGGTCGCGGGCCTGCAGGAGCATGTCACGTTCGACAACCTCGCCGCCCTGCCCGGCGTATGGCAGCGCTTCGGTCCCCACATCGGCGCGGTCCCGGGCCAGATCGGCGTGGTGACCTATGGCGTCTGTCACAACACGGACGAGAACGGCTTCGACTACGTCGCCGGGGTCGAGGTCGCCGACGGCGCCGTCCTGCCGCCGGACTTTGCCCGGCTGCGGCTGACCCCGCAGCGCTACGCGGTGTTCACGCACACCGACCACATCGCGGCCGTGCGAGGCACGTTCATGGCGATCTTCAACGAATGGTTGCCGCGGCTGGGATTGCAGTCGGCCGAGGCGGCGGTGTTCGAGCGGTATGACGAGCGGTTCGATCCGCGGACTGGGCTGGGCGGGTTCGAGATCTGGATTCCGGTCAGGGCGTGAGTGTCTGTCCGAGAAGGAAGCCAATGAAATCAAGGGGCTAACCCACTGTTGGTGGCGGAACAGTCTCGAAAGTAGTGGTGGTTTCCACCGATGAACGACACCGCGCCGTCCGTAACCAATTGGAAGATAAGGGAAAGTTCTCGGACAGACACTGAGAGGTGGTCGGTCTGGCGGTCCGGCCACGAACCGCCAGACCGACATCTTTGCTTTGTTATCAAACTACCCCCGGATATATTGCCGCCGCCATTGATAGGCCAGGCGCTGATGCCTGCGGCGGCACCGGAGGTTGATCGGCGCGATGCGCATCCTGTTCCATCATCGCATCGCCTCGCGCGACGGCCAGGCCGTGCATATCGAGGAACTCATCGCGGCACTTGAGCGCCAGGGACACGAAACCATCCTGGTCGGCCCGCCCGGGTTCACGGCGACGGCGTTCGGCGGATCCAACCCGCTGGTCGATCGCATCAAGCAGGCCATTCCCGGCGCACTGTATGAACTGCTGGAGGTCGCCTACAACCTCAAGGCTTTGCTGCGCCTGCGCGCGGCCGTACGACGGCACCGGCCGGACGTGATCTATGAGCGTTTCAGCCTGTTCCTGTTCGCCGGCATCTGGGTGCGCCGCCTATCCGGCCTGCCCTTGCTGCTGGAGGTGAACTCGCCGCTGTACGAGGAACGCGCGAAAAATGACGGCCTGCGCCTGCACTGGCTGGGCCGCTGGGCGCAACGCCTGTTGTGGAACCGGGCGGATGCAGTGCTGCCGGTCACCGGCGTCCTGGCCGGCACGATTGCCGAGTACGGCGTGCCGCCGGCGCGCATCACGGTGATCCCGAACGGCATCGATCCCACGCGCTTTGGCTCTGTCCCGGATACCGAGGCGGCCAAGGCCGCGCTGGGCCTGCCGCCCCGCATGGTGCTCGGCTTCACCGGCTTCATCCGCGGCTGGAACGCCGTACACCGTCTTATCGACTTTGTGGCCGCGCATCGGGATCGGCTGGACCTGCACATCCTGGTCGTCGGCGACGGACCGGCCCGTGATTCGCTTCAGGACCACGCTCGCGCCCGCGGCGTCGCCGATCGGCTGACGATCTCGGGGATTGTGGGACGGGATGACGTGGCGCGCATGACGGCGGCGTTCGACATTGCCGTCCTTCCGGGGCTGACGCCGTATTCATCGCCGCTGAAGCTGTTTGAATACCTCCAGCTTGGCCGCGCCATCGTGGCGCCGGATACCGCGAACATCCGCGAGGTACTGACCGACGGGAAGGACGCGTTGCTGTTCGATGCCGCCCAGGATGGCGCCCTGGAGGATGCGCTGCTGCGTCTGTGCGGCGATGCCGCTTTGCGGCAGCGGCTGGGAGAGCAGGCCAAGCGGACAATCACCGAGAAGTCGCTGACCTGGGACCGCAATGCCGAGCGTGTCGTGGCGATCGCCGAGGCGGCGATCGGGCATGCTCAGGGACAACTGGTCGGGGAGGCGGCCGCGACGCGGGTGTAGACCGACACAACCCGCAGGTGGATTGACTTTCGGGATGCGTGGAACGGAGTAATAAACCTCGGTTCCTCGCAGTATCGACTTCATCGGTCCGGGATAGACCGACTGCCAGCGGCACAAGCTGACCAATCAGGTCGAGGCACATGACCGCTTTCCAGAATTACCGGGTCGAGTGCCCATGCCCTCTGTAACGACGCCGCCCCGGGTTCGACACGCCACACGCATTGAACGGCCGGTGATCCGCCCGCCGATTGATTGGTCCGACGGCCAAATGGGCTTTGTCATGCCACGTCGGGGCCAATTCATCGGCTGGACCAACGACGAGGAAAAGCACTCGATAGGCCACGGCAAGCGGCTTGGGACCGGCACCAGCCCATTCATCCAACGCGCAAGCCGGCATTGCCCTGGCATACAGGCACGACCGGCTGCCGGGACGGACCGTCTACTCCGTCGCCGGCCTCGCCTCCTCTCCACTTGCAGCCGGGGCCTTTGCCGCACCACCCGCAGGCTTCTCCACCGCCGGCCGGTGCTCGGACACCCTCTCCGGACGCACCGGCTGGGCCTTCTGGATCGCCCCGGTCATCGGAATGAAGAACACGCCGATATCCCGCCGCGAGTGGATCTTCCCCTCGGCGTCCTTGGTATAGACATACAGCACCTGGCCGCGCTTGAACGGCTGCCCGATGGGGATGATCATCCGCCCGCCCGGCTTCAGCTGCTTGAACAGGTCGGGCGGCGCGAAGGTCGCCGCGCAGGTCACGATGATGATGTCGAAGCCGCCCTGCACCTCAGGCCAGCCATAGTAGCCATCACCGACGCGGGTGTGCACATTGGTATAGCGCAGCGGCGCGAAGATGCGGCCAACCGCCTTGCCCAGCGGCTCGATGATCTCGATCGAGTAGGCCTTGGCGACGATCCGCGACAGCAAAGCGCTCTGGAAGCCGCTGCCGGTGCCGATTTCCAGCGTGACGTCGCCGGGCTTCGGCTTGCAGATCTGGGTCATGTAGGCTTGGCCCAGGTAGTCGGACAACGCGGACCCGTAGCCCAGCGCCCAGGGCTTGGGCGTCTCCTCGTACGCGTCGCCAGGCGTCGCCCGATGCTCGGAATAGATGTAGTGGAAGTATTCCCGCGGCACCGCCTCGAAGGCCGCCATGACAGCCGGGTCCGCGGCGCCCAGGCGCTCCTTCAGGTAGGACTCGATCAGCCGCATCGCCGCCGGCTTGCGCTTCTGGATGGCGTCGAACTGCGCCTCCGTCAGGCTGACCGGCCGGCCTGATTGCCGCATCGCCTGTTCATAGGCGGACCGCGTCCAGGCAGCGCCCGCCGGGGCAGCGCCAGCCGGGGCCGCGCCAGCCGCGGCAGCGCCAGCCGGCAAAAGGGCGGCCGCGGCGGCGGTGAAGATCACTCCCCGACGGCTGATGGTGCTGGGATATCGTGCCAAGCTGAAAACTTCCTCATCGCGGGAAATGTGACCAGGGCGATGCCATAAAGGATCGCAGCGCAGAATAGAACCCACGTGAATCCGGCTTCACGTGCAATCAAATTCGCGAGTGGCGTCGCCACCACGGAGAACGCGCCGTTCAGCCCCCAGGCCCAGGGCAGGAAACCGGTCGAGCCCGTCTGGCTCAGGCCCAGCGGGAACGGCAACCCCAGCGCGACCGAAACCGGCGCGACCAGCGCCAGCAACAGCCCGGTCCGCGCCAGGAACGGCCAGTCCAGCGTCGCCAGCATCACCGGCTGCAGGAACACCGCCGCTGCGGCGCACCACCCCAGCACGACCAGCACCGCCAGCGCCACAAAATGCCGCGGCCGATCGGCGAGGCGCTCGCTCAGCAGGCTGCCGAGGCCGGAGAACACCAGCATGCCGGTCAGCACCAGGGCGAAGCCATTGGTGCGGTCCGCCAGCCAGAAGCTGGCCTTCTCGATCAGGTAGATCTCGATGAACAGGAAGCCCAGCGCCAGGGCCGGGAAATACACCACCGCCCGCACCAGCCCCGCCCGGGGCGAGCGGATCCGGCCAGGCACGGCCAGCGGCACCAGCAGCACCAGCACCGCGATCACCACCGCCTGGGCCAGCACCGCCAGGTTGACCAGCGCCCCCACTTCGGCCTGCGGCAGGATTTCCAGCCGCTTCAGGATGGTACCCAGATGGTCCAGCCGCAGCACCGCATAGAAGAACGGCCGATCGAGCGTTATCGGCGACAGGTTGAACTGGGCGACGGACGGCGAGGCACGGCCCGACAGCACCGCCTCGGCCTCATCCGCGATGGCGTCATCGGGGCCGCCGGATTCAACCTCGCCCTTGTCGAAGGAGACCGCCGGCAGGTCGTTGTAGATGTTCGCCCGGGCCTGCACGACGTTCATGCCCGGATACCACGCCAGGTCGAAGGAGCGGTCGTCGCAGAACTTCTTCGCCGCATCGATGCGCGCGGCCGTCCAGCCGTCGCGGGCGATCAGGATGCGGACGTTCCAGGCCGAGCGGTATACCACGACATGCGCCGCCGGATCGTCGATGCCCGCCGCCAGCAGCGCCGCGCGCACCGTCGCCAGCATGCGCAGCGCATAGACGGGAAAGTCCCGGATCGACACTGGGATCGACACCAGCCCGCCCGGCGCCAGCGCCTTCAGGTAGGCGACGATCGCCTCGCGGCTGAACGCCGTCGCGTTGGTCTCGGCCGCGTCGAGGAAGTCGGCCGACAGGTCAATGATGTCGTACTTACCGCGACCAAGCCCGGCCAGTGGCGGCGAACCGGACACCTGCACGCCGGCCTGTCCGGCCAGCGGCATCACCGGGCCGACGCCGTGCCGCAGGATGCCGGACAGCACCGGCTCGGGCTCCAGCGCGCGGATCCGCGCCGCACCCAGGTGCGCCACTTCGGCGACGCGGAACCCGCCGGACGCACCGGCCAGCAGCACGCGGGCGTGCGGAATCAGCATGTACGGCAGCGCGTCCAGCGCCGCCGCGGCGTAGGCCGAGTCCGGCGCCCCCGGCTGCGACGGCAGGGCCGCGATGCGGTTGCCGTCGCGATACAGCCCATACGACCGCGGCGGCCCCTCGATCCCCATCATGCCGGCGTTGTTGGAGATGTCGGTGTCCACGCGCTCGGTGAAGTCGTCCAGCACCGTGTAGTCGCCGCGCGGCGAGGTGATCGTGGCGACGACCTTCGCGTCCGGCGTATGCAGCGGCGCGTAGATCGCCTTGAAATCGTTGTACGTCGCCTCGTTGTCCAGCAGCAGCACCGCCTCGGACACGCCCAAAGCCAGCACCGCGGCAAGCACCGCGCGCAGGCGATACGGCCCACGCATGAACAGCGCGGCCAGGCCGAGCGGCAGCAGCAGCAGCGGCACCAGATAGAACGCATGCACCAGGAACATCGCCGCCAGCACCCCGGCGGCGCCCGCCCCCGCGCCGGTCAGGTCGAACGCATACACCCGCCCGATGTGATCGGCATTGCGGACGAAGCTCAGGCTGATGAACAGGCCGGCGAGGAAGAAGAACGGCAGCAGCGCGGCATAATAACCGGCGATGTTCCAGATCTGCGGCTGCCAGGTTGCCGGGTTCTGCAATTGCAGTGGGTTGAACGGGTTTGTCGTGGTGAAGTGATAGCCGGCGGCGGCGGCCACCACCAGGCACGCCGGCAAAGCCGCCATCAGCGCCGGCGCCCGCCGCGCGAAGCCGTCGCGCCACAGCGCCAGCACCACGCCGCTCAGCGCGAAACCCACCATGACGATGGAGATCACCCAGTAGCCGTATTCCGACCACTTCGCGACGGCGAAATAGCGCGTCAGCGCCGTCTCGTAGCCGACGGCGGCCAACGAGATCAGGAACAGGGGAATCAGGTTCATGGCCAGACGCGGCGCCGCAGGAACTGCTCGGTCACGGCGTTGAAGCGCGCTGGCTCGTCAACGAACAAGGCATGGCCGGCGTCATGGAATACTTCCATCTCGGTATCCGGCCGGTTTCGCACGAGGTTTCGCCCCTGCGCAACCCAGCGCGGCCGGACGACGTACAGCACCGGCACCTTCGTCTCATACACCGCATCCCGCCAGTAGGAGCGCGGCATCGGATAGGACAGCAGCCGTTTGCTGGCGGCTTCCGGCGTGCGCAGCGTCGCCGCGGTCAGGCGCTCCAGGTAGGCGCTCGGCTGCGCGCGGCGGAACATCGCCCGCACAAATGCGTGCATCGCCTGGATATGGTTCGGCGGCGGCCGGTGCAGATGTAGGTGCAAGTGGGGGAGCCGGGCCGGCGGCGGTTCCTCGCCGACGGAATTGTCCACCAGGACGAGGCCGGCGATCCGCCGATCGCCCGCGACGTGAATGGAAGCGAGGGTGTCGAGCACGCCCAGCGACCACGCGACGACCACGACCGGCTGCAACGCCACCCGGGCGATCAGCTCCGCGATGTCCTTGCCGCGGCGCACCGGCTCGTAGCCCGTCGCGGGCACCGATGAATCCCCCTGCCCGCGCGGATCGAACGCCACGACATGATAAGACCGTGAGAACGCGAGGATCTGCGGCATCCAGATCCAGGCCGGCATCGTCCATCCCGGAATGAAGACCAAGGTATGCCCAGCCGCCGGGCCGGCTTCCAGGTAGTGTAGGCTGACGCCGTCGGTGGTGATGAAAAAGTGGTCAACGACGGTAGGCGGCAACGCCGAAGGGACCGGCTGGCTGACGGCGGGAAAGGCCAGCAGACCGAACAGCAGACTCGCAGCCAGGACAACGACGTACCGCATCGGTATCAGAAGACCAACGCCTCGGCACGGGTCAATCAGGATTTTATTACAGCCTCCCACAGCCGGTTGGCCGTCGGACCGGGGATACCGGGAACCGGCGGCGCCGGACCGAGCGGCACATCAATGCACCAGGAGAAACCGCCGGCGCAGCAGCTATACCAGCCGGTAGACCAGGAAGGCGATCAGCATCCAGATGGGCGTCGACAACAGGACGGCGGCAACGATGCCCCTGGCCGGTTTCAGCCGACCGTCCTCATCAGCCTCGGCGACGGCATCGTCGATCGACGATGGCAGCGAGGCGACGGCACGAGTCTCTCCGGCATCGACGGACCCGATTGTGGCACGATAGGTGGACATGCCTGCTCCTGCGGTTGCGGGTATCGTTCTTACGAAATTGACACACTTACATCGCAGAAACAGGTTCGGATATACACCGAAATTTGGTCAATTCCCGGTGATCGCCACCCCGCCACCGAGCCCCATCCGGTTCCTATCCGCCGTCGCCCGCGGCTTGACGCGTGCCGGTTGAGCCGAAGCCGCCGGTGCCGCGTTCCGAGGGCAGCGAAAAGTCCTCGACCACCGCGAACTGCGGCCGCACGATCGGCACGAACACCATTTGCGCGAAGCGCTCGCCGGGCATCAGCACGATGGGATCGGTGCCGGCCGCGTTGCGGTTCCAGACGCTGACCAGGACCGGGCCGGTGTAGTCGGGGTCGATCAGCCCGACCAGGTTGCCCAGCACCAGCCCCTTGCGGTGCCCGAGCCCGGAGCGCGGCAGCACCAGCGCCGCCAACCCCGGATCGGCCATGTGGACAGCGATGCCGGACGGCACCAGCGCGGCCGGCGCGCCGGGCAACAGCTCCAAAGGCGCATCGAGACAGGCATGCAAATCGACCGCCGCCGCCATCTCGCTCTGGTACTGCGGCGGTCCCCATTCCGCCAGCCGGGGGTCGAGCACCTTCAGTTCCACACGCGGATTCGCCATCACCACCCACTCCTGTCCGGCCAGACTCCTGGCGGCAACCCGGCAGGAGGTCAGTTCGCGATGAGATGCCGGTACAGCGCCGGCAGGGCAACCGGCAGCCGCGCGGCGTGCGGCAGGATGGCATAGCCGCCGCGGCCGAACAGCGCGGGGAAATACGCCTGCGCCTTGCTGTCGATGGTGACGCCGAACACCGCCATTCCCGCCCGCCGCGCCTCCTTCACCGCCATGGCCGTGTCCTCGACTCCATAGCGGCCTTCGTAGTGGTCGATGTCGTTGGGCTTGCCGTCGGTGACGACCAGCAGCAGCCGGTGGCGGTGCGGACGCAGCGTCAGCGCCGCGGTGGCGTGGCGGATCGCCGTGCCCATGCGGGTGTAGTAGCCGGGGCGCAACGCCGCGATCCGGCGCTGCACTGCCGGGCCGAACCGCTCGTCGAAATCCTTCACGCAGTCCACCTGCACGCGGTCCCGCCGGCGCGAGGTGAAGGTCAGGATGGCATGCTCGTCGCCGCAGGCGGCCAGGCCGTGCGCCAGGACCAGCAGCGATTCCTTGGCGATGTCCAGCACGCGGCGGTTGTCGATCCAGGCGTCGGTGGAGAGCGACGTATCGATCAGCAGCGCCACCGAGAGATCCCGCGCCTGCCGCCGCGTCGCCAGGTGCACCCGGTCGGAGCTTGCGCCGCTGGCGATGATGTCGGTGCGCGCCCGCACCAGCGCCTCCAGGTCCAGTTCGCTGCCGTCGAGCTGGGCGCGCAGCGTCTCGGGCCGCGGGCGCAGCGCCTCGAACTGCCGGCGTACGCGGTGGATGCGCCGCCAGGTGGCCGGGTCGGGCTCCCACGCCTCGCCCTCTTCCGCGGCGCGCGCGGCGAGCACCCGGCAATGATCGCGGTGGTACTGGCGCGCCCGGTAGTCCCACTCGGGGTAGGTTTGGGTGCCGGCCAGGGCGGCGCCCTCGACCGCCGGGGAAGCCAGGTCGAGGTCGAATTTCAGCCGGGTGGAGGGCCGCTTGCGGTGCGCCGAGAGCACGACGTCCTCGGCATCGTCCAGCGCCTTGCGGGCGCCCTCGTCGTCGTCGTCCTCCACCGCGCGGTTGATGTTCATGTGCTCGATCAGGCTGAGCAGCTTTTCCATGCGGTTGAGGATCAGGCCGTCGTTGCGCTCGGTCTGGTCCGCGGCCCGGCGGGAGGCCTTGCGCACCCGCCCGTCGCCGGCGTCGCTGCCGCCGCCCCCGGTCTCGGCATCGGGCGGCGGGGCGGACTGCGGGATGGCGGCGACGATCTCGCCCCACAGCGGCACCGGCAGGAAGGGGCGGTAGTGGCGGGATGGGACGATCCGGGCGAGTGTGCCGAGGTCTGGTGTCCGTGACACGCTCTCGTCGTGCAGGGTCCCCGCCCCCTCGTCGTGGCCGGGCGTGTCCCGGCCATCTGCGCTTCGACGGTTGGGGGTGGATGGCCGGGACACGCCCGGCCATGACGAAGGGGCGCGGGCCTTGCGCCGCACGATTATTGGCGCCCGTGGGACTGCATCCTCCCGGTCCGCACCCAACAGGTGCAGGACCGCGGTTTCGACCGCCTGCTCGTCGGCCGGCAGGCGGCGGCGGGGACGCAGCGGACGCAGGGCGTCGCACAGCCGGGCGTGCAGCGGACGCAGGCCCGGGAAAGCGGCAAGCGCCGCGCGCGTCGCGGCGTCGGCGGCGGCCAGGAAGGCGACATCCCGCTGCAACGCGTTCCCACCCGGCGCCGGCGGTCCGGCGAACGCGAAGAACGCCGCCAGCCAGAGGTACAGATCGCGGTTCAGCGCTGCGTCGGGAAACGCATCGACCGCCGGCGGCAGGTACAGCACTGAATCGTCCCGCCGCGGCCGCGCCACCCGTTCCTCGCCCAGGCCAAGCCGCAGGCGCAGCGACAGCCGGTGGTGCGACGTCTCCGCCACCGCCGGCGCCAGCTTCAGCCCGGCGGCGCCGCCCAGGCCGCGGAAGAACACGCCCAGGCCGGGCTGCATCGACTCGAACGTCACCGCGGCGTCCGGAAACCGCGGCCAGGACGCGCCGGCGCCGACAAGGCGATGCCAGTGGGCGCCGATGAACTCCTCAGGCTCCAGCAGGTGCGACAGGCCGCTGATGGCGTTCATCCCAGGGTGGCCCGCATCACGTCGAGCAGGCCCTTCTTCACGTCGTCATCGTCAGTCAGCGGCTCGATCATCGCCGCCATCACCGCGTCCCGCAGCGACATCCTGGCGGCGATCAGGGTGGCGCAATAGACCACAAGACGGGTGGAGCAGCCTTCCTCCAGGTCCATGCCTTTCAGTGCCCGCAGGCGCGCGGCCAGGGTGACCAGCGGCAGGCAGCGCTCGGGCGCCAGGCCGCTTTCGGCGGTGACGATGCGCAGTTCGGCCTCGGGCGCGGGAAAGTCGAAGCTGATGGCGACGAAGCGCTGGCGTGTGCTGGGCTTCATCGCCTTCATGACGTTCTGGTAGCCGGGGTTGTAGGATGCCACCAGCATGAACCCGTCCGGCGCGTGCAGCGTCTCGCCGGTGCGGTCGAGCGGCAGGATGCGGCGGTCGTCGGTCAGCGGATGGATCACCACCGCCACGTCGCGCCGCGCCTCGACGACTTCATCAAGATAGCAGATGCCGCCTTCGCGCACCGCGGTGGTCAGCGGGCCGTCGACCCAGGCGGTGTCGCCGCCGCGCAGCAGGAAGCGGCCGGTCAGGTCCGCCGCGGTCAGATCGTCGTGGCAGGAGACGGTGTGCAGCCGCCGCCCCAGCCGCGCCGCCATATGCGCCACGAAGCGCGTCTTGCCGCAGCCGGTCGGCCCCTTCAGCAGCACCGGCAGCCGGTGGTGCCAGGCGTGCTCGAACAGGGCGCACTCGTTGCCGGTGGGCAGGTAGAACGGGATCGGGTCGCTGACGAGGTGCAGGGCGACGGACATCACACGCCTCCAGGGGGAAACAATCGGATCAGGAACAAAGCGGCGCGGCACCGTTATGATGCCGCGCCGTTGTCGTTACTCCGCCGGCGAGAGCGCGGCGGCAGGCACCGCCGCGCGCCGCGGCAGCCACAGCAGTGACGTCAGGTAGAGCGCCAACCCGACGGCGGTCATGACCCCGCCCAGCAGGCGGCCGTCATAGAACAGGCCGAGCTGTTGCTGAACCGACATGTAGTCGTTGCCCTGCACCCGCTCGAGGTGCGTCTGCAGCACGCCGGCGAAGGTCAGGCACACCGTCATCAGCACGACGCCCAGGTTCATCGTCCAGAAGCTGATCATGTTCAGCAACTGGTTGTACGGTTCCCGGCCGGCGAGCAGCGGGGTGGCGTAGGTGATCATCGCCAGGTTCACCATCGCATAGGCGCCGTAGAACGCCAGGTGGCCGTGCGCCGCGGTCATCTGTGTGCCGTGCGTATAGTAATTCACGAACGACAGCGTGTGCAGGAAGCCCCAGACGCCGGCGCCGAAGAACGCCATCACCGCGCAGCCCAGCGACCACAGCAGGGCGGCCTTGTTCGGGTGGTCACGCCCGCCCTTGTAGACCATGCCGAAGCAGAACAGCACCATGGCGAAGAACGGCAGCGGCTCCAGCGACGAGAAGATATTGCCGACCCACTGCCAGTAGGCGGGCGTGCCGATCCAGTAATAGTGGTGGCCGGTGCCGAGGATGCCGGAGAACAGGGCGGTGCCGACGATGACGTACAGCCACTTCTCGACCACCTCGCGATCGACGCCGGTCAGCTTGATCATCAGGTAGGCGAGGATCGAGGCCATCACCAGTTCCCACACGCCCTCGACCCACAGGTGCACGACCCACCACCAGAACATCTTGTCGATGACGATGTTGGCGGGGACGTAGAAGGCGAACAGGAAGAAGACAGCGATGCCCCACAGGCCCATCAGCAGGATGCCCGAGATCGCGGTGCGGCGGCCCTTCAGCACGGTCATCGAAACGTTGAACAGGAACATCAACGCAACGACAACGATGCCCACCTTGATGTAGATCGGCTGTTCCAGGTAGGAGCGGCCGTCGTAGTTGCCGAACAGGTAGCCGACGACCGTCACAACGGCGGCGCCGAAGAACACCCAGAACTGCAGTTTCGCCAGGAACGGGCTGTACAGTTCGCGCTCGGCCTCGTCCGGGATCAGGAAGTAGGTGGCGCCGAAGAAGCCCATCAGCAGCCAGACGATCAGCGCATTGGTGTGGATCATGCGCGCGACGCTGAACGGCAGCAGGGTGGTGGGGATCGCCGTCGGCCAGATATACATCGTCGCCGCGGTCAGGCCGAAGACGAGCTGCAGGCAGAAGATGGTCAGGGCGCCGAGGAAGTACAGGCGCGCGACCTGCTGTGACTGGTATTTCATGAAACTATCCTTTCGCGCTGCCGGCTATTTCGGCGCGTGCGGCGGCCAGCCCTGGGTGTTCACCCTGCTGGCCCACGCCAGCATCGCGATGACGTCGTCCATGTCCTTGTCGGACAGGTGGAAATTCGGCATCTGGTGACGGTCCTCGACGCCAGTCGGCTGGGCGGCGAACCAGCCCTTCAGGGCTTGGCGCGCGGTGTCGGGATCGGTGGCGCCGCCGTATTTCAGCCAGACCTTTCCCAGTTCGGGGGCGAAGCGGGCGCCCTCGCCGAACAGCGTGTGGCAATCGAAGCAGGCGTGGCGTTCCCAGACCCGCTTGCCGGCTGCGACCTGGGCGGTGATCGGGTTGGTCACCTCGATCAGGCGGGCCTCGCGGAAGCTGTCGGCGACCAGCAGGATGAAGATGGCGAAGAAGAAGATCGTGCCGCCGTAGAAGATGTTGCGGGCGGCTGCCTTGGTCAGGACGTCGTTCACGGCCGCACCTCCGGCGGCCGGTTGCGGTGCATCGGTTTCGGCATGGTGGTGCCTCCTTGAGCGGGGGGTGCGGAACGGGCCGCCGGCTTCGGGGGCATCTGGTGGCGTCCTTGCGATGTCCCCGGGCGGGTGCCGGGAAGGAAGACAGCAATCCGGTCACGCCGCGGCGGGTGGAAACGCCGCGAAAGTGGTATTGCTGATGCGACTTAATGCCGGATTATTCTGGTATTGTCAATACCAGTTTATTGCATCCGGGCATCCGGGATTTCCCGTACCCGGTGTGCGGCACATGCTGGGCGGGCGCCGCGCCGTCATCGTCATGGCCGGCGCAGGCCGGCCATTCACGCCTTGCGGTGCTGGTATCGGCAAAAGGCGTGGATGCCGGGCCTGCACCTGGCATGACGATCAGGGCAGGCCGCCCCTGCCTATCAACCTGCCGGCTGCTTGCCATGGCTGCCATTGACCGGGCCTGACGTTCCTCGATGCACGGCAGGGCCATAGAGTAGGGCGTGGACGCAAAGCCAGCATTTTCGCAGGCGGCCGCCGATTTTGCCGCCCGGCGGCGCGGCGACGCTCCGCCGCGGCGGGTTATTTCACCTGGAAGCATATAGCGGCGGAGAAACCTGTTGCGCCGCCGTGTTGCGGATTGCTAACGGGCGTGCCGCACCGGTGCCGGGTGCGCATCCGAACCCGGGATGCAACCGGTCTTGGTGATGCCGATCCCGCACGTTGCAACCAGTTTGGCGATGTATTGATCCAGATCAAATTGGTATTCTTGATACCTGTTAAACGTCCCTCCGGCAACATTGCCGACAAGGAATGAGCATACCGATAGCAACGGCCCGCGCGGCACTGCTGGCGGCCACCCTGCTGACGCCGCTGTCCATGGCGGCGGCGGCGCCGCCTTCCCCCGCGAGGCCGGCCGCGTCCGCGGCGATGATGGCCCATGGCGTGCCCAACGCCGTCTTCACCCTGCGGACCGGCATCTCCCAGGGCAAGATGGTCTATATCGGCAAGGGCGGCGCCATCGACGGCCAGGTCCACCCGACGCTGACGGCGCACAAGGGCGACATCGTGCAGATCACTCTCATCAACGGCGAAGGCGCCGAGCACGACCTGACCGTGCCGGACATGCATGTCGTGTCACAGCGGGTCAACGGCCCCGGCGCCAGTTCCACGCTGACCTTCACCGCCGGCAACATCGGCAGCTTCCCCTATTTCTGCACCATCCCCGGCCATCGCCAGGCCGGCATGCAGAGCCTGATCCAGGTCGTGCCGGCCACGCCGAAGGAAGCCGACAAGGGCGTCAGCATCGTGCGTGACCCGGCCGATATGCCGCCGCCAGTGGGCGAGCGCGGCCCGATGACGGTGCGCTACGACCTGGAGGCGATCGAGCGGGTCGGCCGCCTGGCCGACGACACGACCTACGATTTCTGGACGTTCAACGGCAAGATTCCCGGCCCCATGCTGCGGGTGCACGTCGGCGACAGCGTCGAGCTTCATCTGAAGAACGCCGAGAACAGCGTGATGATGCACAGCATCGACCTGCACGCGGTAAGCGGACCCGGCGGCGGCGCAGTGCTGACGCAGGTCGGCCCGGGTGAAACCAAAAGCTTCATCTTCAAGGCGCTGCACCCGGGCCTGTTCGTCTATCACTGCGCCACGCCGATGGTTTCTGCGCACATTTCCAACGGCATGTACGGCATGATCCTGGTCGAGCCGGTGGGCGGCCTGCCGCCGGTGGACAACGAATTCTATGTGATGCAGGGCGAGCTTTTTACCGCCGAGCCCAACGGCCACACCGGCTTGCAGGAATTCAGCTTCGACAAGCCGATGGATGAACGTCCGGAATATTTCACTTTCAACGGCGCGGTCGGCCCCCTGACCACCGAGCACCCGCTGCACGCCAGGGCCGGCGACCACGTGCGGATCTATTTCGGCGTCGGCGGCCCCAACTTCACCTCGTCGTTCCACGTCATCGGCACGCTCTTCGACCGCGTCTATGCCAACGGCAGCCTGGAGAGCCCGTCGCTGGCCGGCGTGCAGACCATCAGCGTGCCGCCGGGCGGCTCCGCCATCGTGGATCTGACGGTGCCGGTGCCGGGGAAATATATCATCGTGGGCCACGCCCTGACCCGGATGGAAAAAGGGCTGGTCGGCGCCCTGATCGTCGATGGCAAGCCGCGGCCGGATATTTTCCGCGCCAATGACAATCCGAACGCGAAGGTGCACGCCAGCCCCTGACGCCCGCCGGCTTGCAGAAAGGGAGTCGGCGCAGCAGGGTTTCCTCCCTCACCAGCATGGCCGAACAGGCGCTGACTTCAGGGGGAACAGGGCGTGGTCGCCGCCCTTTCGTCATGGCCGGGCGTGTCCCGACCATCTGCGCTGCGACGGCGGGGGTGGATGGCCGGGACACGCCCTACGGGATGCACACATCCTGGAAAAGAGTCGGAAATGACCGTAAAATCAAGTGCTTGCCTGGGCGCTAAGAGCGTTCCCCCATCGTCATGGCCCGGCTTGTCCGGGCCACCTGTCGCGGCACAGGTGCTGGAATAGGTAGCCCGGACAAGCCGGGCCATGACGATGGGGGAACGCAGCGGCGGACCGTTTTCGAGATGTGTGCATTGCGTAGGGACACGCCCGGCCATGACGGTGAGGCAATGGGCCCGGCCATGACGACGGGGCGGTGCGCCCTGCCCGATGCGCCCTAAATCCGCGGTCACGCGGCCCCGCAGATCACCCCTGCCGCCACTTCCGCTCCGCCTCGTCCCAGGCGGCCAGGGGCTGCAGGTCGGGAACCCAGGCCAGCCCGGTCCTGGCATCGGAGGAGACCGCTTCAGGCGTCACCACCACATCCAGCAGCGCCGGGCGATTGGCGAAGGCGCGCTCGACGGCCGCCGGCAGGTCCTCGGGCTTTTCCACCCGCTCGCCATGCATGCCGAACGCGCGGGCCATGGCCGCGTGGTCGGAGAACTGCAGCTGCGTGCCCACCACCCGGCCATGCGTAGTCTTCTGGTCATACACCTCCACCTGCCACGCGCCGTTGTTCGCCACGGCGATCACCACCGGGGCCTTGTGGCGCACGGCGGTGTCCAGTTCGATCGCGTTGAAGCCGAACGCGCCGTCGCCGGTGGCGACCAGCACCCGCTTGTCGGGAAACGCCAGGCTGGCGGCGATGCCGAACGGCACGCCGACGCCGATGCAGCCGAACGCGCCCGGATCGAGCATGGTGCCCGGCGACAGGCCGACGCGGGCGAAGCTCAGGAAGTCGCCGCCGTCGACGATGGCGATCGAGTCCGCGTCCAGCTTCGCCTGCAAGGCGGCCAGCATGCGGTTGGGATGCACCTTGCCGTCCGTCGCCTCGGCCGAGGCCATGCTCTGCTGCAGCTTCGCCGCCCGCTGCCGATGCCCGGTCCGCAAGCCCTCGATCCAGCCCTGGTCGATCGCGGGAGAGCGGTTGCCGGCGGCCTCGGTGATGGCGGCCAGGGCCTGCGCCGGGCTCGCCAGGATCTCGCTCTGGCCGCGGCGGTTGTCGCGCAGTTCCGACGGCGCGTCGGCGATGCGCACGAACTTTGCCGGGCCGAACACCGCCGGCGAGCCGTAGGCCAGTTGGAAATCCAGCCGCCGCCCGACGGTGACCACCACGTCCGCCTGCGTCATCACCGCGCCGCGCATGGCGGCGACGACCGACGGATGGTCGTCCGGCACCAGTCCGCGGCTTTCGCCGGTATCCAGGTAGGCGGCGCCCAGGCGATCCAGGAACCGCACCAGCTCCGGCCCGGCCCGGCGGGCGCCGCGGCCGGTGATCACCAGCGGCTTTTTCGCGGACCAGATGATGTCGGCCGCCCGCGCCACCTCGGCCGGGTTCGGCAGCAGCACGGGATACGTCTTGCGCTGGAAATGCTCCTCCAGCAGCAGCGGCCTCGGGAATTCCGCCCGCAGCGTGTCGGTCGGGAAATCGAGATAGGCCGGGCCGGGTTCGCCACCCTCGCCATAGGCCCGCGCCACGGCCTCGTTCAGTTCCTGCAGCACCAGCGCCGGCTCGCGGATGGTCCGGGCATAGCGGGTGATCGAGCGGACAAGCTGCGTGTGGTCCATGTCCTGCAAGCCGCCGCGGTTCTCCTGCGCCCGCGGCGGCGTGCCCGACAGGATCAGCACCGGCGCGCGCGAGACATGGGCGTTGGCGATGCCGGTCATGGCGTTGGTCACGCCCGGGCCGGCGGTGACCAGCGCGACGCCGAGCCCCTCGGTCAGCTCGGCATGGGCATGCGCCATGTGCACCGCGGCGCGCTCGTCGCGCACGTCGACGATGCTGATGCCCTCGGCGTCGGCGCGCATCCATATCGGCATGATGTGGCCGCCGCACAGCGCGAACACCCGGTCGACGCCCTGCGCGCGCAGGAAACGCGCGATCACCGCGGCCGTGGATGTGTCGGTCACGTGCATCGTATCCTCCCCTGTCTGTCAGTGCGCCGCGGTTTTCGCCGGCGCCTTTTTCATGCCCCTGAGGTCGACAACGCCCGGTTGCCGGCACGGATTGGTGCCGGCCGGGAAGATCTGGATCTTGTGCACCCGCTGCGACGTCGTGACCGGCAGGTCCGCCCGGAACAGCCACCAGGCCGGCACCTTGAAATAGGCCAGGCGTTCATTGCACCAATCGAACAGCTCCCGCGCCAGGTCCGGCCCGGCGGTGGCGTCCTCCTGCGGGACGATGCAGGCCATCACCTCTTCCTCGCGCAGGTCGTCGGCGACGGCGAGGACCGCGACCTGCTTCACCTTGGGATGCGCCACCAGGCATTCGTCCACTTCGGCCGCCGCGATGTTCTCCCCCGATCGGCGGATGATGTTCTTGGTCCGGTCGAGGAAATAGAACATGCCGTTGGCGTCACGGGTGACCTGGTCGCCGGTGTGGAACCAGCCGTTGCGCCAGGCCGTCTCGGTCGCTTCCTCATTCTTGAGGTAGCCCGAGAAGAACCCCTTGCGCGGCGCGGCTTCAGAGTGCCGCAACACCAGTTCGCCCGGCTGGCCGTCCGGCACGTCCTGGTCGCTGGCATCGACGGCACGCGCCTCCAGCCCCGGCACGGCGCGGCCGACGGCACGGGTATGGATCAGGCGCGGCTCGATGTTGTCGGTGATGAAACGGCCGGTTTCGCTCATCGCCCAGAACTCGACGAACGGGAAGCCGAAGCGGCGCTCGCACTCGGCGTGCTGCGAGGCGTCGATGCCGGCGCCGAAGCCGAAGCGCACCTGGTGCTGCCGCTCCTGCGGCCCGGGCGGCATCTTCAGCAACACGTTGGGAATGACGCCCTGGTAGTGCAGCGCGGTGATGCCGCACTCGATCAGGTCCTTCCACCAGGTGCTGGCGTGGAAACGGTCGGGGAAGAACAGCGCGCCGCCGGTGACGAGCATGCCGGAGAGGGAAATGCCCAGGCAGTTGGCATGGTGCAGCGGCAGCGGGTTGTACATCCGCTCCTGCCCCGGGCGCAGGCTGGTGACGCCGCCGGCGCCGGCGTACCACGTGCCCCAGGTGTGGAAATAGTCGTTGGTGAGGATGCAGCCCTTCGGCCGCCCCGTGGTGCCCGAGGTGTAGAGCAACGCCGCCTCGGTGGCGCCGTCTGGCCCGCCGTCCCGCGGCCGGAGCCTGGGTTCCGGCAGCCGCGGTGGAAAATCCTCGAGCGTCACGGCCGGCACGTTCAGGCCGTGGCAGGCGACCCGGATGTCCTCCAGGCGCGATTCGATCACGACGCACAGACAGGCTTCCGAGTGTTCGACGACGTAGCGGATTTCCTCGTGCCTGTAGTCCGGGTTGAGCGGCACCACGCTGCAGCCGAGTACGTTCAGCGCGTAGTAATGGAACAGGAATTCGGGGCGCTGGCTGAACAGGAACGCAATCCGGTGGCCAGGGCCATAGCCGGCCCGCGCATAGACATCCTTGTAAGCGTCGGCGAGAGCGAGCGTTTCCGTCCAGCCATAGGTCCGGCCGTTTGGGTGATAGGCTCGCCCGGCCATTGGCGGGACGCCATACGCCGTCTGGTTGCCCCACCGCGCGGCGGTGCGTTGCAAAGTCTGATACAGCGTGCCGTATTCCACGGGATCCATTGATTGCCTCCCACGCCATTCTTATTATGGTCTGCGTCCTGTGACGGGTTCAGCTTGATCTTGGTCCATGAGCAGATCAAGGGCGAAAGTCCGCCGATCCGATCAGCGATGACCGTTGCTTGTCCGGACAGGATCAAGCGGCGGGATGTTGTGGTTGCGATTTCACGTCTTATCCGTGACCGAAATGTGTGCGCGCAAATCGTGCTGTCTCCGCACTCGTTGGCGCGGAGCAAGGTCTTCTCCCTCAATCCGTCATGGCCGGACGTGTCCCGGCCATCTGCGCTTCAACGGCGGGGGGCGGATGGCCGGGACACGCCCGGCCATGACGGTAAAGCAACGGACCAGGCGCCAGATCCTTCTCCGTCCATTAACTTGTTCTGATTGCGATGGGCGTGCGCCGTGCCTTGGCCCACCGATCCCGCCGCCCGCGCCCGCGCCCGCAGCTACCCGGGCAGGCAGTCGGCCAGCGTGTGTTCGTCGAGCCCCTGATAGAAGCCGTGTTGCGCATCGCGCAGCATCCCGCGCAGGCGGCAGCGCGGCATGAAGGTGCAGTCGCATCCGCCGGACTTGAAACATTCCACCACCGCCTGGCCTTCTTCCAGCCGCCGGATCAGCGTCCCCAGCCGGATCTTGCCGGCGGGACGCGCCAGCAGCACCCCGCCCCCGGCGCCGCGCACCGTGCGGGTCACCTCCATCGCCGTCAGGTCCTGGACGATCTTGTGCAGGTGGTGCCGCGACAGGCCACCAAGCTTCTGCGCCAGCACGTCGACGCTGACGTGCTGCCCGGGCGGCTCGCGGGCGAGCAGCATCAGCAGGCGGAGGGCGATGTCGGTCGAGGCGAGCAGGCGCACGGGGTGACTCCCATAAATTGGTATTGACTATACCACATCTTGGCGCGCATGTAATTGGTATCGCCAATACCAATTTATGGCGATCGCTTCAGCCCGCCGCGTGCCGCGGGCCCAACGCCCGCACAGAAGCGGGGAGGATGTTGCGATCATGAGTGCAACCGCCGTTTCCGAGGCCAGTTTCGCAGACCGTACGCTGGCCGACATCGCCGCCTCGCTGCCCGGGGCGACGCGGGTGTTCCGGCGCAGCAAGCTCGATTTCTGCTGTGGCGGCGGGATGTCGCTGGCGGATGCCGCGGCGGCCAAGGGGCTGTCGCTGGCGGCGCTGGACTCCGAGCTTGCCGGCGTCGCCGCCCTGGCCCTGCCGCCGGAACGCCCGGACGCGACCGAGGACCTGATCGCCCTGGTCGAGAACCGTTACCATGCCGTGCACCGGCGCGAACTGCCCGAGCTGGTCCGGCTGGCACGGCGGGTCGAAGCCGTGCACCGCGACCATCCCGCCGCCCCGCACGGCCTGGCCGATCGGCTGGAACGGATGGTGGGCGAGCTGGAGGACCACATGCGGAAGGAGGAGCAGATCCTGTTCCCGCTGATGCGCCGGGGCGGCCATCCGATGATCAGCCAGCCGATTTATGTCATGACAGCGGAACATGACGAGCATGGCGCGCACCTGCGCGAGCTGGAGCGGCTGACGGGCGGTTTCCAGGTGCCGGAGGATGCCTGCCCGACCTGGCGGGCGCTGTATGCCGGCGCGCAGAAGCTGGCCGAGGACCTGATGGACCACATCCACATCGAGAACAACGTGCTGTTCCCGCGGTTCGGCTGATTGAGCGTCACTGATGGCGGGCGTGCCGGCGGATCGTTGGGAAATGCAACCACAGAGTTAGCCAGCCGGCACGCCGGCACTGCGATGGCGGAAAATGGGCGAGGTCGGTGCCTCCCCGTCATGGTGGGCGCAGGCCCACCATCCACGCCTTCTGCTGGTACCGGCACCGCAAGGCATGGATGGCGGCCCTGCGGCCGCCATGACGACAGGGCGGTGCGCCGCGTCCCGTCGCCAAAGTTAGCGCCTATGCTGCACCGCCGGCCCATGCGCCGCCGCGCATCGCTACACGACCGGATCGATGAACCCCCCTGGCACGCCCAACGGCACCATCCGCACCGGGCCGCGCGACGTCCCCCTGATCCTCCGGGGCCCTCCGCTGCCCTCAGTTCGTTCTCTGTGCGAGCAGATATGCGCCATCAACCACGCGGTCGACACCGGGGAAGCACCACCCCCCGTATCAGACCGCCTCGACCGTCAATTTCTTCTCCAACGTCAAATTCCTTGCGCCTCAACCTGCCAAAGCGCTACGCCGCAACGACGTGAGCAGGAGACCCGGCTTGCCAGCGGCGCGCCACCATCTCATCCGTGCCATCGCGGAAATTAGCCGGATCCAGGGCACCCGCCTCACCCGGCAACCCGGCTCCCGGAAGACCTGGCCCCTGGCCGCCTCCGCCTGACGCTGTGCATCGAGGACACGCTCCCCTTGGACCTGGCCGGCGACCCGATTCGCCACCGCCACTCGGTTGCCGACGTCGTCACGTTCCTGTGCGAGCGGGCCCGCGGCATCGCCGGCCTGTCCGGCGCTTCTCCCGGCCCGACCGCCTGAAGCCACCCGCCATACCATTTCGACAGCGGTGGACCTGTCATCCAACTGTCATAAAACTGCAATATAGCTATCACGGTCCCCGCCTAGGGTCCCGCCGCGCCTCGCGCAGAGTCTCCATAAGGAGGAACTTGATGAAAATCGCCTACACGGCCCTGGCCCTCGGCCTGGCCGCCTTTGTCGCAGCCCCCGCTCACGCCCAGCAGATCACGGGCGCCGGAGCGACCTTCCCGGCCCCGGTCTACACGAAGTGGGGTGAGCAGGCGAAAGCCGCCATCGGGATCGAGCTAAACTACCAGGCCATCGGCTCCGGTGGCGGGCAGAACCAGATCCTGAAGCGCACCGTCGATTTCGGCGCCTCCGACGCGCCGATGGCGCCGGAGAAGCTGGAGTCCGGCAAGCTGCTGCAGTTCCCCACGGTGATGGGGGCGGTCGTGGTGATCGTCAACATCCCCGGCATCAAGCCCAACGAACTCAAGCTGCCGGGCGACCTGCTGGCCGACATCTATGAGGGCAAGATCACCAAGTGGAACGACGCACGGATCGCCGAGGCGAACCACGGCGTCAAGCTGCCCCGCCTGGCGATCGCGCCGGTCTACCGCGCCGACGGCTCGGGCACGACCTTTGTCTATACCTCCTACCTCTCCACCGTCAGCCCGAGCTGGAAGGACCACGTCGGCGCCAACACCAGCGTCCGGTGGCTGGCCGGCGCCGGCGCCAAGGGCAATGACGGCGTCGCCGCCACCGTGCACAACACCCGCGGCGGCATCGGCTACGTCGAGTATGCCTATGCCAGCCAGAACCACCTGGTGACCGTGCAGCTGCGCAACAAGGCCGGGCATTACGTCGCCCCGACGCTGGAGGCGTTCAAGGACGCCGCCGCCAACGGCGACTGGGCCCACGCCAAGAACTTCGCCGTCAACCTGATCGACCAGCCCGGCGACAAGAGCTGGCCGATCGTCTCGGCCACCTTCATCGAGTTGCCGAAGGACCCGGCCGATCCGGCCCGCTCGGCCGCGGTGATGAAGTTCTTCGACTGGGCGTACAAGAATGGCAACGCCGCAGCGACCTCGCTGGACTACATCCCGCTGCCGGAAACCGTGAAGGACGCGGTCCGCAGCGCCTGGCACAGCGAAATCTTGACGCCGGCCGGCAAGCCGGTTCTCTGATCCGCCGCGGACAGGGGCTGGCTTCCGGGCCGCCCCCTGTCATCGTGCTTATGGCTACATAGGACAGGACCGTGCAGCAGGCCGTCACCGCCGATACAGCCCCACCCCGAGGAAGATCCAGCCCGGGCGATGCGATCTTCGCCACCACCGTCCGCGCGTCCGGCCTGTTCGTCCTCGGACTGCTCGGCGCCATCATCGTCGTCCTGGCCATCGGCGGGATGAAGGCGTTCCGGGCATTTGGCCCGGGCTTCCTGATCTCCACCGACTGGGATCCGGTGCAGATGGTTTACGGCGCCGCGGTGCCGATCTTCGGCACGGTTGTGACGTCGGTCCTGGCGCTGCTGATGGCGGTGCCGCTGGCCTTCGGCATCGCCTTCTACCTGACCGAGCTGGCGCCGATGTGGTTCCGCCGCCCGGTCAGCACCGCGATCGAGCTGCTGGCGGCGATCCCCTCGATCGTCTACGGCATGTGGGGCTTCTTCGTCATCGTGCCGATCATGGCGCAATACGTCGAGCCGTTCTTCATCGACAACCTGAGCGACCTGCCGGTCATCGGCTTCCTGTTCGACGGCGCGCCGTTCGGCACCGGCATCCTGACCGCGGCGCTGATCCTGGCGGTGATGGTCATCCCGTTCATCGCCGCCACCATGCGCGACGTGTTCGAGACGGTGCCGGCCGTCTACAAGGAATCCGCCTACGGCCTGGGCTGCACGACGTGGGAGGTGGTGCGCTCGATCGTCCTTCCCTACACCCGCACCTCGGTCGTCGGCGGCATCATGCTGGGCCTGGGCCGCGCGCTGGGCGAGACGATGGCGGTGACCTTCGTCATCGGCAACACCAACCGCATCAGCTACAGCCTGTTCGGCCCCGGCAATACCATCGCATCGCTGGTGGCGCTGGAGTTTCCCGAAAGCCAGTCCGGCAGCCTGAAGCTGTCGTCGCTGCTGGCGCTGGGCTTCATCCTGTTCGTCATTTCCTTCATCGTCCTGGCGGTTTCCCGCTTCCTGCTGCGCCCCAGGCTGAAGACATGAGGCTGAAGACATGAGCGCGACGACTGCCGGCTCCGTTCCCGGTCCGGCCAAGAACCTGCGCGCGTCGCGGGCGCTCGGCCGCCGGCGCTACCTGGTCAACACCATTGCCAAGGCGCTGAGCACGCTGGCGACGTTCATCGGGCTGGCCTTCCTTGCCTCGATCCTGTTCACCCTGGTGTCGCGTGGCATCGGCGGGCTGTCGCTGACGGTGTTCACCACCTCCACCCTGCCGCCGGGATCGAACGGCGGGCTGCTGAACGCCATCATCGGCAGCCTGATCCAGACCGTTCTCGGTGCCGCCATCGGCACGCCCATCGGCCTGATGGTCGGCACCTACCTGTCGGAATACGGCCAGGGTTCGGTGGTCGCCAATGCCGTGCGGTTCGTTTCCGACGTGCTGCTGTCGGCGCCGTCGATCCTGATCGGCCTGTTCATCTACCAGCTTGCGGTCGCACCGTTCGGCGGATTCAGCGGCATTGCCGGCTGCCTGGCGCTGGCGGTGCTGGTCATCCCGATCGTGGTGCGCACCACCGAGGACATGCTGCGGCTGATCCCGGTGACGCTGCGGGAGGCGGTCGTCGGCCTGGGCGCGCCGAAATGGAAGATGATCGTGCTGGTCTGCTACCGCGCGGCACGCCAGGGCATTGCCACCGGCATCCTGCTGGCGGTCGCGCGCATCGCGGGCGAGACGGCGCCGCTGCTGTTCACCAGCCTGGGCAACCTGAACTGGTCGCTCAGCCTGGACAAGCCGATGGCCAGCCTGCCCGTGACCATCTACCAATATGCCGGTTCGGCCTTCGACGACTGGGTGCAGCTTGCCTGGGTGGGCGCGCTGCTCATCACCTTCGGCGTCCTGGCCATCAACATCGCGGCACGCCTGCTGCTGCGCGGAGCGAAATGAGGTGGAGATGAGCATCACAGCCGCTTCCGGCGAATCATCGACGGGCGCTGCGGGCATGCGGCCCGTGACCGGCCGTGCGTCGGCGATGAACCCGGCGCGCATCGCCATGCGCAACCTGGATTTCTTCTACGGCGACCATCGGGCGCTGAAGGCGATTGACCTCGACCTGCCGGACCGTCAGGTCACCGGCATGATCGGCCCCTCGGGCTGCGGCAAGTCGACGCTGCTGCGGGTGCTGAACCGGATGTACGACCTCTACCCCGGCCAGCGCGCGACCGGCGAGGTGATGATGGACGGCGCCAACATCATCGACCCCAAGGTCGACGTGAACGCGCTGCGCGCCCGCATCGGCATGGTGTTCCAGAAGCCGACGCCGTTCCCGATGACGATCTACGAGAACATCGCCTTCGGCGTGAAGCTGCACGAGAGGCTGTCGAAATCGGCGATGGACGAGCGGGTGGAATGGTCGCTGGCCCGCGCGGCGCTATTGGACGAGGCGAAGGATCGGCTGCACATGTCCGCCATGGGCCTGTCGGGCGGGCAGCAGCAGCGCCTGTGCATCGCGCGGACCATCGCGGTGCGGCCCGAGGTGATCCTGCTGGATGAGCCGACCAGCGCGCTCGATCCGATCAGCACGCTGAAGATCGAGGAACTGATCGACGAACTGAAGACCGACTTCACCATCGCCATCGTCACCCACAACATGCAGCAGGCCGCGCGCTGCGCCGACCAGGTGGCGTTCTTCTACCTGGGGGAAATGGTGGAGTGCGGACCGGCGGCGCAGATCTTCACCGCGCCGAAGCAGAAGCGCACGCAGGAATACGTCACCGGCCGGTTCGGCTGAGCGGAAAAGGACCGAGGGAATTATGCCCGAGTCGACCGAACACCTGGTTAAGAGCTTCGATGCCGACCTGAAGAAGCTGCGCGACCTGCTGACCGAGATGGGCGGCATTGTGGAAAGCCAGGTTGCCCTGGCGGCCCAGGCGATCGCCGAACGCGACGCCGCCGCGGCAACCCGGGCGGTCGAGGCGGACCCGCAGGTCGATGCGCTGGAACGCGAGATCGAGCAGTTCGTCATCCGCATGCTGGCACTGCGCCAGCCGATGGCGAGCGACCTGCGGCTGATCGTCGCCGCGCTGAAGATCACCGGTGACCTGGAGCGTATCGGCGATTACGCCGCCAACGTCGCCAAGCGCAGCATCGTGCTGGCGCAGTACACCCTGCCCTTTTCGCTGACCGGCCTCGTGCACATGGCGCATATGGTGCAGGAGCAGCTGAAGATGATCATCGACGCCATCGGCGCCAGCGACACCGCCAAGGCGATCGAGGTGTGGCGGTCCGACCGGGTGGTGGACGACCTCTACACGGCGCTGTTCCGCGAGCTGATCACCTACATGATGGAAGACCCGCGCAACATCACGCCGTGCACGCACCTGCTGTTCATCGCCAAGAACCTGGAGCGCATCGGCGACCACGCCACCAACGTCGCCGAGACCCTCTACTACGCCGTGGAAGGCGAGGTGCTGTCCGAAGCGCGGCCGAAAGGGGATACCTCGGCCTATACCGTTGTTCGTCCCAAGGAATAACCTGGAGAGCGTGTGATGCTCGACAACGTGTCCAGCCTGGCCAAGCCGCTGGTGCTGGTGGTGGAGGATGAGGCGCCGCTGCTGACGATGCTGCGCTACAACCTGGAAAAGCAGGGCTTCCGCGTCGAGGAAGCCGCCGACGGCCAGGAAGCGCTGACCCGCATCTCGGAGCAGCAGCCGGACCTGGTGCTGCTGGACTGGATGCTGCCGGTGATGTCCGGCATCGAGGTCTGCCGCCAGATCCGCCGCAAGCCGGCGACGCGCGACCTGCCGGTGATCATGGTGACAGCGCGGACCGAGGACCAGGACGCGGTGCGCGGCCTGAACACCGGCGCCGACGACTACATCACCAAGCCGTTCAACATCGATGCCCTGCTGGCGCGGATGCGCGCGCTGCTGCGGCGGTCGAGCCCGGTGCCGGTGAAGGGGCTACTGACCTTCCACGACATCAGCATGGACCTGGCGTCGCACCGCGTCACCCGCAACGACCGCCGCCTGCACCTGGGGCCGACCGAGTTCCGGCTGCTGGAGTTCTTCATGCAGCACCCGCGGCGGGTGTTCTCACGCGAGGAACTGCTGGATGCGGTGTGGGGTCCGGACATCCATGTCGAGCCGCGGACGGTGGACGTGCATATCCGCCGCCTGCGCAAGTCGATCAACGGGCCGGATGAGCTGGACGTGGTGCGGACGGTGCGGACGGCGGGGTACGCGCTGGATACCGAGGTATTGTAGGTCGGCGGCTCGTTCTCACCGCCATGGCCGGATCTGGCCCGCTGCCTCATCGTCATGGCCGGGCGTGTCCCGGCCATCTACCCCCCACCGTTGAAGCGCGGATGGCCGGGACACGCCCGGCCATGACGATAGAGTGACGACCTTGCGCCATGGCCAAGCGGCGACGGCCTTTACCTTTCCACACCCCCTGAAAGCGCCCTAATCTCTTTCCAGACGCACAGCGTAAGGAGAAGACCATGGACGCCGACGCCAAAAAGACCGCCCTCCGCATGATCNGGATGAGCTGGACGTGGTGCGGACGGTGCGGACGGCGGGGTACGCGCTGGATACCGAGGTATTGTAGGTCGGCGGCTCGTTCTCACCGCCATGGCCGGATCTGGCCCGCTGCCTCATCGTCATGGCCAAGCGGCGACGGCCTTTACCTTTCCACACCCCCTGAAAGCGCCCTAATCTCTTTCCAGACGCACAGCGTAAGGAGAAGACCATGGACGCCGACGCCAAAAAGACCGCCCTCCGCATGATCCCGTACGGGATCTACGTCCTCACCGCCAACGACGGCAAAGGCAACGTCGGTGCCGCGACCGTTAACTGGGTCACTCAGGGATCCTTCGCGCCGCCGCTGCTCGTCGTCGGCGTCAAGGCCGATTCGGGCGCCCATACCGTGGTCAAGGGCACCGGCCGGTTCGTGCTCAATTTCCTCGGCAAGGACCAGAAGGACCTCGCCTTCGGATTCTTCAAGCCGGCGAAGCTGGAAGACGGCAAGCTGTCGGGCCAGGCTTTCCACGCCGGCGCCAACGGCGCGCCGATCCTCGATGCCGCGATCGCCGCCGTGGAATGCACCGTCAGCCAGATCGTCGAACTCGGCGACCACCACGTCTTCGTTGCCGAAGTCACCGAGGCGGTGGTGATGAAGAAGCCGCAAGGCCGGCTCGATGCCGCGGTGCTGGAGATGAAGGACCTCGGCGACACGGTCTATTACGGCGGATAACGCCGCCTCCGGGGTGCCCGACGGCACCCCAAGCCGCCCCGACGAACGCGGCGCCATCGACAAGAACAAAATCAGGGAGCATCCATGATCAGCAAGTTCGCCACCGTCTATCCCGGGCATATCGACCTGCCCGACCGCGGGCAGGACGCGACACCGGCGAATGAACGGCGCTTCTCCAACGACGCCCTCGCCGGGGTCTTCGCCAAGACCGAGGCCGTGGCGCAAACCATGGACCGCCTCGGCTTCCACTCGCTGTGGCTGGCCGAGCACCACTTCCAGCACGAGGGCTACGAGGTCATCCCCAACCTGCTGATGGTCGCGGTCCACCTCGCGCACCTGACGAAGACCCTGAAAATCGGCTGCGGCTTCAACATCGCGCCGATGTGGCACCCGCTGCGCCTGGCCGAGGACTACGCCGTCGCTGACATCCTGACCAAGGGCCGCACCATCTTCGGCGTCGGCCGCGGCTATCACACGCGGGAGGTGGAGACCTTCGGCGCGCCGATGCTGAACCAGGATGCCAACCGCGACCTGTTCGAGGAACAGGTCGATATCATCTTCAAGGCGTTCAACGAGGAGTCGTTCTCGCACCGCGGCAAGTACTACACGCTGCCGCCCGAGGTGCCCTATCGCGGCTACCAGTTGAAGGACATCACCCTGGTGCCGCGGCCGGTGAACCGTCCGGTGGAGTGCTGGCAGCCAGTGGTCAGCGCCAGCCCGCGCGGGCTGGACTTCATGATCCGGCACGGCATCAAGGGCGCCGTCGGCGGCGGCGCGGCGACGCTGCAGCAGGGGCCGATCACGGCGTACCGGGACGCCGCGGCGCGCGCTGGGAAGGATTTGAAGCTGGGCGAGAACCTGATGCTGGGGATCTTCTTCCACCTCGCCGACAGCCGGGAGAAAGCGGTCGCCGCGCTGCGGCCGCTGTACGAGGAGCACGCCAAGATGTTCGCCCCCCTCGGCTTCCTGCCGGGCGCCACGCCCGCCCAGGTGGAAGCCATCAGCCGCCGCGGCGGTTGGTATGAAGCCGGCGCACCGAAGCTGGAGGACTACATGAAGACCGGCGCCTGGTTCGCCGGCACGCCGGAGGAACTGGTCGCCTACCTGAAAGACCTGGAAGCGCGCTACCCGGGCATGGAGCACATCAACCTGAGCACGCCGATGGGCACGCCGCAGGCGATGATGCTGGATCAGTTCCAGTGGGTCGCCGAGGCGGTGATGCCGGCTTTCAAGGGCCGGTAGAGCGGGTTCAGCCTTTAGCCGGCGCCGCCCTCGCCCGCTTGAACCTGGCGGCGAGCTTGGCGTCGGCCTTGGCGACCGAGAAAGCCTCCGGATCGAACTTCCTGCCGAGCCATTCGAGACGCTCCTTATGCTCGGGGTGAGTGGGATCCGCGACAGCCGCGAGCAGTTCCGCATAGCCCCAGGGGCCGCCGCAGTCCTCCGGCGGGCCACTGCGCGCGCCCGCGACGCAGGCCGGGAAGGCCTTCGCGGTGGTTGCCGGCAGCCGCTTCTCGATCAGGATATCGTGCTTCCAGTTGTCACCGAAGTCATAGATGTAGGTAAACTTGGTCATGCCGGATTTGACCAGTTCGTCCAGCGTCGGGTCGTTCTCATCCTCATCTTTGGTTTCGGCCAGCATGGCCGCTTCCTGTCTTCTCCTGCGGCCGAAGTCGAAGTCATACATATGGTCGTTCTCCCACCCCATGACGGCCTGGATCACGTCGTGCAGGTCGGTCAGGGTCATGTGGCGCGGCATGATGATCCGGCGCCATATCGGCGGGTCGATGTTGCGCAGTGTCACCTTCAGACTGAGCACATCGGCTTCAGCTTGTTGTTTTCGTTCAGCTGCTCTGGCCATGAGGGCTTCCTGGTTACCGGTGATCTCGAAGTGAAACCTTCGGCATAGGGCATCTCAACCCGGGCATGCCGTAGGCCATGATGCTGGACCAGTTCCAGTGGGTCGCCGAGGTGGAGATACCAGTATTCAAAGGCGGGTATAACGGGTTCAGCCGGTCGCTGGCGGCGTCGGCCGCCCGAAAGCGGCGCCAAGCACCACATCGGCGGAGGCGACCGAAAAATCCTCCGGGTCGAACGCCTCGCCCAGCCATTCGAGTCGTTCGGCATGTTCGGGATTGTCGCGATCCGCAAGAGCCGCAAGCAGTTCCTCGTAGCCCCAGATGCCGCCGCAATCTTCCGGCGGACAGTTGCGCTTGCCGGCAACGCAGATCGGGTAGGCGTTGGCCGTCGTGGCCGGGGGCCGCTTCTCGATCAGGATGTCGTGCTCCCAGTCATCGCCGAAGTCGTAGGTATAGGTGAAGCGGGTCATGCCTGATCTTGCCAGGCTGTCCAGTGTCACCCGCGCCTCGTTGGCGGCGTCTTCAAGTCCCATTTGCGGGTCACTGTACTGCCTGCCGCCGACAGTGAACGCATGTAGATGAGCGTCTTCCCAGCCCATGACCACCTGGATCGCCCGATGCAGGTCAGCGAGGGTCATGTCGCGCGGCACCACGATGCGGCGCCATATCGGCGGCCTGATATGACGCAGTGTCACTTTCAGGCTGAGCACATGGGGATCAACGGTTTGCTTCTGTACAGCCGCTCTTGCCATGACGGCCTCCTTGTTTCCGACCATTGCAGGCATGCAGCCTGTCGCCTTCATCAATGATCGGCAAGTGGCCAATCGGCGGACAGCGGTGCATTTCGGTAAGCGGCCGGCAATGTCCTGCTGTCGTTCCGGCACGTCGAGGACCGGTATCGTTCCTCGATCTGCTCCGCTTGAAATAATCATCGACAGCACCGGCGCGTGGGCGGCCTGGTTCCGGTCCGTCCTAACGGGCCTCATGGTCACGCAGGCGACCGATCGCCAGCAGCGCTGCCAGTTCCGCTTCGTGCTCATAGTCGGGCATCAGGCGATCCAGCACCGCGTCGCGCCGGGCGGCCGGATGGAAGTAGATTTCGCTGTTCCCGTCCGGCAAGTGACGCAGCAATCGCTGGATGCGATCCGTCGTCATGTGCCCGCTCCAGGCAATGCCGAAGCAATGATCGTTGCTGGCCACGCCGGCCGCCCGCGCCTGGCGGCGGAGGATTTGCGTCCAGCGATACAGAATCCTGTCGCCGAAACCGACAGCCGTATCGCAGCGCGCCATGACGTCCGGGGGTTCGGCCGGAACGCGGATGCGGTTCAGGCCGTACTCGCGGCCGATTCGCAGCATCATGGCGCCGACCGTCGGATGCAGGTGCATGTGCTTGTGCGCGTTGGCATGGTCCAGCGCCAGGCCGGTGGCGGCGAACGCCGCGAACTGGGCGCGGATTTCCGCGGCAAGCTGCCGCCGGATGCCCGGGCGGAAGAAGTAGTTCAGGCCGAGCCGCAACTGGTCAGAAGGGAACTGCCCGGCCGGATCGACAAGACCAGGAATCTCGGCGGGCGGCAGCACCGCAGGGCCCTCGATCACCACCAGATGCAGGCCGACCCGCAGCGGCGGATTGGCACGCGCGCGACGGACGGCATCGGCCGCGGCCGGAGCGGCAACCATCAGGCTGGCAGCTTGCAGGACACCGTCGCGGTGGGCGCGCTCGATGCCTTCGTTGACCGCCTCGCTCAGGCCAAAATCGTCGGCGGAGAAGGTGACGGACTTCATGGGACCCGTTCTTTCACCGTCATGGCCGGGCGTGTCCCCATTGGCGCTAACTTTCGGGGGAACAGGGCATGGTCGTCGCCCTATCGTCATGGCCGGGCGTGTCCCGGCCATCCGCGCTTCGACGGCGCGGGGTCGATGGCGCCGGGACACGCCCGGCCATGACGGTAAGGGAGAAGACCTTGCTCCGCCGGACGCCCTATCCTGATACCGATGGGGACACGCCCGGCCACGACAGTGAGGCAACAAGCCACCCTTCGCCCCCGCCACCGCCGACAGCCTACCCTCAGGCCGCGTCGTGCCGCTCCCGCAGGAACTGGAAGAACTCCACCCCCTCCCGCAGCCGGCGCTTCATCATCTGCGGGCTGCGCACCATCTCATTCACGATGGAGGCGATCTTCGGCGCGCGGAAGTAGAAGCGCTTGTAGAACGTCTCCACGTTGTCGAAGATCTCGGTATGCGACAGGTGCGGATAGTGCAGCGGCGCGATCTGCACGCCGCTTTCGTCCACCAGTTCCGCATGCTGGGCATCCAGCCAGCCGTTCTCCACCGCCTGCTTGTACAGGAACGTGCCCGGATACGGCGCCGCCAGCGACACCTGGATGGTGTGCGGATTGATCTCGGTGGCGAACTTGATCGTCTCCTCGATCGTCTCCTTCGTCTCCCCCGGCAGGCCCAGGATGAACGTGCCGTGGATCTTGATCCCCAGGTCGTGGCAGTCCTGCGTGAACTTGCGCGCGACCTCGATCCGCATGCCCTTCTTGATATTGTGCAGGATCTGCTGGTTGCCGCTTTCATACCCCACCAGCAGCAGGCGCAGCCCGTTGTCCTTCAGCACCTTCAGCGTCTCGCGCGGCACGTTCGCCTTGGCGTTGCACGACCAGGTGACGCCCATCCTGCCGAGTTCCTTCGCGATCGCCTCGGCCCGCGGCAGGTTGTCAGTGAAGGTGTCGTCGTCGAAGAAATACTCCTTCACCTGCGGGAACATCTGCAGCGACTGCCGGATCTCCGCCGCGACATGCCCGGGCGAGCGCACCCGATAGCGGTGCCCGCCCACCGTCTGCGGCCACAGGCAGAAGGTGCAATGCGACTTGCAGCCCCGGCCGGTGTACAGAGATATGTACGGATGCATCAGGTAGCCGATGAAGTAGTCCTCGATCCGCAGGTCGCGCTTGTACACTTCCGTGACGAACGGCAGCGAATCCATATCCTCGAGGATCGCGCGGTCCTGGTTGTGGATCACCACGTCGGCGGCATTCCGATAGGAAATCCCGTCCACGCTGCTCCAGTCGCGGCCCTCGGCGATTTCCTTGATGGTGAAGTCGAACTCGTTGCGCGCGACGAAGTCGATCGCGCCGCCCTGGGCCAGGCTCTCGGCCGGCTGCACCGCCACCTTGGCGCCGACAAAGCCGATCTTCAGCGACGGGTTGGCGGCTTTCAGCGCCTCGGCGACCTTCACGTCCGAAGCAAACGACGGTGTCGAGGTATGCATCACGCACAGCTCATAATTCCGCGCCTGCGCCGTCACCGCATCCAGCCTGACCCGCGCCGGCGGGGCGTCGATCAGCTTGCTGCCGGGCACCAGCGCCGCCGGCTGCGCCAGCCAAGTGGGGAACCAGAACGACTTGATCTCGCGCTTTGCCTGATAGCGCGAACCGGCACCACCGTCGAACCCGTCGAAAGAGGGCGGATGCAGGAACAGGGTCTTCATCATTGCGCGTTGAATTCCTCGATCGAGCGGAACGTCACGTCGGCGGCCCCGGGCGGCTGCGGCGTATCCGCCAGCAGGCCATACCCGCGCCAATCGACCCGACGTCCGCCATAGCTGGCAAGCATCACCGCCACCGACAAGAGATCCCGCGCCGGCAGCAGCCAGGCCGGGCAGCGAAAAGCCGGCACGGCGGGCGCTTCTCCGTTCCACTGTGGCGCCAATGCACGGTCGATCATGCTAGCAGCCACGGCGCGGATAATCCAGGCGAGGGCAAAAACGCCCACCGCCCAGGCCGCACCGCCCGCCAGCGCCACCGCCAGCAGCGCCCAGGCCAGCGGGTACTGCAGCACCGAGGCGGCGAACCCGCCCGGCTCCAGGGCGCGAATCGTGCGTGCCCAGCGCAGTTCATGGCGGAACAGGGCGCGCATGGTGTCTTCGGGCACCGTCGTCAGCGGCACCGTGCCGGCCAGCGCCACGGTCTGGCCCAGGGCGGCGACCCGGTGCCCAAGCACGGCATCGTCCGCCAGATGATCGACCAGCGCGCGGAATCCGCCGCAGCGTGCGAGGTCCTGCCGGCGCAGGCACATCGTCGCGCCCAGCGAATCCTGCCGCCCGAGCGCACGCGCCAGCACCGCGCCGGGCAGGAAGCCATGGGTGATCTGCGTCGCCCCCAGCAGCGCCGGCAGACGCCGGCTGGACGGCAGCCCGGCATAGATCGTCGTCACCAGGCCAACGCCCGGCTGTTCCAGGGCCGCCATCAGGCGATCCAGGTAATCCGGCCGCACATGCACGTCCGAGTCGGCGATCACCAGCACGTCGTGCCGGGCCGCCGGCAGCATGTTGATCAGATTGCCGACCTTGCGGTTCTCGCCGTGCAGAGCGGGGTCGATCACCAGCGCGATGTCGCAGTCCGGGAAGCGCGTCCGCAGGCGCTCGACCACCGCCGCCGCGGGATCGCCGGCATCCTGCACGCCGAACACCACCTGCCACCGCGGATAATCCTGCCGGCAGGCCGTGGCCAGCGCCTGCTCCAGCAGTGGTTCGTCGCCGTGCAGCGGCTTCAGTATCGTCACCGGCGGCCGCGACGCTGGCTCGCCCCGCGGGCGCCGGGCGAACCGCGTAACCAGCCGCGCCGCGACCAGAGCCTGCGCCAGCCCAATGCCGCAGCAGGCCGCCGCGATCCAGGCCGGCACCGTCATCACGATTTCAGCGCGCCGTTCGACAGGTCGACGATCTTCCGGCGCAGGCTGTCGATCAGCGCATCGGCGTCGCCGCGCGCCAGGATCTTGCGGAAGTCCGACCGCTGCACCGCGACGCGGCTGATCGATCCGTCCAGCAGCACGTCCACGGCCTTCCACACGCCGGCATCGTCGCGCATGACGTAGTCGAGCCGGATCCGATCGCCGGTGGCGGACACGATCTCCGTCTGCACGACACGATCGGCTCCCAGGTCGCGCGCGCCGGGCAGGACCTGGAAGCGCTCACCGTCGTACTTGTCGAAATTGGCCACATAGGTGGCGATGGTGAAGCGCCGGAACGCCTCGATCAGCCTGGCCTGGTCGGCCGGATTCATGCTGTCCCAGCGCAGCCCGACCGAGACCTTCAGAACCGTCGGCAGGTCGAAAGCCCCGTCCACCGCCGGCGCCAGCGCCTTGAAGCGCTCGGCGAACGATGTTGTGGAGCCGGCGCGCATCGCCGCCTCCAAACCGGCATACAGTTTCGTCAGCGGCTGGCCAAGGTCGCCGTCCGGCTGTGCCCGGACCGGCTTGAACGCCACCAGCGCTGCTGCCGTCAGTGACGGCAGCAGCGCGCGCCTGGTCAGCCGGATCATCTGCCAGTCAGGGCTTTCGCCTGGCCCGCGCCCGGAACCTCGACGCCGACGGCGGCCAGCGCCGTGTCGACGATGTCCCGCGCCGACAACCCGGCCTCGGCCAGTTGCTTCGCCTGGCTGTTATGGTCGATGAACGCGTCCGGCATCACCATCGGGCGAACCTTCAGCCCGTTGTCGAGCAGGCCCTTCCAGGCCAGGTGCTGCATGACGTGGGCGCTGAAGCCGCCGATTGCCGCCTCCTCGACGATGATCAGCACCTCGTGGTGCTTCGCCAGTTGCTCGACCATCGCCGTGTCGATCGGCTTGGCGAAGCGGGCGTCGGCCACCGTGGTGGGGAAGCCGCGCGCAGCCAGCTCGTCAGCCGCCTTCAGCGCATCGGCCAGCCGCGTGCCGAGCGACAGGATGGCGATGTTGTTGCCCTCGCGGATCAGCCGCCCCTTGCCCAGCGCCAGGATCTCGCCCTGCGTCGGCAGCGCCACGCCGGTGCCCTCGCCGCGCGGATAGCGGAACGCCGTCGGCCGATCGTCGGTGGCCGCGGCGGTGGCGACGACGTGGACCAGTTCGGCTTCGTCGGATGGCGCCATGATGACCATGTTCGGCAGGCAACCGAGGAATGCCAGGTCGAAGCTGCCGGCGTGAGTCGCGCCGTCGGCACCGACGTAGCCGGCGCGGTCCATGGCGAAGCGGACCGGCAGGTTCTGCAGCGCCACGTCGTGCACCACCTGGTCATAGGCGCGCTGCAGGAAGGTCGAGTAGATGGCGCAGAACGGCTTCATCCCCTCGGTCGCCATGCCGGCGGCGAAGGTCACCGCATGCTGCTCGGCGATGCCGACGTCGAACATGCGATCGGGGAATGCCGTGGCGAACTTGTCCAGCCCGGTGCCCGAGGGCATCGCCGCGGTGATGGCGACGATGGCGGGATCGCGCTTCGCTTCGTTGATCAGCGCGTCGCCGAACACCTTGGTGTAGCTCGGCGGCCCGGGAGGAGCCTTCGCCTGCTCGCCGGTGATGACGTTGAACTTCGACACGCCATGATACTTGTCGGGCGCGCGCTCGGCCGGCTCGTAGCCCTTGCCCTTCTGGGTGATGACGTGCACCAGGATCGCGCCCGCCTCGTCGGCCTCGCGCACGTTGCGCAGCACCGGCAGCAGGTGGTCCAGGTTATGGCCGTCGATCGGCCCGACATAATAGAAGCCGAGTTCCTCGAACAGCGTGCCGCCGGTCAGGATGCCGCGGGCGTATTCCTCGGCGCGGCGGGCGGTGCGCTCGATCCCCTTGGGGAAGCGCTTGACCATCTTCACCGCGAGGTCGCGCAGCGAGATGAAGCTGCGGGACGACATCAGCCGCGACAGGTAGGCGCTCATGGCCCCCACCGGCGGGGCGATCGACATGTCGTTATCGTTCAGCACGACGATCAGGCGCGACTTGAGGCTGCCGGCGTTGTTCATCGCCTCATAGGCCATGCCGGCGCTCATGGAGCCGTCGCCGATGACGGCCACCACGTTGCGGTCGTCGCGCTGCAAGCCTTGCGCCTGCCGCTCCTCCTCCGAGGCCGCCTCATAGCGGGCCGTCTTGAGGTCGCGCGCCACGGCCATGCCCAGGCCGGCGGAGATCGAGGTCGAGGAATGCGCCGCGCCGAACGGGTCGTATTCGCTTTCCGAGCGCTTGGTGAAGCCGGACAGGCCGCCGCCCTGGCGCAGGGTGCGGATGCGGTCGCGCCGCCCGGTCAGGATCTTGTGCGGGTAGGCCTGGTGCCCGACGTCCCAGATCACGCGGTCGTACGGCGTGTCGAATACGGCGTGCAGTGCGACCGTCAGTTCCACCACGCCCAGGCAGGCGCCCAGGTGGCCACCCGTGACCGAGACCGCATTGATCGTCTCCGCCCGCACCTCGTCCGCCAGCAGCCGCAACTGCTCGGGCGAGAAATTCCGCAGGTCGATCGGGTATGTCACGCGATCGAGCAACGCGGTGCTGCTTGGGTTCATGGGAACTCCTACATCTCGATCAATTGCGTCGGGCCACGACATAAGCCGCCAGCGCGCGGAGACAGGCCGCACGGTCGCCGAAGCCGTCCAGGTGTTTGGCGGCCTGCGCCGCCAGCATGTCCGCATGCGCCCGGGCCATCTCGACCCCAAGCACCGCGACCATGGTCGCCTTCCCCGCCGCCAGGTCCTTGCCCGCGGTCTTGCCGAGATCCTCGGCGCTGCCTTCGACATCCAGCAGGTCGTCGGTGATCTGGAACGCTGCGCCGATATCACGTCCATAGGCGGCAAGGGAATGGCGATCCTGCGCCGACGCGCGACCGAGAATCGCCCCGGCCTCGACGCTGTACTGGATCAGCCGCCCCGTCTTGAGCGCCTGCAGCCGCGTCACCGCCGGACCGTCGAGAGTCTTGCCCTCGGAAAGCATGTCGATCATCTGCCCGCCGACCATGCCGCGGGCTCCCGCCGCGGCGCCCAGTGCTGCGACCAGCTCGCAGCGCGCCTGCGGATCGGAATGGGTATCCGGCTCCGCCAGAATCTCGAACGCGCGGGTCTGCAGGGCGTCGCCGGCGAGGATGGCGGTAGCCTCATCAAAGGCGCGATGGGTGCTGGGCTTGCCCCGGCGCAGGTCGTCGTTGTCCATCGACGGCAGGTCGTCGTGCACCAGCGAATAGGCGTGCAGCATCTCGACCGAGGCGGCGACGCGGGCGGCGCAGGTTTCGGCGACCGAGAACAGGGACGCGGCCTGCATCACCAGGAAGGCCCGCAGCCGCTTGCCGCCCCCCAGCGTGGCATAGCGCATGGCCTCGGCGACCCGCCCCTCGGCGGTATCGACCGACGGCAGCAGCACGTCCAGCGCCTGTTCCACAAGCCGGGCCGCGCGCGCCATTTCCCCCGGAAGATCAATCGGCGGTACAGTTTTCATCAAAGCCACAATCAGCCCCAAGAACCAGCGGCTCCCCCCGACCGGGAGCCAAGTTTCACGCCGATACCACGCCCGCGGATATTACGCATGATGACCCGAACGCGATCCCGCTCTTTGTTGCAGAAAAGCCACTCTTTGCAAGCATCAAAAATCAGACCTTCTGTTACAGTGCCTTTATGCCATTGGTTTTGCCATGGCGGTTCCCAATAAGGACTCCTATGGTGCCGGCCGCTGCGGCATTGCCTCGTTGCGACATTCCAGGCGATCTGCGATATCCCGGCTTTGGTAACGGGACTGAGCGGGTCCGGTATTATTCGGAGACTGGCTGCATGATACGTGTCGTCCTCGCACAGCCCCGTGGTTTCTGCGCCGGCGTGGAGCGAGCCATTGAAGTCGTCGAACGGGCGCTGCGGAAATACGGCCCGCCGATTTATGTCCGGCACGAGATCGTGCACAACCGGCACGTCGTCGAGGACCTGCGCACCCGCGGCGCCGTGTTCGTGGACGAACTGGATGAGATCCCGCCCGGCGCGATGACCGTCTTCTCCGCCCACGGCGTCGCAAAAAGCGTCGAAGAGGAAGCCGCGGAACGCGGCCTGCCGGTGATCGACGCCACCTGCCCACTGGTCGCCAAGGTACACAACGAAGGCCGCCGCTACGCCCGCCAGGGCCGCGAGATCGTGCTTATCGGTCATGCCGGCCATGCGGAGGTCGAGGGTGTCATCGGCCAGGTCCCCGCCAAGGTCTATCTGGTGCAGACCGTCGACGACGTGGCGAAGCTGGAGGTCAAGGACCCCGAGAAGCTCGCCTACATCACCCAGACGACGCTGTCGGTGGATGACACCCGCGGCATCATCGCGGCGCTTATCGAGCGCTTCCCGGCGATCGTCGGGCCGGACGTGCGCGACATCTGCTATGCGACGCAGAACCGCCAGCAGGCGGTGCGCGACCTGGCCCGGCACGTCGACATGCTGCTGGTCGTCGGCTCGCGCAATTCCTCGAATTCCAACCGGCTGCGCGAAATCGGCGCGGAGATGGGCAAGCCGTCCTATCTGATCGACGACGCCGACGCGCTGCGCGGCGAATGGTTCCAGGGAATCGCCACGGTCGGCCTGACGGCGGGCGCCTCGGCGCCGGAAACGCTGGTCCAGGGCGTGCTCGACGGGCTGCGCCGCTTCGGCGAGATCGAGGTCTGCAACCAGAATGGCGTGGCCGAGGACGTCCGGTTCCGCTTCCCGGCGCAGGTCGCCGACGTATAAGAAGGATACCTGTCCAGCATGTCCGTACCTCTGAATCAGGCGCTTCGCGTCGGGGCCTATGTGGTCAAGCAGCACCTGATGGGCCGCAAGCGCTATCCGCTGGTGCTGATGCTGGAGCCGCTGTTCCGCTGCAACCTCGCCTGTGCGGGGTGCGGCAAGATCGACTATCCGCCGGAGATCCTGAACCAGCGCCTGTCGGTCGAGGAATGCCTGCAGGCGGTGGACGAGTGCGGCGCCCCCGTCGTCGTGCTCGCCGGCGGGGAGCCGCTGCTGCACAAGGAACTCGACCAGATCGTCCAGGGCGCGATCGCGCGGAAGAAGTTCGTCATTGTCTGCACCAACGCGCTGCTGCTCGAGAAGAAGATGGATCTCTTCAAGCCGAGCAAGTGGTTCTCCTGGTCGGTTCACCTCGACGGCGGGCGTCCCGAGCACGACGAGGCGGTCTGCCAGGAGGGCGTGTACGAGCGCGCGGTGGCGGCAATCGCCGAATCGAAGCGGCGCGGCTTCCGCACCATCATCAACACCACGCTGTTCAACACCGCGAAGCCGGACAAGGTCGCGACCTTCTTCGACGACGTGATGGCGCTGGGCGTGGACGGCATCTCGGTTTCGCCCGGCTATGCGTACGAGCGTGCGCCGGACCAGCAGCACTTCCTGAACCGGACCAGGACCAAGGAACTGTTCCGCGGCATCTTCCGCCGCCAGGGCAAGGGAAGCTGGAAAGGCAAGTGGGCGTTCAACCAGTCGTCGATGTTCCTGGACTTCCTCGCCGGCAACCAGACCTTCCACTGCACGCCCTGGGGCAACCCGACGCGCAACTATTTCGGCTGGCAGCGGCCCTGCTACCTGCTGGGCGAGGCGTACGCCAGTTCCTTCAAGGAACTGATGGAAACCACCGACTGGGACCGCTACGGCACCGGCAACTATGAAAAGTGCGCCGACTGCATGGTGCATTCCGGCTACGAGGCCAGCGCGGTGGTGGAGACGATGCGCCGCCCGTGGAAAGCCCTGGCGCAAGTGATGCTGGGAATCCGGACGGACGGCCCGATGGCGCCCGACGTGCCGTTGGACCGGCAGCGCCCGGCGGAGTACGTCTTCAGCCGTCACGTGGAAACCGCGGTGAAGCGCGTCCGGGCGCAGAAGAAGACCGCCGAGGACGTCGCCGACGCGGCGGACTGATCGCTGACCGGGTTGCGGCCGCGGCGGTCCGGGTCGCCCGAACTGGCCCGGCCGCTGCGGCGTATGCGTTTCTGTATGCCCGTTAACTTTATATTAAGCAGTCGGTGCTACTGTGTGTATCGGCGTCCTCACCGGATTGCAGGCACCTATCCAGTTCCAAGGGGTTTCCGGGCAATTCCAGCCTTGGCTTCTCAGCAGAGTGTTTGAGACGACGATGATTTCAGACGAACCGGACGAGGACGCCGACAGCCTCGACGACGAGCAGCTTCTCGCGGGTTTCCTGAATGGCCCGCAGGGCGCCGCCGTCCGGGCGGACGGCGCCGATCGGCAGGATTGGCCACCTTGTCCCGGCGGCCAGGACATACTGGCCGTGGATGCGGATATCCTGACGTGGTTCAAGGCGAACCATGATGACTGGCAGCGGCAGATCGGCTGCGTGCTGCGCGCCTGGATCGCCACCCGCCCTGGCGCCGGGGGCTGATTTCGCGGCCCATTGCCGCTCGCGGAGCAAGGGCTTCTCCTCAGGCATCGAGCCTGGGTAACTGCCCTATCGTACCGTTTCACGTCTTGCCGGCAGAGCGTGTTCCTGCGCGCGGCGTTGCGGATCGTATCGCTCCGGCGGACGGGTCCATCCCAGGGCACCGCGAGACGGCGCTATTCCTGGTGGCTTACAGCAAACCGCAGGTCGGTTCAGACGGCCGCGCCGGATCGGCAGCGACAGCCCGTGGAGGCACGGGTGGCGTCGCCCGGGTGACAATGTTGCGCCGATGCAGCAACTGGCTGCGGCGTTGGCGGCCGAACGGCGATGTCGTGATGGCGGAAAATCCGCTTGGTCCACCACAGAGACACAGGGACACAGAGATTGCAACGAAGCCGTCGGCAGCGCGGCGAATCTGATCTCTGTGGCTCTGTGGTGAGCCATCGTCGGCCGCAGCAAGCACCGGCCATGACAGGGACGCAGACCCCTGGCAGCACCGTCATGTGGTCTGGACGGGCGCCCCGGCCGCAACGCAGGCAGCCTGAGAAGAGCGATGCCGCCGCTGTGTTCCTGCAAGCGGAGTCCCAGCCGTCCTGCGGTGTACTGTAGTGTCTTTGTGTTAAAGCCAACGGTTGTAGCGGCACGGGCGCTGACCGTGCGACACCGACAGGACCGTGCGGTTTCTTCTGCCGCTTCAACACAAAGACACTAAGCCACTAAGAAAAGCGTGATGGCCAGGCCAATGGGCGTTCTTCTGAGCAGGATCACGCCCTTTGATGGCCCGGTGAGCACAGTTTTTGATGGACTTCCCACTTCCCCTTCCCGTTCGTTGTAGGGAGACCGGGAAGCGAAAGTGGAAGCGCGCCCTCCTGCGTCCAGCGTCGCATGGCCGCGCGTGTCCCCCTAGGCGCCGGTACAGCTCGCCGGAAGAACCAACTCTGTTGACGTGGCGGAAGGTCCTTCGCCTCCTGCCTGGCCTACGGTCGGCAACGACGAGGGCTGGGTCCTTGGCGGATGGTGCCAGGGCGGATGGTGCCAGGGCGGATGGTGCCAGCGTCATCCGGGTGCCTGAAGGCGGGGCCGCACTGCTTCATGGCCTGACTCGTTCACACCCCTTCGTGGCCCTTGATGGTCCTCCGTCGTCCTCCGTGTTGAAAATTCGGTAGGCGATCCAGGCTCCGCCGCCACTTTTGACCCACCCCGGACAGCCGTGCCGCTTGCCGCAAACACCGCCTGCCGCTCGCAGCGCTTCAAATCCGCACTGCCAGACGACGGTTTCCGAACTGGACACGATTCAGCTTACAGAGACAGGGTTTGATCCTGCTCCCGCCACCGTTCTGGCCTGACATCCGTGGAGCGCGTCCCGGCCATGACGACAGAAAGACGACCTCGCCCAGTATCCCACGGTCGCCGCGCGAGGCGGCGACGTTTCGGGCGGTTCGTCAGCGCGCGCGCTTGCCGTTGCTGGAACTGGCGCGCGGCAACCGGGCGGCCGGCACCGGATGGGGGATGACGTCGGCGCCCCCGCGCGCGTGCATGAAGGCCTTCAGCACTTCATTGATGCGGGTCTGGTAGCCGGCGCCGAAAGCGCGGAAAAAGCGAAGGACATCGGCATCGAGCCGAAGGCTGACAGCCAGCTTCGGTTCCCGCACATCGAACACCAGGTCCGTCGCCCATCCGGTCTGCGGCGCTTCCGCCGCGGTGGCCCTGACGGCGGCCGACGGCTTTGCCGCCGCGGCGCGGGCGCGCGGCTTCGTCGCCGCGGTGCGCGACTTCGTCTGTGCAGTTACGTTACGGCCTTGTTTCGCCATGTCCATCCTCCCAAATGACGGGCCTGGTTGGTTCCAGTCCCGAACGGACTATTCTTCTGTAGGTTGTTTTTTCTGTGGACGCAACCAACGTGATACCCTTGCTCACGCATTCATGTACGCACGCCTGTCGCTACAGTCAAGTGAATCATCGCGCCATGACTTCGGAGCAACGTGACCCTCCCGGCTCGATCACACCGGCAACTCGACCAGGAACGGACCCGGCCGCCGCAGCGCATGCGCCAGGATGTCGGCGAATCGTTCCGCGGTGTCGGCACGCGCCGCCTCCACGCCGAGCGATCCGGCCAGACGCGTCCAATCGATATCCGGATTGCCGAGATCCATCATGTCCAGCGCGGTGCGGCCGGGATTGGCGCCGACATTGGCCAGCTCGCCGAGCAGGATCTGGTATTTCCGGTTCGCGAAAATAACAGTTGTAATGTCGAGCTTTTCACGCGCCTGCGTCCACAGCGCCTGCACCGTGTACAGCGCCGACCCGTCCGCCTGCAGGTTGATCACCCGCCGCCCGGGCGCGCCGAGCGCCGCGCCGGTCGCCATCGGCATGCCGCCGCCGATGGCGCCGCCGGTGACGTTCAGCCAGTCATGCGGCGCCGCGGCTTTGGTGTTGGCGAAAAACCCGCGGCCGAAACTGACTGATTCGTCGGCGATCACCGCGCCATCCGGCATCAGCGCGCCCAGCGTCGCCGCCACCGCCTCGGGCGTCAGCGCGCCGCTGCCGGCGTGCGGCCGCTCGCCGTTGTGCGGCGCGGCAACCTTCGGGCAGTCGAGCGCGTCGGCGAGACGCGCCAGCGCCTCCACGACATCCTGTTCCGGCCGCGCCAGGACATGCACCGCGGCGTCCTCGGGCACCGCGCTCTGCACCTTGCCCGGATAGGCGAAGAACGTCACCGGCTTGCGCGCGCCCGCCAGGATCAGCTGCCGCGTGCCCTGCATGAACTGCACGGCGACGTCCACGACGTAGGGCACCCGCTCCACCGCCAGCCGCCCCTGCCCGCGCGCCATCCGCGCGTTCGAGCCCTGCGCCACCACGCGGCATCCGGTGGCCGCCGCGATGCGGTGCGCCAGCGCCAGTCCCTCCGCATGCAGGGCGACGCCGCCGAGCAGCAGCACCACGCCCTGGCCGCCGCGGCGCAGCACCGCGGCCGCCGCATCGACCTGGCCGGGGGCCGACAAGGGGGTTGGCAGGCGCGGCAACGCCTCCGCCACCACGCCGCCTTCGTTCCACGACGTGTCGGACGGCAGGATCAGGGTGGCGACCTGGCCAGGCGCGATCATTGCCGCCTGCACCGCCGCCGCGGCGTCCGCGCCGACGCTCCGCACGTCCATCGAGGTCCGCACCCAGCCGGAGACGCCGCGCGCGAACCCGTCCGTGTCGGCGGTCAGCGGCGGGTCGAGCGGACGATGATACGTCGCCTGGTCGCCAACGACGTTCACCACCGGCGTCGCGGCGCGGCGCGCGTTGTGCAGGTTGGCCAGCCCGTTGGCGAGGCCGGGGCCGCAATGCAGCAAGGTGGCCGCCGGCTTTTCCGCCATCCGCGCGTAGCCGTCGGCGGCGCCGGTCACCACGCCTTCGAACAGGCCGAGCACGCAGTGCATCCCGGGGATCCGGTCGAGCGCGGCAACGAAGTGCATCTCCGACGTGCCGGGATTGGCAAAGCAGGTCGTCACGCCACTGTGCAGCAGCGAATGCACCAGGCTTTCAGCGCCGTTCATCGGCTGGCGGTCTCCTCATTTTCTTGGCATCGCGATTTTCTTGGCATCGTGCGGCGGCCGATTTTCTCGACATCTGTCCGGCGCCGGCATCAGCATGCTTGAGTCTGTAACCGCTTTATCATGCCTTGGCCAGAGCAGCCTGTGTGGATACGTTTCGTCCGGCGCCCGCGGCCGGGCATATCAGGTAAATATCCCCCGGCAGAGCCGGGGGCTTTATAGTGTTGGCCGCTCAAAGCGGCCGGGCGGGTCGCTGACGCGGCCCGTTGAGTGTGAGCCGCTCAAAGCGGCAAGCGGGACCGCTAACGCGGTCCCGGGTTCAGTTGGCCACTAAAGTGGCCGGTTCAG
>NZ_NHRY01000041.1 GCF_002937115.1 Rhodopila globiformis | reverse complement strand
GAGTGATGGGAGGGGGGGGTGGCGGCCGTTGGCCGGGAGCGGAATGGCAGGTTCCAGTGGTTCGGCACGGTAAAGTGGACATTGTTGTCGAGCAAATACCTCGGCAAGATTCGACCCGACTTGGCAATCGGGATTGGGGCGACGCGCCTTGAAGTGGTTTCTGAGAAACCCCTTCGTTACGCGTTTCGATGGAATCCTTCAACTAAGGGCCATTACTTACCAAAAATCCTTATGATCTCCCACGTCAGCTTCGCTGCTCCTCCCGCCGCCTTCGCTGCCCCGACCGCCAACATCCTCCCAACGTACCATCTTGCGCGACTCTTGTCATATTCAACAAACGATATCTTCTCTCTTCCGATTGGTCTGTATTTGTTAATAATTTCAATCAACGCTCTCGGCCTGAGCGTCGCCGAACTGTCCCCGCAATGAGGGCACTTGACATTATCGTCAATAATAGCAACAAAGTCATTTCTTTTTATAGAGACGAATGCGTTGAATTTATCATAGTCATTTTGAATTGATGCAAGCTTCCAGCATTTCAGGCAAACCACATTTCGGGTGAAAAAATTCAGGAACGATCGAGTAGCTTCATCCCAACTATATCCATAAAAGGGGACTCCTATTTGCTCCACGCCGTACGTGGCAGCGGTCTTATCGAACTCATATGATAGGTTTTGCTCCGACAAAAACCTCCGCATGGCATTCTGCGTTTCCATAATGATTCCGGCTTCGACCGCACCATCAGGAATGTCATACGAAAATCGGGGTTTGCCAGGCGGGACATGCCGGTTTACAATTTCCGCAAGCTTAGCGGGTCTTGTCGTGATTGCGCCTTTTCCGCAGTTACGGCAAACGCCATTATCAACATATTTATCAAACTTTGACTCTATCGGGTAAATACTCCAGCAGTTTGTGCAAATTTTTGTGTTATCGAAGAATTTTTTAAAACCTGTCATTGCTGAATCCCAGATGAACCCATCGAAATTGACATGACTCCCATATTGCTGAAGAAAGAGCTGTAACTCCTTGCGCGTTTCCTGAACGTGCCTTAACTCAAGATTCAAATCTCCGTCTGAGAGATACAATTCGTCCGCCTTATTATGCCGTGGAGGTTTAGTGGCGGAAGACTTAAATTGATCGAACAGTTCTTGCAAATTTCTGTCGTTAGCGATGCGTATGTAAGGAAGCTTTTCAACCGTCATTATGCCATTAGGCTGCATATTGCCCTGTATAAGCCGGTCTGTATATCGATCTTCTAACCACTTATATTTGCCCCTATAGTCTCTATAAAGGTCGTTCGTGATAATTTTGCATTGCGTTTGGTCCGCAAATTCGCAGATTGCACTGTCCGCCCTTGTCGATGCCGTCACGCGATAAAATTTTTCCCTGTAAACCGAGAGGAGTTCGTCCAATATTTGGATCTCGCTCTCACCGCCATTTTCCCTAAGAATATTATCTATAGAGGCATCGAACACGCAATAGAAGTCATCTCCATTTGCAACTATGGTGTTGACAATTCGGAATATCGGCCGTAATGACGGAACGCTAGTAGGTATATTCCGCTGCCAGAAGGCCACGTTGTTTCCGTCTATTACATATTTTACTAACATTCTTGATGCTCCATGACACTTGCCTTTGCCACTGTTCCTGGAGGCAGGCAGGTTCGACACGTCTCATATCGTTATAACAAGGGATATCGTATTAGTCTACCGGTTCCCGAAAGTCTTAACCAACTTCCACGGTCCTCACCAGCAGCGCGGCACCACCCAAAGGCTGTTGGGAGACATCCGATTCGAAGACGACGGCCGAGAGGCCTGAAAGACGACAAAGGTGCTTTCCCGCCACCGCTGACAGGGCCGAGCTATCGAGGACCAGACCCTCCCGTTGCGTTGTCATCCCCACATCACGTAAGCCCCGGCTGCTGCGGCTTCTGCTCCGGCCTGACCGGGAGCGCGTCGATCTCGGCGCCGGCCGCCTGCTCAGCCAACCGGAGATCGTAAGCAGCCTGCAGATTGAGCCAGAACGCCGCCGAGGTCCGGAACCAGTGGCCAAGGCGCAAGGCGGTGTCCCCGGTGATGGCCCGCCTGCCGTTGATGATCTGCGAAACCCGGTTCGCCGGAACGTTGATCTGGCGGGCCAGCTCGGTCGGGGAGACGCCGAGTTCTTCCAGTTCGTCGCCAAGGATTTCGCCGGGATGGATCGCGGGTCTGGTCATGCTGGCTTCCTTCGTCAATGGTAATCCACAATCTCGACATTGCAGGGACCGGCGGCGTCCTGCGGCCACGCGAAGCAGATCCGCCACTGGTCGTTGATACGGATGCTGTATTGCCCGGCACGGTCGCCCCTGAGGGCTTCCAGGCGATTGCTCGGCAGGCCGCGCAGATCGCCCAGGCTGGTGGCAGCGGACAGGATCTCGAGTCACTTGTGGGCCTGCCGATCGAAACCGGAGAAGGCCGCCACGCGCTCACCTGCCGCGAACCGGGCCGTTCGCTTATCCCGAAAGCTCACGATCACACGCCACCATGACAGAATTTACGCTTGACGTCAAGCGTCCAGATCTTTTCCGGCGATCTGTCTGGCGATGCCACGACCCATAACTGGCCGGACCTGCAACGACTGTTTCAGAACGCTGATTCAAGTACCCGGATGACCACACCAGGCGCTTCCCCGTCACCCGGACTGCGTTGCCTCGTCCGGTGACACCACCTCGACCCCGAAGACCTGGAAGTGCCTGCTGTTGCGCGTCACGATGGTGATAGCGTGGGCTTTCGCAATGCCGGCGATGGTGGCATCGGCCATGCCAGGATCGTGTCCCGCGGCAACCGCCCTGGCTTCAAGCCGACCCGCCAACGCCGCGGCCCTTGTATCAACGGCGATGATCTTGTCGTCATAGCTGGCAACCAGCCCCGCAAGCCAGCCCCTGAGGCTCGCCGCTTTGGCGCTTGCCCCCTTGTGCTCCAGCAGGGCTATGCCTTTCTCGATCTCATGGACGGTGACGACGGACAGGAACACCCGGCCGCCGGCATCCATGCGCTCCTACCTGAGAAACGCCGCCGGTGCCTCGGCGCGCGCCGGCGAGAGCATCGAAATGACGTTCGTATCGAGCAGGTAACCGCTCACAGATCGACCGTCCGCGACGGCGCAGGATTGCGCTCGAACGTCTCCCCCGGAAAGGTCCGCAGATAAGCGACCAGGCCAGGACGTTTCTTCGCCATCGCCTTGCGGGCGATCTCCGCCGCCTCGACCGGCACCAGGGCGGCAACCGGCTTGCCGTGCCGCGTGATCGTCACGAAATTCCCTTTGACGGCTTCATCGACCAGGCTGGAGAAGCCCGCCTTGGCATCCTTCAAACTGACGATCGGCATGGCGCCTCCGGCGCGTATGGTCACAGGTGACCACATTAGGTCGCCCCGGCAACGGACTTCAAGGCTATTCCGCTGTGGCGCGGCCGACGTTGCCACACGTTGCACGGTATATGTATAACCATCCCCACCCATTACACACAGACCAACCCAATGCGGACCAACATTGAGATCGACGACAGGCTGATGGCCGAGGCCATGGCCGCAAGCGGCCTACCCACCAAGCGCGAGACGGTCGAGGCCGGGTTACGCCTGCTCGCCCGCCGCAAGCGCCAGGCCAGTGCGCGCGACCTGTTCGGCCAGGTGCAATGGGAGGGCGACCTCGACGCCGAGCGCCGCGATGATCCCGCCGGCCTGTCGGCGCGGTGACGACAGCGGTCTTCGTCGACAGTTCAGTCTGGATCGACCATCTCCGCGGTGCCGTCACGCCAGGAACGCGGGGGCTGCGCAGGCTGCTCGACGCGCTCGACCCCGACGCGAGCGAGGACGATCCGGCCGAGATCCTTGTCGGCGACCTGGTGCTGCTGGAAGTGCTGCGCGGGATTTCCGACGACCGCCAATACGACGCGACACGCAGCGCACTGCTCGCCTTCCCGCAGGTTCGCATCGGCGGCACGGCGACGGCGCTCGCTGCCGTGGATCATTATCGCAGCTTGCGCCGGCGCGGGGTTACCGTGCGCAAGGCGGTCGATTGCCTGATCGCGGCCTGGTGCATCGCGCGTGCCGTGCCACTGCTGCACGCAGACCGCGACTTCGCGCCGTTCGCCGAGCACTGCGGACTGCTCGTCCATGGGCGCGAACCGGGCGCGTCCTGACGGCTTCCGCCTGTCAAACGTTGCCTCGTCCGTGGTCATATCCCGGCATCGCAGGGTTCGGCGGCATCCGGCGGCCATGCGGCGCGCGTCCCGTCGATCGCATCGGTGGTTATGGCATGGACCAGCCTGATTGTGCGCGCGAGCCGGTCCGAGGCGAAGGACGCGAGCGCCCGGCGATCAGCGCGCTCCCCCTGGTCGTGATCCGCCTCGTCGAGCCGCCCGGGTAAGAACCCGGCATCCTCACAGGCCCCGTTGCCGATCGGCACGATAAGCCGCATGCGGCGCACGGCCGGCGTCAATTCGCCGGCGTCGAGGGTCGAGTCAGGCGGCCTCGAACGCCTCCCGCACAGCGACCCCTGCCCTGTCTTGACTGGTATCTGATACATACCATATATCACCCGCGGCGGAGACAGGCATGGCCATCACCGGTTGCAGGGATCGACGGACCGAGCGCTTTCTGGCCGGCGAGCGTGTCGCGGCATGTCAGGCTTTCGCGGACGCTGCGGTCAAGGCGCTGACGAAGCTCCAGGCAGCAATTGTCCTGGGTGACCTGCGCAATCCGCCCTCCAACCGGTTCGAAGTCCTGGGCGGCGATCGGAAGGGCCAGTCCAGCATCCGCATCAACCAGAAGAACCGCGTGTGTTTTCGCTGGGCGCCGCATGCGCCGATCCCGCCGGGAACGGATGCGCTCCTGACGCCAGGCGATGCCTGCGACGTTGAGATCGTCGTCGATTACCACTGACGGAGGATAGGATGACCAACCCGATCGACAACCTGCCCCCTGTCCATCCCGGCCGCTTCCTGCGGGATGAACTGGATGCCCTGGATCTCAGCGCACGGGCGTTCGCCAGGCGTCTCCATGTCCCGCACAACGCCATCACCGGCATCATGAACGGCGACCGCGCGATCAGTGCCCTGATGGCGATCCGGCTTGGCCGCGCGTTCGGCACCACGCCGCAGTACTGGCTGAACCTGCAGACGATCTATGATCTCAAGAAAGCGCAGGCAGACATGCCAACCGACGTATTGGAGATCGAGCCATGCGTGGCAGCATGAGGATGCAGGTAGCGCTCTACCTGTAAGCACGATCTCCCGGAGCCACCCCCATGCCCCGCCCCGCACGCCATGATGGCCTCGACAAGTTTCGCCGCTATCGGGCAACCCGCCGCGCCAGCGGGATGAAGTTGCTCCGCGTGTGGGTTCCCGATCCACAGGCGCCAGGGTTCCGTGCGGAAGCCCGGCGCCAGGCGATGCTGCTGCAAGGCGCCCCGGAAGAGCAGGAGGCCCTCGACTTTATCGAGGCCGTTGCCGACTGGGGCGACACCGGCCGGTGAAGCGTGGCGACATCATAACGGTCGCCATCACGGGCCATCACCGCAAACCCCGCCCGGCCCTGGTCATTCATCCGATTTCCTCCCCGGGACCGAGAGCGTCCTGGTCTGCCTGCTCACCACCACGCACCGGGATGCACCGTTGTATCGCCTGTCGCTGCCCGCCGGCGCGGCAACCGGATTGCATCAGGACTCGCAGGTAATGGTGGACGAGATCAGGGCGGTTCGCCGCGACCGCTGTGGCGCACCGGTCGGGCGGATCGACGCAGGCGACGCTGCTGGCGCTGGGGCGGCTGCTCGCCTTCGTCACCGGCATCGCGGACTGAAGCGGGACCGCGGTTGATCCTCGTCTGGCCTGCCAGGACCATTGTCCGCATGTCCGCGGCCTGGACACCGGAGGTCGAGCCGGACTGGGAAGCAGGCCCACCACGTACCGGCACCGGGGTTGCGGAACACGTCGTTTGAACGAGGCCATGACGCTGTCCGCCTCGCGCCGTCGCCCCCCGCTCTACCGTGGCGAGCGCCAGGCAGCCGAACCCGCCGGTGCCCGCGCGCCTGCCAGAAGGCCTTCGGTTCTCAGGTCCTCATCGAGGTCCGGCCAATGAATGCCATAGCCGGCACCCGCCACTTCCCAATGTGAGCGCTGGGCCGCCGTCGCCGCTTCCAGCCTGGGATACCAGGCCAGAGGCACGGTGATCGTGCGTCCGTCCATCAGCGCGACCGACAGTTCGTCCTCGCTGACCCTGACGTCGCGGACCCGGATATCGGCGCCTTCAGCCCGTGCCGAAGAACGCATGTCATGCCTCCAGAAGTCGCGGTTGATGGTGCCGGACCAACCGTAGAATAACACCCAGATCATGAGCGACAAAGCCGGCATTGCTGGCCAGCCGGACAGGCTCCAGCCATACCTTGGCCGATGCCCCGCCTTTGTCCAGATGCACATGCGGCGGCTCGTTTGGCTCATGGCTCCAGAAATAGACCCGGAAGCCATCAACGCGCAGGATGGTTGGCATCGATCGTCACCTTGGACAAACGAAGGTTCCTTTCGTGCGTTTAAGGATGCCGGGGCGGTTCCGGCAAGTATCCGCGGCACCCGGTTACGACGGCGCCGCCCCCACCACCAACCGTCACGTCCCGATCAGCGCTCGCAGCTTCGCCCGGATAACCGCCATCTCCTCCCGCGTCGCCGCCCCTTTCCGGCTTGCCCCGCGTGTCCGCCAATCAAGGCTCTTCACCTGGTCTGCCAGCACGACGGCAGGCGGCGACCCCGATAGCGGCACTTCGAACGGATAGCCCTTGATCCGTGTCGTCACCAGACAGCAGACCACCAGGCCGATACGGCCATTGTAAGCCGCGGGGCTGAGCACCACGGCAGACCGGCGTCCAGCCTGCTCGTGCCCGGTCTGCGGGTCGAAATCGAGCCAGATGATATCGCTCGTATCCGGTACGAAGCCGCCTCGAACCACCTAGAGACGTTCCTTGCCGACCCGTGGGCCAAAGCCGGTTTCCTCGTGGATATTCTCATCGGTGACCGCCGCGAGCAGGTCCGCAAGGCTGAACGCCGGTTCCGGTATCGGCTCGATGATCACACGGCCGCCCTCCTCGCGGATGTCCACGGGTTGGTCGAGCGACAGCTTGGCAGCCTCCATCACGGCAGCCGGGATGCGAACCGAGGCGCTGTTACCCCATTTCTTGACCAGAACCTGCATCGGCCCCCTCATATCGACAATGTCGATACATAGGAAGCGGTCGCCACGGCGTCAATGCCGCGTTTATGGCGAAACGCGCGACAGGCACCGGCCGCCCAAGCCCTGGCCGATGATGAAACCCGGCCGAGGCCCAAAGCCCCGTATGCGATAGCGCTGAACGCGGTGACCGGCAGGACGGTGTTGACCGCTCTGATGATCGCACGCAGGGGGGAGTCCGACGGTGCCTTACAGTGCTGATGCAGAAGAAGGCGTGGATGCCAAGCCTGTGCCCGGCATGACGATGAGACGCCGGTGCCAACGTGTCAGAACTTCGGGCGCCTGGTACTATGTCCTCCGCCCGGGCAGCCTCACGGCCACTCTTCTTTGGCCCGGGGCTTCAGCGGCCGGGTTATCCCGATTGAAAAAGCCCCGCCCTACTTCCCGATGCAGAACCGGGAGAACACCGTGTCGAGAATATCCTCCACCCCGACATGCCCGGTGATCCGCCCCAGTTCCCGCATCGCCAGCCGCAGATCCTCGCCGCGCAGTTCCGGCAGGTCCGCCCGTTCGGCGTCCGCCAGGTGCCCCGCCGCCGCCAGCAGAGCGGCGCGGTGGCGGGCGCGGGTCAGCGGCGGCGGGCCGCTGCTCTCCGTCATCCGGCGCGCGGCCGAGGCCAGGGTGTCGCGCAACGCCGCCATCCCCTCGCCCGTCTTCGCGCTGATCCGCAGCGCCCCCTCCGGCAATGGCTGTTCCCCTGGCCGCCCCAGGTCTGCCTTGTTGGCGACCAGCACCTGCTTCCTGGCCGCCACCGCCTCGGTCCCCGCCTCCACCACCAGCAGCACCAGATCAGCGTCCTCCGCCCGCGCCCGCGCCCGGCGCACGCCCTCTGCTTCGATGAAATCCGTCGTTTCCCGCAGCCCGGCGGTGTCAACCAGCGTGACCGGCACGCCCCCCAGCACCACCCGAGTCTCCAGCGCATCCCGCGTCGTGCCGGGCACCGCCGAGACGATGGCGACCTCGCGCTCGGCCAGGGCATTGATCAGCGTCGATTTCCCCACGTTCGGCGCGCCGGTGATGGCGAAGAACAGCCCCTCGCGCAGCTTCTCACCGCGCCCGGCATCGTCCAGGTGCGCCCGGATTTCCCCGCGCACCGCGCGCAGCGACGCCAGCAGCTGGTCCTCGACCTCCGGCGGCAAATCCTCATCCGGAAAATCGATCAGCGCCTCCTGGTACGCCAGCACCCCGCGCAGCCGATCGGCCCAGTCCTGGTAGAGGGCGCCCAGGGCACCGTCGAGCTGGCGCAGAGCCTGGCGCCGCTGCGCCTCGGTCTCGGCCGAGACCAGGTCGTGCACCGCCTCGGCCTCCAGCAGGTCCATCCGCCCGTTCAGGAAGGCGCGGCGGGTGAATTCCCCCGGTTCGGCCGGGCGCAGGCCCAGGCCAACCAACGCCTCCGCCACCCCGTCGATAACTGCACGGCCGCCATGCAAATGAAGCTCGGCACTGTCCTCGCCGGTGTACGACCCCGGCCCCGGCAGCCACAGCACCAGCGCCTGGTCCAGCACCGCCCCGGCCGCGTCCCGCAGCCGCCGCAGCGCCGCAACCCGCGGAACCGGCAGGCTTCCGCCGCACAAGGCGGCCACCGCCGGACCCGCCGACGGCCCGCTCAGCCGCATCACCGCGATCGCCGCCCGCGCCGAGCCGGAGGCCAGCGCGAAAATTGTGTCATCCAACATGCAACATTTATAGCACTGAGGCGGCTTGATGAACCGGTGCCGCGCGGTTTATCCAGCGGCTTTGATCTGCGTCAATGCCTGGCGACGGTGGTGCGTCAAGGGTGGTTGACAGATCGGGAGGTCATTCAGCGTGCGTATCCTTCTCATCCATCCGAACTACCACTCTGGCGGCGCCGAGATTGCCGGCAACTGGCCGCCCGCCTGGGCTGCCTACCTCGCCGGCGCATTGAAGGCGGCAGGTTACTCCGATCTGCGGTTCATCGACACGATGACCAACGACATCTCCGAGGAGAACCTGCGGAAGATCCTGGCCGAGGAAAAGCCCGACCTCGTCGGCTGCACCGCGATCACGCCCTCGATCTACAAGGCCGAGCGGGCGCTGCAGATCGTCAAGGAGCTGCACCCGAACGCCGTCACCGTGCTGGGCGGCATCCACGCCACCTTCATGTACCAGCAGGTGCTGACCGAGGCCCCGTGGATCGACGTCATCATCCGTGGCGAGGGCGAGGAAATCCTCACCAACCTGGTGCGCACCGTCGCCGAGGGCAACTGGCCGGCGCAGAAGCACAGCATCAAGGGCCTGGCCTTCACCGACCAGACCCCGGAAGGCGCCAAGATCGTCGCCACCGCCGCCGCGCCCACCATCAAGGACCTGGACTCGATCGAGGCCGACTGGGACATCCTGGAGTGGGAAAAGTACATCTACATCCCGCTGAACTGCCGGGTCGCCATCCCGAACATGGCCCGCGGCTGCCCGTTCACCTGCTCGTTCTGCTCACAGTGGAAGTTCTGGCGCGACTACCGCTTCCGCGACCCGAAGAAGGTCGTGGATGAGATCGAGACGCTGTACAAGAAGCACAACATCGGCTTCTTCATCCTCGCCGACGAGGAGCCGACGATCAACCGCAAGAAGTTCATCCAGTTCTGCGAGGAGATGATCGCCCGCGGCCTGAATGAGAAGGTCCTGTGGGGCATCAACACCCGCGTCACCGACATCCTGCGTGACGAGGAATACCTCGCCATGTACCGCAAGGCCGGCCTGATCCACGTCTCGCTCGGCACCGAGGCGGCGGCGCAGATGAAGCTGGACCTGTTCAACAAGGAGACGAAAATCTCCGACAACAAGAAGGCGATCCAGCTGCTGCGCGACGCCGGTATTGTGGTCGAGGCGCAGTTCATCGTCGGCCTGGAGAACGAGACCCCGGAGACCCTGGAAGAGACCTACCGCATGGCGGTGGAATGGGGTCCGGACATGGCCAACTGGTCGATGTATACCCCCTGGCCCTTCACCAGCCTGTTCCAGGAGATGAAGGACAAGGTCGAGGTTTTCGACTTCGACAAGTACAACTTCGTCACCCCGATCATGAAGCCCGCCGCCATGGAGCGCGGCGAGCTGCTCGACCGGGTGATGAACAACTACCGCCGCTTCTACTTCAAGAAGGCGCTGTTCCACTATCCGTGGGCCGGCACCGGCGATCGGCGGCGCTACCTGCTGGGCTGCCTGAAGGCGTTCCTGAAGTCCGGCTTCGAGCGCAAGTTCTACGACCTGGGCAAAGTCGGCTACTGGGGTCCGCAGTCGAAGAAGAAGGTCAACTTCCACTTCGACGACAAGCGCGCCATCCTGCCGGCCTCGACCGACGACTGGGAAGCCGCGGCGGATCGGTCGCGCAAGGCGCAGAAGACCGCGCCGGGCGGGGTCCCAGGGGGGATGATGGCCTGCGGCGGCGGCACCGAGCAGATGGAGGAACTCTCCGGCACGCCGGCCGGGGCGCCTCTGGCCTGCGGCGGCAGCCAGCAGCAGATGGCCGATCAGGACGCGGCCGCCGGCGGCGCGGACTGAGCGGCGCATGCATGGCATGACGGATGACCCCCGGGATACGGGGGTCATTGGACCAAACTCGGTCCTGCAACTGATCGAGGCGCTCAGGCTTGCCGGCCTGGGCGCCTTTTGCACGCAGGTGTTCGAGCGCGCCGGGGTTTCCGACTGGCTGCTGAACCCGCCGCAGGCGATGGTGGATGAACAGTTGGTCGGGCGGCTGCACCAGACGGTGCGGGCCATGGCGCCGCCCGGCCAGGGCAAGGCGCTGATGGCCGAGGCCGGGCGGCTGACGGCGGACTACATCCTGGCCAACCGCATCCCCAGGGCCGCCCAGGTGGTGCTGAAGCTGCTGCCGCCCCGTCCGGCGGCGGCGCTGCTGGTGAAGGCAATCACCGCGCATTCGTGGACGTTCGCCGGGACGGGGAAGTTCTCCGCTGTTGCCGGCCGGCCGACGGTGTTCACGCTGGTGGGCAACCCGCTGTGCGCCGGGGAGAAGGCCGCCGTGCCGGTGTGTGACTGGCACGCCGCGGTGTTCCAGCGGCTGTTCCAGGTGCTGGTGTCGCCGAAGGCCCGGGTGGTCGAGACGGAGTGTGAGGCCTCCGGCGGGACGTGCTGCCGGTTCGAGGTGGACTGGCGGTAGCCTGGAGTCCGGAGGCGCGGTCGGCCAGCCCGCCATCGTCGGCCCATCGTCATGGCCGGGCGTGTCCCGGCCAGCTCCCCCCAACCGTCGAAGCGCGGATGGCCGGGACACGCCCGGCCATGACGGAGGGGGTCCAGCCTCTCCAGCCACGCCTGTGCCTGTGTCAGCTCCCCCCACAGATGGCCCGCCCCGGCGCGCAACGTGCTACGGCGTCACCTCGATCGTCCCATGCATGCCAAACAGGCTATGCAGGAAATGCGTGCACCGGAGCGGGTAAGTCCCCGGCTTGCGCGGCACCAGCGCAATTTCAACCGTTTGTTCCGAACCGACGGATATGTCGCCATCCGGCGGAGCCGACGAACCCGTCGGGTAGGAACTGGCGGCAAAGAACGCCGGGGCGCTGAAATCGTGCCGCCCGCTGCTGTCGTTCACCAGCCGCAACCGCACCGGCATGTTGGCCTTGAGGTGGAGATGGTCGGGGTCATAGGAAAAATTCGACATCCGGACCGTGATGGTTTCGGCAGCGCCGGTGGCCGCATTGCTTTGCGCAACGCCACCAAGCGGCAGGATGAACACGAATGAAATTCCGACAGCCAAGGCGCCTGCGATCATCCGCATGGTTTCCTCCAGCACGAAGACGTTCAAGACCAACAGAATGGCATCGCGTTACGATAGCAAATCACCGTCCGGTTGGAACGTTAGCCCCGCCGTAGCTCGCAGCGGTGCGATGACATTGCCCTTCTGCGGCTCCCAGCCGGGTTTTCGGGTCGACAGCCGGAATCGAGATGGGGCGGGATATCAGTTTCATTGCAGCCCCTCCCTGCTCCGCGCGACCATCGGATTGGATGAACGCGGGGGGCGATCCTGGTTACTTCCCGCGATTGCCACTTTCGAAACGGTTTGGGGTGGACGTCGGGAAAGCCCTGCGCCAACGGAAGCCTCCTGCCGCGGTACAAAACGTTGGAGCGTATCATGGCTGGTTCTCGGTCGTGATCGCCGGGCAGCGATGCGACGGCGCCGACGGTTGCAGGGTCTGGCCAGGGCGGCTCCGGCGCACGTACCGCGGCCTGGCTGTGACGATACAGTCAGCGTGGGCTTGCCGAGGACCCGGTGGCTGCCATCTCGGCCGCATTGATCCTGAGCGACCCTTTGCGATTCACGACGAATGAGGCTGCCCCGGTGACTCGTCATTTACCATTCCGTGCCACGGTGTCATGGTGCCGGCAATCAATTTCGGAGTAGCGATGAATGCCGATTGCAAACGCTGTTCGTGCGCCGATCTGGCAGCCTGGCAAGGTAAAGAGCATGGTAGCCCAACTTGCCTATCCTGTTTTCCTCATGCTGAACCGCCCGTCAATGACCTGGTTCGGTAATCTGGCGTATGATTTTGCGCTTCGCTGCAATGGCATCGCCATCACCTTTGGCGGAACGCATGGATTGACGGCGGCGGAAGAGCACTTCCTTGACCGTATCAAAGGTCGTCTGCAAGGTGGTGTCCTGCTCGACGTCGGCGCCAACCACGGTGCCTATGCGCGCCGCCTGCGGCAGTTGGCGCCTACCGCCCGCATCATCGCCTTTGAACCTCATCCTGTAACTTTTGCTTATCTCGCGACACGGATGGCCGACATGCCTTCAGTCGCACTCATCAACCAGGCCGTTGGCGCCCAGGCGGGTTCCTTCACCCTGTATGACTTCGGCACATCGGACGGATCGACCCAGGCGAGTTTAAGTGAGGCTGCGGTGGGGTTGTATTCCGCGGACATCGTTCAGCACCCTGTCGAGTGCACCACAATTGACGCCTTCATGTCCCAGTCTGGCCTCGAATGCATTGATTTCCTCAAGATTGATACAGAGGGACATGATCTGTCCGTCCTGCAAGGCGCGGCCGCGGCGCTACGAGGAAAAAAGATCAAAATGATCCAGTTCGAGTTTGTTCCCGCCAACATTGCCACGGGCGTCACCATGCACGACTTCTTCAATGTCCTCGACGGGTACCGTATCAGTCGCCTCTGTCTGAACGGTGCTCTCCGGCCATTCACATCGTACGACGTGAAACGCTGCGAAATCTATGTGACGCACAATCTTGTTGCCACGCCATTGTAAGGGCTCGTCGCAATTGGATCAAAGCCGGCCGATCGGCTGGCCGATGCGGCACCCGGCGGCAGGAACAACGCGAAGCCATCCCGGACAGCCGCACAGGCTTTGCCGCCATCCGCCACGGCGCAACTATTGGCCTTGAAATACGATTTTCCGAGTCACTATGGTGCGCCGGAGCCAGGGATTGCAGCTTGCAATCCGCAGTCAGGGCGAGACAGGGACACGGTATCATGTGGGATTGGAACATCGCAGTGTTCTGCCGCAACGAGCAGGCTTCAATAGCCCGGTGCATCGAGAGCCTGACGCACGCCAGCAGGGGGCGTCGTGCCCTGATCACGCTGATCGTCAACGGCTCGACCGACGACAGCGCCGAAACTGCGTTGGCGGCAGCCGAGCGAAGCGGAATGCCGATCCTCATCTATGCAATTGCCTATGCCGACAAGGCGAACGCCATTAACCAGTTTTTCTACGAACTGCGACAGCCCGCAAAACACTACTTTTTCGTCGATGCCTACGTGAAGATCGGACCTCGGGCCCTAAGGGAACTCGAATCCTGCCTGGCGACACGACCCGATATTGCGGCTGCCACCGGGATCGGGGTCAACGGCCGCACGATGTATCGGAACGCCCAGACCACGCTGACCCAGGGCGGACACCTGCATGGCCAGCTTCATACCCTGAGGGCCGACTTCATCAACCGCCTTGTGGCAAGCAAAATTCGCCTGCCTATCAAACTTTATCGCGGGGACGGACTGCTTGGCTCCATGGTCATACACAATCTTGATCCGCTTCATACCCCTTGGGAACCAAAGCGCATCGGCAGCAGCCCTGGCGCAACTTATGAAATACCTGCCACGTCGATCTTCCGGCCCAGCGATCTGCGGCGGCAGTTCCATCGCGAGATCCGCCAGCAGCGCGGTCACCTGGAGAATGCCGCCATAAAGAGCATCATTTACGAGAAAGGCTATGAGGGCCTGCCGTCATCGGCCAGCGACATGATCCTGGCCTATATCGAGCGCTTCGGCCTGCCACGGGTCCCGCTCGCCGATCGGCCGTTCCAGGCGCTTGCGCTGCGCCATCTGAGACGCGCCCAGCGGCCCGAGCCCGCCCAGCTTCAGCCACGGCTGCTATCCAGTCTGAACACCGAACCCGCCGACGAGCAGCAGCTTCAACTCTTCCCCGCGTAGCTCTTCGCCATCCCCTCCCCCGGATCGGCCTGCGGGCCGAACGGCATGATCGGATACCGCAGCCCCGCCTTCGCCAGCCCATGCAGGCCGGTGACCGCGCGTTGAAAATCCTCCGGCGGGCAGGCCATCAGCATCTCGTCGTCCGCCACCGCGCCATACCGGCGCTCAGCGTAGCACGGGATCGACAGGCTGACGGTCCGCGTCTTCAGCGCATGGCCCCAGCTGTCGGCGCAGGCGCTCTCGCCGGTGATGCTGAAGTCGTAGCGGCGATAATTCCGCCACTGCAGCCCGTTGATGAACAGGATCATCTGCGCCGGATTGCCGTAGAACAGGCAGACGTCCGGCGGGCTCAGCCGCCCGGAGCGCAGCGGCGAGATCGCCAGCCCGTTGTAGCGCCCCGGCGGCACCCGCGGCATCTGCGCCTGGTGCGCCGCGGCAGCCGCGCGGTTCTCGAACCACACCCCCTCCATCTTGCGGCCCGAGGTATAGATCTCCCCCGGCGCATCCAGGCCGATGACGCTGGAGCAGCTCGAGAACGGCGGCACGTTCTCGGTGGTGACCCCCAGGGTGAAGCCCGCCATGCGGGATTGGGTGACTAGCTGGCAGGTCGAGAACGTCTTGCCGCGTGCCGGCCGCCGCAGCCCCGGGATGGCCTCCATCGCCTCGACATCCTCGAACAGCTTCATGCCGATGGGGAATGTCCGCAACCGCAACAACTGGTTGAGCTGCTCGGCCAGGTGCGCGAGCGCCTTACCGTCCAGCGACGGCGGGCTGGGCATGTCGTTCATGGTTGTGTCCTCCCTTTGGCCGCATGGTGCCACGCGCCGCGGCGGAGGGAAATACACGGCGCCCCCGGCTTCACCGCGTGGCGACGCTGAAGTGCAGGTCGGAGGCACTGGTGATCGTCAGTTTGCCCCCGCTCGTCGGCAAAGGTCCGGCGTTGTCGAAGGTGACCGGCAGCCAATGCACGGGGCCAGTGCCGTCGTAGCTGGCCAGCACCGGCGATTGCCACGCCAGCCCCTGGCTGGTGGTGGGGTCGGAGAACCCGGCGATGCCGAACGGGTCCGGCGCCGGTACCGTGGCCGCTGCGAACACGGTCGGGATCGTCGGCGACAACGACAGGCCGCCGATTTTGATCGTGTCCTTCACCGCCGGCACCTCGAAAGCCGGCCCGGGGGCAATACCCAGCACGGTTTGCAGGCTCGCGGTGTTGCCCACCAGCCGCCAGTGGAACGTGGCGTCGGTGAAGGTCGTGGTGCTGCCGGCGGTGTCCGTCAGGGTGCCGCTGAGCCGGCCGGTCAGGCTGTAGACGATCGGCTCGCCGTTGCCGGGAGCCTGGGCGTCGCTGCCTGCCGAGGTGTCACATTGAGCCCGATACATGATTTCGTTTCCTTTATTATTATCAGCCGCACCTGCGGCTATCGGCCACCGCTTCTGCCAAAACAACGTATGCACTGCAATGGCATTGAATACTTGTTGAAAGGAGGGCATTGTCTGGATCTCAACAGGTCAGCACTCGTTGTGCCTGATGTGCCGATAGCACCCGACCTTGCGTCAGGCCGGGCCGCCCGTGCCAGGACACGACGGCCTGTGCCGCGCGGCCTCTGATCATCGGCACTCATGGGGCCCGTCCCGGCGTTCCGTAACGAATATCCGTTCCGCAGGCAGGGATGGTGCCGGTGTCCGGCGCTGCAAGGTTTGCAGCCAGGCCACAGGCTTCGCGGTTGAGAGCAATCGAAACCATTATGGCTTCCGCTCAACGCCTGCTCACGATTTGCCTATGACCAACGTTTTGATCGAACAGGTTCGCAAAGACCTGTTGCGGTTTTCCCGGCCACCGCTCTATGCTTCGTGGCATTATTGCGTACTGCAGGGTTGCGGCAGCCGCCGGGCACCATCCGGACGCGGCGCCGGTCATCACGTGACAGCTGGCGAAAGCCGGGCCAACAGCGTCGGGAAACAACGATGGCAGACACGCGGAAAGAGACGGACAGTCTCGGTGAGGTCGAAGTCCCGGCCGACAAGCTGTGGGGTGCCCAGACCCAGCGCTCGCTGGAACATTTCAGCATCGGCAAGGACCTCATCCCGCGCGAGATGATCACCGCCTATGCCACGCTGAAGAAGGCCGCCGCCATCGCCAACCACGACGGCAAGCGGCTGCCTGAGGAACCCTTCACGCTGATCCGGACCGTTTGCGACGAAATCCTGGCGGGCCAGCACCACGACATGTTCCCGCTGCACGTCTGGATGACCGGCAGCGGCACCCAGTTCAACATGAACGTCAACGAGGTGATCTCCAACCGCTGCTGCCAACTGGCCGGCACCCCGCTCGGCAGCAAGCGGCCGGTGCATCCCAACGACCACGTCAACATGGCGCAGTCGTCGAACGACACCTTCCCCTCGGCCATGTACATCGCCGCCGCCGTCGGCGTGAAGCAGCGCCTGGTCCCCGCCGTGCAGGCCCTGCACGACGCCATCGCCCGCAAGTCCGCCGACTGGACCGATATCGTAAAGATCGGCCGCACCCACATGCAGGACGCCACGCCCCTGACCCTCGGCCAGGAGTGGTCCGGCTATGCCGGGATGCTGGCCGACAGTCTGGCCTGGATCGAGGCAGCGCTGCCCGCCGTCTATCGCCTCGCCCTCGGCGGCACTGCCGTCGGCACCGGCATCAATTCCGCACCCGGATTCGCCGAGGCGGCGGCGGCCGAGATCGCCAGGCTCACCGGGCTTCCGTTCGTCAGCGCACCAAACAAGTTCGCCGTGCAGGGCGCGCACGACGCTTTGGTGCAGTTGTCCGGCACGCTGCGCACCCTGGCCGGCTCGCTCTACAAGATCGCCAACGACATCCGCCTGCTGTCCTGCGGCCCGCGCGCCGGCTTCGCCGAACTGCACATCCCGGAGAACGAACCCGGCTCCTCCATCATGCCCGGCAAGGTGAACCCGACGCAGGCCGAGGCGCTGACGATGATCGCCGTGCAGGTCATGGCGAACGACGTCGCCGTCGGCTTCGGCGGCGCCGGAGGCTACCTGGAGATGAACGTCTACAAGCCGCTGATGATCTACAACATAACGCACTCGGTCACGCTGCTGACCGACGGCTGCACCAACTTCCGCCGGTTCCTGGTCGAGGGCACCGAACCGAACCGCAGGAAGATCGAGGAATACGTGGAACGGTCGCTGATGCTGGTGACCGCGCTGTCGCCGGTCATCGGCTACGACAAGGCGTCCCACATCGCGCACTACGCGCTGGACAACGATCTGACCCTGAAACAGGCGGCGCTGAAGCTCGGTTTTGTTACGGAATCCGAGTTCGACCGCGTCGTCGATCCCGCGAAGATGGTCAAACCCTACGTCGCCAACTGACCGGATCGCCTTCCGGGCACCGCCGATTTCAACACCAGGAGTGGGGAAACAAAATGACGGGGCTGAATGCGGACCATGGCAAGCGTGGGGTGGACCTGCTCCACGATCCGTTGCTCAACAAATCCACCGCCTTTACCGAGCAGGAACGCCAGGCTCTCGGGCTTGTCGGCCTGGTTCCGGATGCAACGGAACCCGAGGATCTGCAGCTCCGCCGCGTGCTGCTGCAGCTCGGCCACAAGAACACCGATCTCGATCGTTATATCTACCTGGTGAACCTGCTCGACCACGACGAGACCCTGTTCTACCGCACGATCATGTCGGACCCGGCCCGCTTCCTGCCGATTGTCTATGACCCGACCATCGGCGAGGCCTGCCTGAAGTTCGGCCACATCTTCCGCGGCCCGCGGGGCATGTACCTGTCGATCAGGCGCCGCGGCCAGGTGCGGGAAGTACTGCGCAACTGGCCGCAGCAGGATGTGCGTTTCATTTGCGTCACGGACGGCGGACGCATCCTCGGCCTCGGCGACCTGGGCGCCAACGGCATGGGCATCCCCATCGGCAAGTTGCAGCTCTACACCGCCGCCGCCGGTGTGCCGCCGCAGGGCCTGCTGCCGATGTACCTCGACGCCGGCACCAATAACGAGCAGTACCTGCAGGACCCTCTGTACCTCGGCCTGCGCCAGCCGCGCCCGCCGACGGAGGAATTGTTTTCTTTCGTAGACGAATTCATGGACGCCGTGCAGGAGGTCTTCCCTGCCTGCTGCGTCCATTTCGAGGACTGGACCGGCACCGACGCGGTCCACCTGCTGGAACGCTACCGCGACAAATACTGCGTCTATAACGACGACGTCCAGGGTACCGCCGGCATCACGCTCGCCGGCATGATCAATGCCACCAAGCTCAAGGGCACGCAGCTGAAGGACGAGAAGTACCTGTTCCTCGGCGCCGGTTCGGCCGGCATCGGCCTGGCCAACCTGCTTTGCTCCGCCCTGGTCGGCCAGGGCATGACGCTGCAGGACGCCCGCTCGCGAGTGCACATGTTCGACGTCAACGGGCTGCTCGAATCGACCCGCACCGACCTTGTCGATTTCCAGCGCCCCTACGCCCACCCGCATCCGCCGACGCGCGACTTCGTGGCGGCGATCCGCAGCATCCGGCCGACGACGATCATCGGCGTCAGCACCATCGGCCACGCCTTTACCCAGCCGGTCGTGCAGGCGATGACCGAACTGAACGAACGCCCGGTGATCCTGGCCCTGTCCAACCCGACCGAGCACGCCGAATGCACCGCCGAGCAAGCCTACGCCTGGTCGGCCGGCAAGGCGATCTACGCCGCCGGCGTGCAGTTCCCGCCGGTGCACATCAACGGCCAGACCTTCCTGCCGGGCCAGGCCAACAACTTCTACATCTTCCCCGCCGTCGGCATGGCCATCTACACGACTCGGGCCAAACGTGTCAGCGATGAAATGTTCATCGAGGCCGCCAAGGCTGTAGCCGATCAGGTGCCGGAGGCGATGCTGAAGCAGGGCCTGCTGTATCCGCCCCAGGCCGACATCCTGGAGACCGAAATCAAGACGGCCACGCGCGTCGCCAAGCTGGCGTTCGACACCGGCCTGGCGCGCGTCGATCGTCCATCGGACATCGAGGCCCTGGTACGCAGCCACGTCTATCGGCCTACATACAAGCCACTGATCTGAAAGGCCGGTGCCGCGGCGCGCATGAACCGCCGCGGCCGCCGATCAGGCGGGAGCGATGTCCAGCCGGCGCTCGATCCGGCCGAGCCGCAGGTCGATCCGATCGATGCGTTCGGATTGGCTCGCGAAGTCGCCATGCAACAGCGTGACCTTGGTTTCCAGCGACGTCACCCGACGGCCCAGATCGCCGACCACCGAGGTCAGGCGATCGACCTTCTCGTCGATCCGGCGCAGATAGACCAGGATCAGGTTATCCGGTCCGTCGCTCATCTCAGGCTCCAGCAGTTGTGCGCCAATGTCATCCATTGCGCTGTTATGGATTATATTGCTTAACAACCGGTTAAGAAAAGACCCTTGTTATCACATTTCCTGCCGCACCCGGCCGCCGAACGACCGTGCCAGACGCCGCAGCCCCGCCATCTGCTGCTGCGCCCAGGTCCCCGTCGCCAGCGCCTCCTCGCCCGACGGATCGCCCGTACGAACGTATGCACGGCCAAAATCCGCCGTGCCGAACAGCATGTCCCACCACGGCAGCACCGCGCCGTAGTTGCAGCTCCGTTGTCCCGCCGCCAGGATCCCGTGATGCGCGCGGTGGAACCGCGGCGAGATCAGCAGCCGCTCGCCCAGCCAGCCGAATGATAGCCTCACATTCGCGTGCGACAGCGATTCCAGGAACCGCAGCACCAGCACCAGCAGCGGGAACTGCATCGGCGGCACGCCGATCAACAGGGCGATGACGCTGAACCAGACGAAGGCGATCAGGTCGTCCAGCACGTGGTTGCGGTCATCCGACCAGAACGTCATCTGCCGCTGCGCGTGGTGCAGCGCGTGCAGCGCCCACCACCAGCGGAACCGGTGCGACAGCCGATGCCGCCAGTAATCGGCGAAATCCAGGATGATCGCATACAATACGAATGTCAGCACCTGCTGCCCGAGCAGCGCCGGAAACAGTCCCTCCAGCGTCGGCGGCACCCAGCCCTGATCCGCCATCCAGCCAGTGACGGCAACCTGCGCCCGGTAGAACAGCACATACGTCACGAACGGCAGCACGCCAACGCGTGACAACAGCGTATACAGCACGTCCACCCACACCGCGTCGCCGTTCGGCCACCGCTCCACCGGCCGCCAGCGTTCCAGCGGCAGGCACACCGCGAAAGTCAGCGCCACCTGCGCCACGCCGTACAGCGCGAACAGCGCCCAGCCATACGCCACGTCCTCCCAGTTCATCAGCCCGAACTGGTAGAGCAACGGGACCAGGACATGCTCCTCCAGCCACCCGGCGGCGAGGTCGAACGGATCGCCCATCAGCGGCTCGACACCACGGTCGGCGACGGCGCGCTCGGGTTCAGGAACAGCCCGTGCGGCGAGCGCCCGACCTGGATCGAGCCATAATGCCCGGTCTGCGGATCCAGCACCGCCACCTTCTCCGCCCAGCGCCTCGTGATCCACACCTTGCCGTCCGGCGCGAACGCCAGGTCGTCCGGCCCGCCCGGGATAGCGTAGCGGCGGATCAGTTTCAGCGTCGCCGCGTCCAGCGTCACCGTGGTGCCGCCGGCGCGGTTGTTGACCCACAGCACCTTGCGGTCGGGCGAGAGGAACAACTGATGCGCGCCGCGGCCGGTCACCACGTGTTCCAGCACCTTGCCGTCGGACGGATCGACCACCGCGATGTAATCCGTGCCCATGTCGGTCACCAGCACATGCCCGTTCAGCCACAGCGTGCCGGCGGGAGTCCGGCCAACGGGGACGGTCCATTTCTCCGTCATCGTCCGCAGGTCGAACGCCGCCAGCTTGTCGCTGTCCTGGAGGGTGACGAACACGGTGGCGGAATCCGGCGAGAACGTCAGGTGGCTCGGCGTCGCCACCACCGGGAAGCGCTTCAGCAGCTTCATGCCGGCGGCGTCGTACACATCCACCTGGTTGCGCGCGAGACCATTCACCACCAGGTACCGCCCGTCCGGGCTGAACTGCAACTGGTACGGATCCGCCATCGGCAGCCGCTTCTGCACCGCCCCGGTGTTGGGATCGAGGAACATCATCTGGTTTCCGGCGGTATCACCCACCAGCAGGCTCTTGCCGTCCGGGCTCAGCGCCACATGATGCGGCTCCCGCAGCGCCGGGATGCGGCGCACTTCCTTCTGCGTCGCCATGTCGATCACGCTGATCGATGCGCTGTTGGAATTGACAACGAAGGCGATGCCGGCCGCCCACGCCGGCGCCGCCGCGCCGATGGCAAGAACATAGGCAAGAACCAGGAAAACACGCCGCATGACCAGGGACACTCCGGCAGGATGGCGCGAATCCCCTACGCTACCTGCGGCGGCGCGTTCAAGGCCAATCGCGGCGCCGCCCGGCCGGCGTCGGCGAACACCGCGGCGGTGAAGGCGAAGAACACGCAGGCGGGGGTCGAGATCAGGATATTGTCAGTGGCGGCATGGCCGGCGAAGGCCAGGAAGGCGAGTCGCATGATCCGGCGGTCCGAGGGGCACAGGCCGGCCGTTCGGACCAGCACCCAGGCCGCGAACAGGCCGATCAGCGTGGCGCGGCCAAGCTGGCCGCCTTCGACCTCGATGCGGAGATACTCGTTGTGCGCCGCCCACGTATGCAGCAACTGGGCGATCGCCCCGTGCGGCGGGATGATCGCGTTGCCGGCGCCGAGGCCCCAGCCCACCCAGGGCGACTGCGCCGCGGCGTCCTCGAACGGCGGCCACAGCAGCGCGCGCCCGCTCAGGTTGCCCGCCGCATTGGTCAGCACGTTGAACAGCCGGATGCCGGTCATGTCGGCCGCGAACGGCAGCAGCGCCAGCACCACCGCCGCGCCCGTCAGGCAAAGCAGCAGCCGCCAGCGGGGGGGAAACACGGTGGAGCGGATGGACACCAGGCTCAATCCGGTGACCGCCACCGCATAGGCCAGCGGCGCCCGCGCCCCGGTCAGCAGCAGGATGACGAAGTTGGCCACCAGCAGGCCCAGGTGGCCGGGCCGTCCGTGGCGGTACAACAGCACCAGGCAGGCATAGATCGCCCAGAGGGAGACTCCCGCCAGGAACGCCGGATGGCCCAGCCCGGTCAGGCGCATCCCGCCGCTGTCCACGAACAGCGGCCGCAGACCCGCCGCCGCCAGCGGCATGCAGGCGGTGACGGCCGCCACCGGGCACCATGCCGTCGCGCGGATGATCGCGTCGCGCCACGCGCGCGGCGGGCGGCAGAAGCAGAACGCGAACGGCGCCACCGAGCCGATGCACGACCGCAGGCTGGCGCCCGCGGTCAGCCCGGGAAACAGCCCGTGCGCCAGTCCGGTGATCAGCATCGCCAGGTAGGCCCAGGCCGGGTTGAGCCCGTCGAACCGCGCTCCGTAGCGCAGCGCGCACAGCAGCGCGAGGACGATGCCGATTGCTTTCACCACCGCGATGGTAAGCTGGAACATCGCGTCCCCGCCGATATCGTAGATGGTCATCTCCAACGTCATGCCGGCGGCCAGCAGCCAGGCGACGCAAAAGCCGGCGACGTGCCGGTAGGCCAGAAACAGGATGCCGGCCATGGTCGCGGCGACCAGCCCCGCCCAGAACAGCAGCGGCATCACCAGCCCGCCGCCGAACGCCGCCGCCAGCAGCAGGGAAGCGGCGGTCAGCACCCGGGTATCCGGTCGGCTTGCCAGACGGAGCGACAACATCCGCCGCGGTATGACCGGGAAAAATGAACAAAGGGTTTACGCCCCCGCCTCCGGCTCTATCCTGCCGGCAAACAACCGAGGAAACACCATGAGCGACATACGCGTCATCGCCACCGGCCTGCGCTTTCCCGAAGGCCCCGTGGCCATGAAGGACGGCTCCGTCGTCCTGGTGGAAATCGAGCGCCAGACCCTGACCCGCGTCCACCCCGACGGCCGCACCGAGGTCGTCGCCCACACCGGCGGCGGCCCGAACGGCCTGGCGATCGGCCCTGACGGCGCGTTCTACCTCTGCAACAACGGCGGCTTCCAGTGGCGGCTGGAGATGAACCTGCTGCGCCCGGCCGGCGTGCCGGCGGACTACACCGGTGGCCGGATCGAGCGGGTCGATCCGGCCACCGGCAAGGTGACGGTGCTGTACGACCGCTGCGGCGGCAACCGGCTGCTCGGCCCCAACGACATCGTGTTCGACCGGCACGGCGGCTTCTACTTCACCGACCTGGGCAAGGCGCGGGCGCGCGATCGCGACTGGGGCGGGGTGTACTACGCGCTGGCGGACGGCTCGCACATCACCGAGGTGGTGCACCCGATCCTGACGCCGAACGGCATCGGCCTGTCGCCGGATGGGAAGACGCTTTACGTGGCCGAAACCGAGACCGGGCGGCTGTGGGCGTGGGACGTGCTGGCGCCGGGCGTGCTGGGCAAGGCGCCGTTCCCCTCGCCGCATGGCGGGCGGCTGATGGTGGGCCTGGGCGGCTACCAGCGCTTTGACAGCCTGGCGGTGGATGCGGCGGGGAATGTCTGCGTGGCCACGCTGATCAACGGCTCGGTCAGCGTGGTGGCGCCGGCGGGCGGGCTGCTGCGACAGGTGGCGATGCCGGACATGTTCTGCACCAATATCTGCTTCGGCGGGCCGGACCTGCGGACGGCGTACATGACGCTGTCCGGGACAGGGCAGCTTGTGGCGATGGAGTGGGACGGGCCGGGGCTGCGGCTGGCGCACGAGGCGTGAGGGCAGCTGCGAGGGTGGCGGAGCGAGGTCGTCTCTATATCGTCATGGCCGGGCGTGTCCCGGCCATCTGCGGTTCGACGGCGAGGGTGGATGGCCGGGACACGCCCGGCCATGACGGTGAGAGAACGACCGCGGCGCCAAACCTTTCTCCAGCCGTCGCCTTCCTGATAGTCATGGAGACACCCTTATCCATGACGATAAGGCAACGGACTGGCCGCCACACCCGATAAATTGCCCGTGACACACCACCAATTACTCTGGACCGCCGCTGCCCTGCCGCCATGCTCCCGCCAGGACTGCCGATCAATCACCGGCCGCGCAGCCGGACCAGGACAGGAGGCACGCCGGCATGACTTTCATCTGGGCCCTGATCATCGGCTTCATTGTCGGAGCGGTTGCCAAGTTCATCATGCCCGGCAAGGATCCGGGCGGCATCATCATCACCATCCTGCTCGGCATCGCCGGGTCCGAGGTCGCAACGTTCCTCGGCCGCGCCATCGGCTGGTACGGGCCGAACCAGGGCGCGCGGTTCATCGGCTCGGTCGTTGGCGCCATCATCATTCTTGCCATCTACCGGTGGTATATCGGCCGCCGCGCCAATGCCGGCGGCCCGGCCGGCCCGCGCTACTGACGCAACGATCAGCTTCGGGGGACAGACACACATGAGCGGATTTTTCGGCCAGATCCTGCAAGGCGTCCTCGGCGGCGGGCAGCAGCAGGGACAGGCATCGGTCCTCAACACCATCCTGCAACAGGTGCTCTCGGTGCGCGAGGGCGACCAGCAGGGCATCCCGGCCATCATCGCGAAATTCCAGAACGCCGGCCTCGGCGACCACGTGCAGTCCTGGATCGGCACCGGTCCCAACGCGCCGGTTTCGCCCCAGCAGGTCGGCTCGGTCTTCTCGATGCAGCAGATCATGGAGTGGGCCCAGCAGTTCGGCATCACGCCGGAGGTGCTGCAGAACCTGCTTGCCCAGGGCCTGCCGCAAGTCATCGACCACCTGACGCCGCAAGGCCAGGTGCCCAGCCAGCCGCCAGAGGCCGGCGACCTCGCCGGCGTGCTGGGCCGGATCCTGGGCGGATCGTCACGGCCGGCGTAACGACAGACGAAAGGCAGGATGCATGGCGGACCACGATCTCGTCGCCCTGTGGGAGGCGCATTGCCGTTACGAGTTCGAGACGCGCGACGTCAATGCCACCATGGCAACGATGGTCGAGCAGCCCTATGTCAACCACATCCCGACGATGACCGGCGGGGTCGGCCAGGCTGATCTGCGGCGGTTCTACAGCAATCATTTCATCGGCGTGAATCCGCCGGATTTCGCCTTGCACCCGGTCAGCCGCACAGTCGGCGCCGATCGGCTGGTGGATGAGTTCATCGTCAGCTTCACGCATACCAGCGAGGTTGACTGGATGCTGCCCGGCATCGCGCCGACGGGACGGGCGGTCAGCATCCCGATGATTGCCATCGTGCAGTTCCAGGGCGACAAGCTGGTGCACGAGCATATCTACTGGGACCAGGCCTCGGTGCTGGTGCAGATCGGCCTGCTGGATCCAAGGGGCCTGCCGGTGACGGGCGCGGAGCAGGCGCAGAAGGTGCTGGACAAGACGCTGCCGAGCAACACGCTGATGGCGGGGTCCAGGCGGCGGTAGCGGCGGTACTGCCTCACCGTCATGGCCGGGCATGTCCCTACGGGATGCACACATCTCGGAAACGGTCCGCCGCTGCGTTTCTCTTTCGTCATGGCCCGGCTTGTCCGGGCCACCTGTCGCGGCACAAGTGCTGGAATAGGTGGCCCGGACAAGCCGGGCCATGACGATGGTGGAACGCTCTTGGCGCCCAGGCAAGCACTTGATTTTACGGTCATTTCCGACTCGTTTCCAGGATGTGTGCATCCCGTAGGGCATGTCCCGGCCATCTGCGCTTCAACGGCAGGGGGTGGATGGCCGGGACACCCCCGGCCATGCCGGTGAGGCAACGGACCGGGCACCAAATCCTTCTCCAGCCGCCGCCCTATCCTGATACGCATGGGGCGTGTCCCGGCCAGCCGCCGTTGAATTGAGCAGGGAGGCCCCCGCAGAGCCGCCTTCTCACACCACTTGGCACACGGGTCACGTATACCGCGGCGGTTTCCGACAAGTTGCCATGCCCGAAGGCGCCAGGGCTCGTGCTCGGTCTGCGTGCCACAACGCTCATGCTCCTCGGACACCAGGGTTCCGCTCTCGCCTGTGATGCCGTGGCGCGGCACGTCCCACGCCGGCTGCGCACGCAACCCGTGTGGTGCAATATCGCCTTTGCTGCTTCATCGCGTCCATGCAGCGTCTCGAACAGCTCCTTGCTTGTCGGATTCGGCCCTTCCCCCGATGGTCTGGAGTACTATGGCCTCGGCTGACTCCTCCAAGCCCGTCGGAGGCCATCGCTGACCACCTTCTCCGTTTCCAGAGAGGCGAGGAGGCCTCCCGGGGTAAGACAGTCTTCCTTCCCTCGAGCGCTGCCGGATTTACCGCCATGGCGTTCTAAAAGTGGCTCCAGCCCCCCTTCGCCAACGTAAGAGGCGTGCCGCCGGCCTGGCGCACCACGACCTCGGGCGATCCGGACAAAAACCGTCCGATGCGCGTCACGGCAACCCCGGCCTGCGCCGCCGCCGCCAGCAGCGCGTCGGCTCGATCCTGCGGCACGCCCAGCAGCAGTTCGTAATCGTCGCCGCCGGTCAGGCAGGTTTCCAGCCAGGCCGGACCCGCTGCTCGCGCCGCGTCCGACAGCGGCACCGCCTCGGCCCGGATCTCGGCGCCGATGCCGCTCGCATTGCAGATATGCCCAAGGTCCTGCACCAGCCCGTCCGACACGTCCATGCCGGCCGAGGCGATGCCCGCCAGCGGCAGGCCTACCCGCGGCTGCGGCAGGCGGTAGCGGTCCAGCAGGAAGCCGCTGGGGTCTGCCAGCCGGCCGAGCGCCACCTGAAGGCCCAGCGCGCCGTCGCCGATGGTGCCGGTGACCCAGATGTCGTCGCCGGCCCGCGCGCCGTTGCGGCGGACCGCCGCGCCGGCCGCGACATGGCCGATGATCGTCAGCGACAGTGATAGCGGCCCCGGCGTCGAGGTGGTGTCCCCGCCCAGCAGCGTGACGTCATACTGCGCCTGGTCCTGCGCCAGGCCGGCGGCGAAGCCGGCGAACCAGGAATCGGGCGTCCCCTTCGGCGCGGCGACTGTCATCAGGTAGCCGATGGGCGCCGCGCCCTTGGCGGCCAGGTCGGACAGGTTCACCCGCAGCAGCTTGCGGCCAACCAGGTCAGGCGGGTCGTCTGGCAGGAAGTGCACGCCGCCCACCATCGCGTCCACCGTCAGCACCAGGTCGCGCCCCGGCGGCGGCGTCAGCAGCGCCGCGTCGTCCCGCAGGTCCAGCGCGCCAGGCCCGGCGAGCGGACGGAAGTGGCGGGCGATCAGGGAAAATTCAGCCGGGAGTTCCATCGCCGGAGCGTAGCAGATCCGCCGCGGGAGGAAACGCCGCCGCCGGCCGGGCGGAGACGGCGGGCCCGTTACTTTACAGGCATTGTTTTGTGCCCGATATCCGCCCCGGCGCCTCGCCGGGAAGGCGCCGGTCGAATCGCTTCTCGCCGGACAGGATGCGTATGGTGAAGGCTGGCTTGTCGATCCCCGCGTCCGGCGCCGTTCCGCCCGCCATGACGCGCGCGCGGGCGGAGAACCGGGCGCTGCCGTGGTGGGCGGCGATGGCCGGGTTGTGCCTCGTCCTGCTGGCGCCGCTGGCGGTCTGCGACGTTCCGCCCCTGGCGGATTATCCCAACCACCTCGCCCGCTGGTTCGTGCTGGCGTCCCTGCCGGGAGACGCGGACCTGGCGCGGTTCTATGCCCCGCACTGGTCGGTGATCCCCAACCTGGCGCTCGACGTGGTGGCGCCGCCGCTGATGCGGGTCGTGCCGGTCTATCTCGCCGGGCGGCTGATGATCGCCGCCTGCGTGCTGCTGCCGGTGCTGGGAACGGTCGCCTACGGCACGGCGCTGGGCGGGCGATGGTGGCCGCTGGGCGTCGGATTGCTGGCGTACTTCAACTGCGTGCTGTACGGGTTCCTGAACTTCGCGTTCGCCCTCGGCCTCGCGCTGCTGCTGGCCGCGGCCTGGCTGCGCTGGCGGGAGCGGTTTCCGGCAGCGACGATCGTCATGGCGGTTGTCGGGGCGCCTGTCCTGTTCGCCTGCCACCTGATGGGCCTGGTGTTCTTCGCCGCCCTGATCGGCGGCGCGGAGCTGGTGCGGGTGCAGCAAGCGCCGCGCCCGCTGCAGCAGACAGTGCGGCGCGGGGGCGTGCTGCTGCTGGTCCTCGCCGCACCCGCCGTGCTGTATGCGATCTCCGACCTGCACGAGCTCGGCGGCGACGCGGTGTTCGGGCCGCCGGCGGAGAAGCTGTTCCAGCTTGCCGATGTCTTCAGCAACTATGCTCCGGCGCTGGATTACCTGACCGCCGCGGCCGCCATCGGGCTGCCCGTGCTGGGCCTCGCGCTGCGCCGGGGACGGATACCGCCGTTGGCGGCCGTCCCCATGATCCTGCTGGCGATCGCGTTCCTGGCGGCGCCGTCCGCGTGGAAGGGCACCTTCCATCTCGATACCCGGCTGGCCGTCATGCTGGATGTCATGCTGTTCGCCGGTTTCGTGCCCGCGCGCTGGCCGCGCTGGCTCGGCTCGGTGGTGGCGGCGGGGCTGGCCGGGCTGTTCGTGGTGCGCATGGCGCTGCTGACCACGGCGTGGGCGGCGCACCAGGCCGATATCGCCGACATCCGCTATGTCCTGGCGCCGGTGCGGCCCGGTGAGGCGGTGTACGTCGCCGCCGCCGGCATCCAGGCGGCACCCAAGGCCCGGGCCGCCGCCCCGCGCTGGCGCGTTCTGTCCGACGGCACCCGCACCGATGCCCACCTGGGCGCCCTGGCGCTGATCGAGCGGCGGGCGTGGTGGCCGTTCGAGTTCGACAACGCCTCGCAGCAGCCGCTGCGAACGCGGGAGCCGTACCGCGCGCTGGCCCTGCGCGTCGGCAACCTGCCGGACCGCGACCAAGCCGCCGCGGCCGACGTCTGCGGCTTCGACTACGTTCTGCTGACCGGCGCCGACACGGTGCCGCCGCTGCCGGCGGCACGGTTCCTCAAGCTGCGCCAGTCGGGCTTCGCCGCGCTGTACCGCATCATCGCCTGCCACCCGTCGTGACCGGCGCCCGGCGGCGCATGACCCGTCAGGATCATCGGATGGCGAACAACCTGGCAAAAGCCAATGCTCGCGATCGGACCTGCCGGACCGAACCGGAAGCCCTGTCCACGTGGCAGCCACCGAGGAAGACGGCAGCACGTTGCGCCGGCGCCGCCACGACCGAACCTACCAGATACCTGCGACGACCGCATCCGCACCGGGTCGTGCGATATCCCCCTGATCCCCTGCGGCCCTCCAATCCCCTCCCTTTTCCTCTGTGTGAACAGAAATGCGCCATCAATCCCCGCTGCCCCCGGCGGGGACGCACCCACGCCTGCCACCCCCTGCCCTTCCAACCCCCACTGCCTCCAAAGCCGGCAACGAGCCTCTCTCCAGCACGCCAGGCCCGGGCAGCCGCCCGGCTCTCTACTCGCAGGCGCAGCCGTCGGTCATCCCGCTGTCATGGCGCACCAGGTGATGGTCGATCCACTCGGCGACCAGGCGGCGGGCTTCACTCAGGGAGGCTTCCGGATGATGGATGCGATACAGCGCGGTGCAGGCCTGGAAGGCGGACAGGTCGTCGGTGCCGATCTGCCGCAGCTCGCTGTAGGCGGTGATGACGGCACGTTCACATCGGCGGCCAATCGGACTTGCCTGCGCCATGGCGGGACCCGCTCCTCAGTTGCGAATGATTCGCATGATGCGGCGGAGCTTAAACAGTGCCGTATCGAACGGCAAGCGCTGCCGCGGGAAGGTTTGGTGAAAATAAGCGGCTGTGGCCCGTCAATCGACCAGCTGTGAGCGTGCCCAGGCATCCAGCGGGACGACCATGGCGGCAAGATCGGGATGGGTCCGCATCGCCCGGGCGAACGGGGCGTCCGACACGACGACGGACGTGGCTCCCATCGCGATGGCAAAGGCGATATAGAGGGTGTCGTAGGTCGAATGGTTGACCGCGAGGCCGATATCCAGAGCGATCTCGTGCAGGTTCATGCCGGCCGTGTTCACCGGTTCGACGACGGCGCGCAACAGGGCCAGCCCGTTCCTGGCTTCGTCTGGCGTCAGGCGTTGGCGGCGCACCTGTAGCCAGAGCACATTGGTTGCTTCGCCAAGCCAGAAGTCCGGGACGAGAAGGTCCGGTTCGGCCGCAAGCAGCGCCTCCGCCAGATGGCTGTCGGGTTCCTGAAGCACCCATTTCAGGCCGACCGAGGCGTCGGCGACGAGCGCCACGTCAGGTCTCGTCGACCGTCCCGGCCAGCGCCGCCAAGCGCATATGACGTGACTCCCGGAGCTGATCCGCTGCGGACGGCGACCCGCGCCCGGCGGTGCGGCGCCGGAACTCGGCCAGGCGTTCAATGATCTGCTTGCGGGCCGTTGCCGGGTCGTTGCAAACCAGGACGGACTGGAGGATGGCGCGATGCTCTGCCTCGGCGGAACGGCCATGCTCCGCGGCGCGGATGCGGAGGCGACGCACGATATCGTCGTCAAGATTCCGAACGGTCAGGGTCGCCATGGGTGAGGTTCCATCGTGCTGTCATCCGCTGCAATGACAGCATAGTGGCGCGAAGACGGTTTGTGAAGCCCGTCATGCATGAAAACCATCGCTGGAGACCATGGGCGGCCCGTTCCCGACATGGGGACATCAGGATTGGCCGATCGGCGGTGGGACTATCGCTTGGCCTGCATGCCGCTACCGCCCCGGCATCCGGTGCCGGAACGCCAGCGCCTCGGCGATGTGAACTCGCCCCACCACGTCCGCCCCGGCCAGATCGGCAATGGTTCGTCCCACCCGCATCGTGCGGGTGAAGCCGCGCGGCGACAGGCGCAGCTTGTCCATCGCCTGCTCCAGCAGCTTCTGCGCGTCCGGCGCCAGGCGAATCGTGTGCGGATCGGCCTCGGCATTGCACAGCGGCCCGTCGGCGCCGAACCGCTCGGCCTGGATCTGCCGGGCCTTCGCGACCCGGGCGGCGATCGGTGCCGTCGGTTCCCCCGGCGGCGCATGTGACAACTCCGCCGCCGTGGCCGGCTGCACATCGACCGCGAGGTCGATCCGGTCCAGCACCGGGCCGCTGACCCGGTTCTGGTAGTCCTCGCCACAGCGCGGCGCCCGCCCGCATTCCCGCCCGCCGTCGCCCAGGTAGCCGCAGCGGCACGGGTTCATCGCCGCGACCAACTGGAAGCGCGCCGGATACGTCACGTGCGCCGCCGCGCGCGAGACCGTCGTCCGCCCCGTCTCCATCGGCTGGCGCAGCGATTCCAGCGCCTGGCGGGGGAACTCCGGCAGTTCATCCAGGAACAGCACGCCACGATGCGCCAGGCTGACCTCGCCGGGCCGGGCGCGGTGCCCGCCGCCGCTCAGCGCCGCCTGCGAGGCCGAGTGATGCGGTTCGCGGAACGGCGGCCGCATTACCAGCCGCCCGCCATCCAGCAGCCCGGCGACGCTGTGGATCATGCTGACCTCCAGCGCGCAACCTGGATCGAGGTCGGGCAGCAGGCCCGGCAGCCGCGCCGCCAACATCGACTTGCCGGCGCCGGGCGGCCCGACAAGCAGCAGGTTATGGCCGCCGGCGGCGGCGATCTCCAGCGCGCGGCGGGCTGTTTCCATGCCCTTCACGTCGCGCATGTCCGGGCAGGGCCGCCCCTCGGCCACGCCGGCCAGCTGCGGCGGGGTCAGCACCTGGGTGCCGCGGAAGTGGTTGATCAGGCTGATCAGGTCGCGCGGCGCCAGCACCTCGATCCGTCCCGCCCAGGCCGCCTCGCCGCCCTGCCCGGCCGGGCAGATCAGGCCAAGCTCCTGCGCCGAGGCGCCGATGGCGGCGGGCAGCACGCCGGCGACCGGGTTCAGCGAGCCGTCCAGCGACAGTTCGCCCAGCGCGGCGTAGCCGGCGATCTCATCGCGCGGCAGCACCTCCATCGCCGCCAGCAGGCCGAGCGCCAGCGGCAGGTCGTAGTGGCTGCCTTCCTTCAGGATGTCCGCCGGCTTCAGGTTGACCAGCACCCGCTTCAGCGGCAGCGACAGGCTCATGGCGGCGAAGGCGGCGCGCACCCGCTCGCGCGCCTCGCCCACCGCCTTGTCCGGCAGGCCGACGAGGGCCAGGGCCGGCTGGCCGGGAGCGATCTGCACCTGCACCTCCACCGGCACCGCCTCGATGCCCGAGAACGCGAAGGTGTTGGCGATCGCCATGGTGGTGGATTGTGTGCGCTTGCTCATGGCGCCATTGTCGCCGGGATTGGTAAACAAAGTCGTAACCGAAGGAGGGATCCGCATGCCGTTTGATGAAACCGGCGGCCGTCCGGGCCGGCGCCCGTCGCGCAACGTGCTGGGGGGAACGATGGCGGTCTGCTCCAACCGTCCGCTGACCGGGTTCTTCCGCAACGGCTGCTGCGAGACCGGGCCCGAGGACATCGGCAGCCATACGGTGTGCGCGGTGATGACGGCCGAGTTCCTGGCGTTCAGCCGCTCGCGCGGCAACGACCTGTCGACGCCGCGGCCGGAGTTCGGCTTCGCCGGCCTGCAGCCGGGCGACCGCTGGTGCCTGTGCGCGCCGCGCTGGCAGGAGGCGCTGGAGGCCGGTGCGGCGCCCCGGGTGGTGCTGCGCGCGACCGAGGAAGGGGCCTTGCGCCATTGCCGGCTGGCGGACCTGACGCGGCATGCGGTGGACCTGAACTGACGCCGGGCCTGCCCAAAGCGGTTCGTGCCTTGGACCCGCTCGCCGATAACCGCTGCGGACACGGGCTGCACCGTGACAGGACAGGACGGTGCCCTGTCCCCAATGACGCGGTTGTCCCCCTGAGGGACTTTTGGGGAGGGACTTTTGGGCCCGCCGTACGGACGCCCCCGGCACGACCTTGCCGCCCCCTCGCTTTAATGAAGAAGCAACAGCCGCCCCCGCTTCGACGCCCAGGCCCGAGACAGCCGGCCGGCGTTCCGCGGGCCGGTCAGATGGCCGGCGTGTGGATCCTCGGCGCCTTCGCCATGGCCCGTTCCTGCCGCCGGGCCGCCAGCGAAACCGATGCCGGCAATGCGCCCCAGAACGGCGTTCTCCGATCCAGGTCCGGTAGCCCATCCGGCGGTGGCGCGTCGATGCCTTCCCAGACGACGGTGTGATAGCCAAGCCTCCGGGCGCATTGCTCCAGCCGCTGCCGCGCAACGAGCTGGCTGCTGGCTGGCTGGTAGATCGGCAACCGGTGCAGGTCGGAGGCGGACGCGCCGGACCGGTAGGTCACGCAGAACAGCCCACACTCGATCTCGTAGAGGCAGGCATGCAGCGTCGAGTCCGGACTATCTCCCCAAATCATGGATGTGCCCTTTTTGTTCTGTCCGGCTGGTGCTTCAGACGTCACCAGCGAGTGAACGCCTTACTATGCGCTTCAAACGTGTGGCAGACGATCACGATCTGGCGATACAGCCCGTAACCAAGCGTGATCACGTCATCGTCGAGGCGCCGCCTCAAAATCGCTTTATCGGTTCGACATCGGTGGAAGCAACGCCGCTGCATACGCCGCCGGGTTGGCGATCAGTGCCCGCGCCGCCGCCACGTCAGCGGCGCGTCCCTCGGCCGCGGGACAGGCCGCGCGGATCTCCAGCACATCGGCCGCCGGCACCGGCACCCGCGCCGCGCGCTCCCGCCGGATCACGGGCGCCATCGGCTGGATTCCCTCGGCCAGGCTGTCGAGTTGCCGGTTCAGGGCCTCCGGCCCGCGGCTGGTGCAGACCTGCGGCATCACGCCCAGGCCCTGGAGCGGCCAGCCCAGCGGCGCCAGCACCTGGCTCCAGGTCACGAACAGGTCGCCGCCATCCGGCAGCGGATCGATCGTCTGCACCAGGCCCTTGCCGACGGTCGCGCTGCCCACCACCACCGCGCGCCCCCGGTCCGCCAGCGCCGCGGCGAGGATCTCGGCCGAGCTTGCGGTATGGCCGTCGACCAGGACAACCACCGGCACGTTCTCGGCCAGCTCGCCTTCGGCCGAGCGCCAGATATGGTTGGCGTCCGGGTCCCGGCCGGTGGTGACCGCGATGACGCCCGCCGGCAGGAACGTATCCGCCGCGGTCACCGCCTGGCGCAGCAGCCCGCCGCGGTTGTCGCGCAGGTCCAGCACGATGCCGGCGACCGGATGCCGCGCGGCCAACGCGTCCTGCACCGACATCGCCAGGTGTGAGGCCGTGGTGTTGCTGAAGCCGGTGATCCGCAGCACCAGCATGCCGGCGGCGCGATGCGCGAACACCGTCTCGGGCGCCACCATCACCCGGCCAACCTGGGCATTGCGGATCCGGCCATCGCGCCCGCGCCACGACAGCGTCACCACCGAGCCGTCCGCGCCGGCCAGCATGGCGGCGATGGTCACCGGATCCTGGTCCCGCGTCCGCTGTCCGTCGATCGCCCACAGGATGTCGCCCGGCCGGATGCCGATGATCGCGGCCGGGCTGTCCCGCACCACGGTCCGCACCTCGATCTGCGAGCCGCGCAGCCCCACGGTCAGGCCGACATTCGCCTGGCCCGCCCGCCGGGCGCGTTCCTGGCTCGCCTCCATCGGCGGCACGTAGCGCGAGTAGGGATCGAGCCCGCTGAACATCGCGTCGAAGAAGCTCTGGATCACGCCCTGCGTGCCGACCCGGCGCAGCAGCGGCGACAGCTTGTAGCCGATCTCCGTCACGTCGGCCGCGGTCCGGGCCCAGGCCACCGGCGCCTGGTCCGTCGGCACCGGCGTCTCCAGCACCACGTCGCCGTTGCGGAACAGCCGCAGCCGCCCGTCCGCGGCGCCGATGCGGAGCACCGGGTCGAGCGCGGACAGGCTCTGCAGGCCCCAGACCGTCAGGTCGCCGAGCGGCACCGGTTCCAGGATGCGGGGCGCGATGAAGGACAGTGCCTCGCCATACACGGCGATCAGCCGCTCCTGGTCGAGTCCGGCATCCGACAGCGGCTCGGCCTGCGCCCGTCCGAACAGGAGCAGCAGCAGCAGGACACTGATCCGGATCACGAGTCGCGGGACCGTCTTCCCTTGTGCGGCCTTCCTGCCCTGGTTTCCGCCCGGCGCGTGGCGGGCCGATCGGCCAGCACGTGGAAGACCAGGCCACCGGTCACCGGGTTGGCCTCCGACAGCATCACTTCGACGTCCTGCGCCAGGCGGAACACCTGGTGCGTGCGGCGGCCGGTCAATGTCTGCTCCCGCTCATCATATTGCCAAAAATCGTCCGGCAAGGTTGCGAACGGCACGATACCGCTTGCGCCGGTCTCTGTAACGGTCACGAAAAGCCCGAAACGAGTTACACCAGATATGCGCGCGGCGAAACGGCTGCCGATTTTATCAGACATGAAGGCGGACAGGTAGCGGTCGATGGCGTCCCGCTCGGCCAACTGCGCCCGCCGCTCGGTTTCCGTTATGTGCTCGGCGGTTTCCGGAAACGCCGCGATTTCCTCGGCAGCCAGGCCGTCCCGCCCCAGTTTCAGCCCCCGGATCAGCGCCCGGTGCACCAGCAAGTCGGCGTAGCGGCGGATCGGGCTGGTGAAATGCGCGTAGCGCGTCAGGGCAAGGCCGAAATGACCAATGTTGTCCGGGCTGTAGGCGGCCTGCGACTGGCTGCGCAACATCACCTCGTTGACCACCTGCGCTTCCGGCGTATCGGCGAACCGCCGCAGCACGCGATCCAGGTCGCGCGGATGCACCTGGTTGCCTGGCGGCAAAGAGACGCCGAGTGTTGCCAGGAAGTCACGCAGCGACTCGAGCTTTTCCTCGCTCGGCGGCGCGTGGATGCGGTACAGGCAAGGCTGGCGCAGCCGTTCCAGTTCCTCGGCGGCGGCGACATTGGCCAGCACCATGAATTCCTCGATCAGCCGGTGGCTGCCCAGGCGCGGGCGCGGCGCGACGCTGGCGACGTGGCCCTGGTCGTCCAGCACCACCTTGCGCTCGGGCAGGTCGAGGTCGAGCGTGCCGCGCGCCTGCCGTGCCGCCAGCAGGGCATGGAAGGCGCCGTACAGATGCACCAGCGGCACGTCGCTGTCATCGTGGCCGTCGTACGCCTGCTGGACCTCCTCGTAGGTCAGCCGGGCGGCGCTGCGCATCAGGCCGCGGCCGAAGCGGTGGCCGATCTTGCGGCCGTCGCGGTCGATGTGCATCTCGACGAACAGGCAGCCGCGGTCCTCGTTCGGGCGCAGGCTGCACCAGCCGTTCGACAGCGCCTCGGGCAGCATCGGCACGACGCGGTCGGGGAAATACACGCTGTTGCCGCGCTGGCGGGCGGCCTGGTCGAGCGCCGCGCCCGGCCGGACGTAGTGCGCCACGTCGGCAATGGCGACGACGAGGCGGAAGCCGCCCGGCAGGTCCGGGTGCGGCTCGGCATACACCGCATCGTCGAAGTCGCGGGCGTCGGCACCGTCGATGGTGACCAGCGTCAGGTCGCGCAGGTCAGTGCGGCTGCCGCTCATGCGGACCGCGCGGGCGCGCCGCGCTTCCTCCAGCGCCGCGTCGGAGAAGACCTGTGGGATGTCGTGGGTGTGGATGGCGATCAGGCTGATCGAGCGGGCGTCGCCCAGCCGGCCCAGCCGCTCCACCACCCGGGCCGGCTTCAGGCCGAGGTGCTGGTGGCCGGCGATGGGTTCGCCCAGGACGATCTCATCCGGTTCGGCGCCGGCTTCCTGGCCGCGCGGCACGACCCACTCGGCCTTGTAGCGGCGATCGGTTGGGACGATGCGGTTTTCCGGGCGGCGGTGGCGGAAGATGCCCAGGATGTGGCCGGGGGTCTCGGCGACGCGGCGCAGGGTGCGGCCTTCGTAGCGGCCAGGTCCGGCCGGCCGCAGCCGCGCCAGCACGCGCTCCCCCGGCGCGAGGGCGGCCGAGCCGGGCTTTTCCGGAAGCATGCGGATCAGCGGCGGCGGGCCGGCGTTGCGGTCCCAGTCCACCGGACGGGCGAGCGGGTCGCCATCCGCGTCGGTGCCGATGACCTGGACCGCCGCGGTTTCCGGCAGCCGCAGCGGCGTTCGGCCGCGGTGAACCGGCGGTGTGTTCCGAGGCGCGGGCTTGCCCCGCTGTTTCATGCGTTTCGCCACGGCTCTTGCGATCGCGATTCAGGGTGAGGGAGACTGACGGACAAGCACTGCCTGTGCCACGTCTCCCCCGCGCCCGATAGGGGCGTGCTTGCAGCGGCGACGCCTTTCAGATCTCATTCCGGTAAGGCGCGAGGAGGCTGGCCGTCCTGGGCATCGCCAAGGCATCTCTTAGGTGCCGGAGATAGTCATCCGGGTCGCGTGCCGGTTTCTTCAGCCGAGCCCGCTGCTCCCTGGCCCCCGCCACGAATTGTGCGGCACGCGCCGGAAAGATGCGCTCGCAGAACACATCCGGCCTCTCCGCGCGGAGACCGTAACAGGACAGGATGCGTCCGGGGAAGTCACGGTCGTTGAACGTGACAATCGTGGATGCCTCGGCCACGATGGCCGTCATCACCACGTGAGCGTCCTTGCGCTCGGCGTCGCTGGCGCAAAGCGAGAGCACGTCTCGCAGGACATCCGGGTCCGGTGGCATGTTGGAACCTGGGAACGCATCCTCCATCTGGTTCCTGGGGTAGTCGAGGACGGACTGGGGGTCGCCGCATACTTCGGCCCGGTTGCGCACCCATTCGCCGTGGATCGCGTCCGACCAGACGGGCAACCAGGCTCCGGCGGAGGCTACGGACAATAGGAAATCCCGCAGCCCATTTCTGAGCACGACGTTTGCATCGAGGGCGGCGGTCTCGATATCTGGTTCCGGCTGTGTTTGGCCTGCAAGGAGCGTCGGCGCGGGAGGAACGGACGAATCTTTCTGGGACACAGAAGCAGACTGGGAATCGGACATTGCGAAAACGCCTTATGGCGGGGCGATCTCGTGCGGTGGGTTGTCCCTTCAACTTGGGTTGTCCCGCAGCCAGGTTGTCCGAAACCGGAGCCGCTGCCGTGGCGCCAAGTTAACTGGCGCCGCGCGTCACGTTAACGGGTTTAAAATAATATCGACAGATTTCGGACGGCAAGCCAAAAGTTACGATTTATTGGTGCCTGTTGTCGTGCGGCACGGTGAGCCTTCCGATACCATCGTCCAGGTCGTCAATCAGCCGCGGCCAAGCTCCTCCGTCTCGCCGATCAGGTTCGCAAGCGCGGCTGCGCGCCTGGGCTCCTGCTCGTGCTTGTAGACCATGAGATCACATAGCGGGATACGGTGGTGGGCGCCAACCATCCGGTGGGGCAGAATGCCCTTGCGAATGAGGTTCATCACGTAGGGGCGCGACACGTTCAGGAGCGCTGCGGCCTCCTGGGCGCTCACCTCCTGCGCAGGGGAAACGATCTCCACGCCCTGGCCAGCGCCCATCAACTCGACAGCCTTGACAAGAACCTCGGTAAGGGGTTGCGGCAGGTCCGCCTCGCCCCCCGCCAGGGACAAACGAACCCTCAGGTCGTCGCTGGAGCTCTCTCTACGCGCGTTCGACACCAAGCGATGCAACCGGCGGATGGCGGCCACGTCCTCCTCGCTTCGGACAAACGTAACCATCGCGTCATGCTCCCAACCTGGCGCAAGCTTATGCGCCACAACTGAATTATCTGCAATAGCTGAAACAGCTTAACCCCTTCAGCGCCTTGCCCTGCTCCCCAGAACCGCAAATGGCCTTTCCCGAATCCTGTCTCGACGTGGCCATTCACGCTCAAGTCCCGAAGCGGGACGGCGCTGGCGAGGACTGACGGTGAGGGCGCCTCACCGCCAGTCAAAACCTGCGGCCACCGCCGGAGGCGCCAAGCCGTCCAGCCTCAGCGCGCCCGGTGCACCGAGTAGTCGGCGACCCGTTCCAGCGCCCGGCGGATCGGGCTGTCGGGGAACACCAGCAGGGCGTCCTTGGCTTCCTGCACGAAGCGATGGGCACGGTCCAGGGTGGCCTTGATCGCGCCGTGCCGGGCGATGAGCTGCATGGCGTGGTCCAGGTCCGCGTCGGTCTGTTCCAGCGACTCGACGGTGCGCCGCCAGAATGCTTTCTCCGCTTCGTCGCCGGCCAGGAACGCGGTCAGCACCGGCAGGGTGATCTTGCCCTCGCGGAAGTCGTCGCCGATGGTCTTGCCCAGCGTCGCCTCGTCGGCAACGTAGTCCAGCGCGTCGTCCACCAGCTGGAACGCGATGCCCAGCTTCATCCCGTAGTCCGCCAGCGCCTGCTCCTCGCGCTCCGGCCGATTGGCCACGACGGCGCCGATCTGACAGGCGGCGGCGAACAGGGCGGCGGTTTTGCCCTGGATGACTTCCAGGTAGCGGCCCTCGGTGGTGGACAGGTCGTTCTGGGTGACCAGCTGCAGAACCTCGCCCTCGGCGATGGTCGCCGACGCGTTCGACAGGATCGCCAGCACGCGCAGCGAGCCGTCGTCCACCATCAGCCGGAACGAGCGGGCGAACAGGAAGTCGCCGACGAGCACCGACGCCTTGTTGCCGAAAATCGCGTTGGCCGAGGCCAGGCCGCGGCGCAACCGGCTTTCGTCGACGACGTCGTCGTGCAGCAGGGTGGCGGTGTGGATGAACTCGACGCAGGCGGCGAGGTCGACGTGGCGCGTGCCGCCGTCGCTGCCCGGGTAGCCGCACAGCCGCGCCGAGGCCAGCGTCAGCAGCGGACGCAGGCGCTTGCCGCCGGCCGCGACGATATGCGCGGCAAGCTGCGGGATCAGCGCGACCGGGCTGTCCATGCGCGCGACGATGACGTCGTTGCACGCCTCGAGATCGGCCTGGACCAGGCGGACGAGGCTGGACAGCGCGTCCTCGTTCACGTCCACAGGGGAAACGGACACGAGTGGCACACCGTATTCAACAGGACTGGCGAGGCCGCCCAACTGGTTCTCCCGCTTTTGGCTGAAGGCCGGCCCTTCATATCGGTCGTCGTCAAACAGGGTCAAGCCAGCATGACGGTGCAATGGAGAGTCACCGCGGTGACACGGAATGGCCGAAGGGCCGCCCGTTTTGAATGAGAGCCGGTATTTTCGCGCGGTCTTCCGCCGCTCTGGCGACTGCGGCGCGGCGCCGGGCGGGTCGCCGGTTTGCCCCCCCTGTTGCGAAATGGTACCAGCCGGACCACCATCACGGGATGCGTGTGGTCCTGACATCCAACAACCTGGTCCAGCTTTCGTTCCTGACCGCCTTGCTGGCCGACGCCGGGATCGAGGCCATCGTGCTCGATACCCACACCAGCATCGCCGAAGGCAGCGCCGGCGCGATTCCGCGGCGGCTGATGGTCGAGTCGGACGATTTCGACCGCGCCTGCGCGGTGCTGCGCGACGCCGGCGAGTTGTGAGCGCGGCGGAGCCGACGACGACCGCCGCGGCGGAGCCGCCGACGACCGCCGCGGCGGAGCCGCCGACGACCGAGGGGCATCTGCTCGGCGGCCGGGTGCGCTATGCCCAGCCGGCGAGCGGGTTCCGCAGCGGGATCGAACCGGTGCTGCTGGCCGCCAGCGTGCCGGCGCGGCCACGGGAGCGCGTGCTGGAGGCCGGCACCGGCGCCGGCGCCGCCCTGCTCTGCCTTGCCGCCCGGGTGCCGGCGATCCAGGCCGTCGGCGTCGAGGCGGACGCCGGCCTGGCGGAACTGGCGGCGGCGAACGCCCGGGCCAACGGGTTCGCCGACGTGCGAATCGCTGGCGGGCGGATCGAGACCGTGGCCCTGGACGGGCCGTTCGACCACGCGCTGGCAAACCCGCCCTATCATGCGCCGGACGGTTCCAGCTCGCCGGATGCACGGCGCGAGGCGGCGAAGCGCGGGTCCGAGGCGCTGATCCGGGGCTGGGTCGATCGCCTCGGCCGCAGCCTGCGCGACCGCGGCAGCCTGACGCTGATCCTGCCGGCTGGCATGGCGCCGGCCTGTCTCGCCGCCATGACGGATTGTCATACGCCGTGCACGACAATCTTCCCGCTGTGGCCGAAGTCCGGACGGCCGGCCAGGCTGGTGCTGCTGCGCGGCATCCGGCGGGGGCGCACGCCGATGCGGCTGATGCCGGGCCTGGTGCTGCACCGGCCGGATGGCACGTTCACCGACGCCGCGCAGGCGATCCTGCGGGATGGCCGGGCGCTGGCGATCGACCGCGACGGCGAACCGCAGCGGGATTGAGGCGGGTCGAATCGGCGGTGGCCTGCACAGGGGCGGGGGTCGTGCCCGGCCGTTGCCTCACCGTCATGGCCGGGACACGCCCTACGGGACGCACACAGGTGCGCACCGTTTGACGCCTTCGAGCATGGTCTGGCGCCGCACGAGGCCCCGGACAAGTACGATCGGCCCCGGCTTGCCACCATATCCGGTCCATCCGCCAAGCCGGGCGCAGATCCAGGCGGCATGGGCCAGCGAGCCGGACGGATGCGGGTTGTTCTGCCGTTCGGTCTTGCCTCGCAGGTCTCGACGTAGGTCAGGCTCAGCGTCGGCGGCAGTTTGGCCGCCTCGGCGGCGCAGTTGCGCCTGGGGCGCTTGATCGTCACCACACAGGCGCGCACCGCAACCGTGGCGGTGCGTGCCTTGCGCCTGGGCGTGGCCGGCCGATCCAACTGGATGCGGCCCAACTCGGGCGGCGTCCGGCAGGCGTCATACAGCTTGCTGCCATCGAGCAGATTGCGGTTGTGGTGCACCCGCGCCACGACATCAACCCGCTCAGGGCGGCAGGCGAAAGCCTGATAGAAGTCCGCCTCGCGATCCTCGACCATGCTCACCGCGGCCGCACCGGCAGCCAGCAGCGCGCCGTCGGTCGCATCCACCGCGATGGTCGGAGGCAGGTTCAGGCTTTGCTTGTCGCCGTCGTCGCGCAGGCTGGTGGTGTCCTGGATCGCCAGGACGTGCCGCCCGGCCACGCGCCCCAGCAGATCCGCCCGCGCCGTCGCCACCATCTCCCCGGGCGTCACGGCCCGGTTGTTCAGCAGCCGCCCAAGCAGGAAGGCTCCCCCTTTTTCCAAACGGTCATCGCCGAAATATCCCAGACTGGTCAGAATGGCCGTCTGCTCCCTATCAACCTGGTCCTGCCGGGTTGGCACGAAAAGCAATACCAATGGGGAGGACGGTCGCCGTTTCCAACTTATGTGCATTCGGTAGGGCGTGTCCCGGCCATGACGGTGGGAGAACGGCCGCGGCGCTTCCTGGGCGTTGCGCCCGGGACCGATCCTCTGCCATACGTCAAATGCCGGTTGCCTCGCCCCCTGGTGCAATGCAACATCGCGGTTCCCCTCCCTGCCCTGAGTCTCCGCATGCCGCTGCACGTCGCCCTGACGCACAAGACCTCGTACCACTATGACCGGTTTGTCGCCCTCGGCCCGCAGACCATCCGGCTGCGGCCGGCGCCGCAGGCCCGCACCGCCATCCTGTCCTACGACCTGACCGTCGAGCCCAGGCCCCACTTCCTGAACTGGATGCAGGACCCGCAGGGCAACCACCTCGCCCGCGTGGTGTTCCCCGAGAAGGTGGACCGCTTCGAGGTCACGGTCGATCTCGTCGCCGACATGGTGACGATCAACCCGTTCGACTTCTTCCTGGAGCCGGACGCCGAGACCTTCCCGTTCAGCTACGACTCGATCCTCGACCAGGAACTGGCCCCGTTCCGCACGGTGGAACAAGCCGGCCCGAAGCTGGCCGAGCTGCTGGCCGCCATACCGCGCGAGGCGGAGCGGACGGTCGACAAGCTGGTCGGGCTGAACCAGCAGGTCCAGCAGTTGGTGGCCTACATCGTGCGGCTGGAGCCGGGCGTCTATACGCCGGAGGAGACGCTGACCCTGGGCAAGGGCTCGTGCCGCGACTCCGCCTGGCTGATGGTGCAGGTACTGCGGCACCTGGGCTTCGCGGCGCGGTTCGTCTCCGGCTACCTGATCCAGCTTGCTCCCGACGTGAAGCCGCTGGAGGGGCCGCCCGGCCCATCGGCCGACTTCACCGACCTGCATGCCTGGGCCGAAGTCTATCTTCCCGGCGCCGGCTGGGTTGGCCTGGACGCGACCTCCGGCCTGTTCTGCGGCGAGGGCCATATCCCGCTCGCCGCCAGCCCCGACCCGATCTCCGCCGCGCCGATCACCGGGCTGGTGGAGAAGGCGGAGGTGACATTCGACTTCGCCATGTCGGTCACCCGCATCAAGGAGACGCCCCGCACCACCCGTCCCTACACCGAGGCGCAGTGGCAGGCGATCCTGGCGCAGGGGGCGACGGTGGATCACGCCCTGCGCCGCGGGGACGTGCGGCTGACCATGGGCGGCGAGCCGACCTTCATCGCCGCGAACGACATGGACGCGCCGGAGTGGAACACCGAGGCGCTGGGGCCGACCAAGCGCGCCTATGCCGGACGGCTGATCCGGCGGCTGATGAACCGCTGGTCGCCCGGCGCGGTGCTGACCCGGGCGATGGGCAAGCACTACCCCGGCGAGCAGTTGCCGCGCTGGGCGCTGCACTGTCACTGGCGCAAGGACGGCGAGGCGATCTGGACCGACCACGCCCTGCTCGCCTCCGATGATGATCGCGACAATGCCACGGCGCGGGAGGCCGCTTCCTTCGCGGCAAGCCTGGCGGAACGGCTGCAGGTCGATCCGTCGCTGGTAATCCCTGCGCACGAGGACATCTACTACTACCTGTGGAAGGAACGGCAGCTGCCCGGCAACGTGGTGGCCGAGGACAACCGGCTGCGCGACCCTCTGGAACGCGCCCGCATGGTCAAGGTGTTCCAGCAGGGGCTGGCGAGCAGCGTCGGCAGCGTGCTGCCGCTGCAGCGGGTGATCGATGGCGGTGCCCGCCGCTGGCAGTCGGGGCGGTGGTTCTTCCGCTCGGGCGAGATGTTCCTGATCCCTGGCGACAGCCCGCTCGGCCTGCGCCTGCCGCTGGACAGCCTGCCCTGGGCGCATCCGGATGATGTCGATGTCGACCTGCCGCCGGACCCGTTCGCGCCGCAGACGCCCCTGCCCCGCCGGCAGGCGTTCAGGCGGCAGGGGCCGGTGGGCAACGGCGGCATCGAGAACTTCCGCCCCATGCCGCAGCCGATCCCGGTGGTTGGCCAAGGCGACCCCGGCGTGGTGCGGACCGCGCTGACGGTCGAATCCCGCGACGGCACGCTGCACGTCTTCCTGCCGCCGCTGTTCGCGGTGGAGGACTGGCTGGCGCTGGTGGCCGCGATCGAGGACACCGCCGCCGAAACCGGCCGCAAGGTGGTGCTGGAAGGCTACCAGCCGCCGGAGGACGACCGCATCCAGACCTTCTCCGTCACCCCCGACCCGGGCGTGATCGAGGTCAACCACCACCCGACCGCCTCTTGGGCCGAGCAGGTGAAGCTGACCGAGGAGCTGTACGAGGAAGCCCGGATCGTCGGGCTGGCGACCGAGAAGTTCAACCTCGACGGCCGGCATGTCGGCACCGGCGGCGGCAACCACGTGGTGATGGGCGGAGCGCGGGCCGAGGACTCGCCGTTCCTCCGCCGCCCCGATCTGCTGAAGTCGGTGGTCGGCTTCTGGCACAACCACCCCAGCCTGTCCTACCTGTTCAGCGGCCAGTTCATCGGGCCGACCAGCCAGCATCCGCGGCTGGACGAGGCGCGGCAGGACACGATCGCCGAGCTGGAGATCGCCTTCTCCCACGTCAAGGCGAAGCAGCCGGTGGCGCCGTGGATCACCGACCGGCTGTTCCGCAACATCCTGGCGGACATGACGGGCAACACCCACCGGACCGAGTTCTGCATCGACAAGATGTACACCCCGGACAGCGCCTCGGGCCGCCGCGGCCTGGTGGAGTGCCGGGCGTTTGAGATGCCGCCACACGCCCACATGTCGGCGGCGCAGGCGCTGCTGGTGCGCTCGGCCATCGCCGCGTTCTGGGAACGGCCGTACGAGCGGCGGCTGATCCACTGGGGCACCCGCATCCACGACGACTTCATGCTGCCGCACTTCGTCGAGCAGGACTTCTGCGACGCGCTGGAGGAACTGGGCGGCCTCGGGTTCCCGCTGGAGCTGGACTGGTTCGCGCCGCACATCGCATTCCGCTTCCCCTATGTCGGCACGGTCGACGTGCGCGGCATGCAGCTGGAGGTGCGCAACGCGCTGGAGCCGTGGCACGTGCTGGGCGAGGAGCAGGTGTCCGGCGGCACGGCGCGGTATGTGGACAGCTCGGTCGAGCGGGTGCAGGCGCGGGTTTCCGGCTGGGTGGACGAACGCTATGTCCTGGCCTGCAACGGCGCGGCGGTGCCGCTGAGCCGGACGGATCGTGTCGGCGAGTATGTCGGCGGCGTGCGGTTCAAGGCGTGGAACCCGCCGAGCGCGCTGCACCCGACCGTCGGGCCGCACGCGCCGCTGACCTTCGACGTCTACGACCGCTGGAACGGCCGCAGCCTGGGCGGGCTGACCTACAACGTCTCGCATCCCGGCGGGCGCAGCTACGAGACCTTCCCGGTGAACGCCAACGAGGCGGAAGCGCGGCGGCGGGCGCGGTTCTTCGCGTTCGGGCATCGGGCGGGACTGATGGCGGAACCGGCGGTGCAGCCGTCGCGCGAGCATCCGCGGACGCTGGATCTGCGGCGGGTGTAGCGGGCTCTCCTATGAAAATGCGGTTCGCGCGGCCGTTGCCTCACCGTCATGGCCGGGCGTGTCCCTACGCAATGCACACATCCTGGAAACGAGTCGGAAATGACCGTAAAATCAAGTGCTTGCCTGGGCGCCGAGAGCGTTCCTCCATCGTCATGGCCAGAGCGAGCCGGCATGGGCGTTAAAGTGGCGACGGTCGTTTCGATCTCGTCGTGACGGGCGCAGAGCCGGCATCCACGCCTGTCGGCGCCGAGACCGTAGAATGGCGTGGATGGCGGCCCTACGGCCGCCATGACGGGGTGAGCTGGGCGGGGCTGCGGCAAATCGTTTCCGAGATTTGTGCATGCCGTAGGGACACGCCCGGCCATGAGGGGGAGCAACGACGGCCTCGCCCCGCCTCCTGCCTCACGCCGCCCGCCGCAGCAGGAACGGCATCGTCAGTCCCTGCACGATCACCGAGAACACCACCACGGCGAAGGTCGAAACCAGGATCTCGTTGCGGAATGCCATGTCCGGCGGCAGCGACAGCGCCAGCGCCAGGCCGAGCGCGCCGCGCAGCCCGCCCCACCACAGCACGTGCTGCGACCACGCCGGCACCTTCCAGCGCGAGCGGTAGAACAGCAGGCACAGCGGATAGACGGTCAGCGCCCGGCCCAGCAGCACCAGGCCGACGATGATGGCGCAGGCGGTGAGACCGGGCCGGGCGAACGACAGGCCGGCCACGGTCACGCCGATCATCAGGAACACCAGGGAATTGGCGATGAAGGCGATGAACTCCCACAGCGCCAGCACGAACTCGCGGCCGCGCTGCGTCATGCGGCTGCGCTCGTCGTCGCGCAGTACCGCCACCGTGCCGACGACCAGCCCGGCCGCGACGGTCGACAGCACCCCGGAGGCATGCAGCCGATCGGCCAGCAGGAACGAGCCGTAGGCGGCCACCGTGGTCAGCGTGCTTTCGACCATGCGGTCGGTGGTGCGGCCGACCAGCAGCAGGGCGGCGCCGGCGCAGATCAGGCCGATGGCGATGCCGCCGCCGGCGGTCAGCAGCAGGGTCTTGCCGGCTTCCATCCAGGTCGGCGCCGTGGCGCCCATGAGTTGCATGCCGCCGGTGGCCAGGGTGAACAGCACCGCCGCGACGCCGTCGTTGAACAGGCTCTCGCTTTCGACCAGCAGCCGCAACCGGCCCTCGGTGTGGTTGTCCTTGAACATGGCGATGACGGCGACCGGGTCGGTGGCGGCGATCAGCACGCCGAACAGCAGGGCGGAGCGCAGCGGCCAGTGCAGGACCAGCACGATCCCCGTCGAGACGACGGCGGCGGCGATCAGCGTGCCGGGGATCGCCAGCGTCAGCACCGGCAGCGCGTCGCGGCGCAGGTCCGGCCAGCGGATGTTGATCGCCGCCTCGAACAGCAGTGGCGGCAGGATGACGTCGAGGATGAACTCGTGCGTCAGGACGACGTTGACGCCGGCCTGGGTCAGCGCCAGGCCGATCCCGGCGATGACGAGGCCGACGGTGTAGGGCAGCCGAAGCCGGCGGGCGACCAGGGCGACGAGGATGGCGGCGACCAGCAGGTCGATCGTGTTGGCGACGATGGTATCCATGGTGGGGGTCGTATAGCAGCGGGCTCGCGGCCCGTCCCGCCGATCCATCCATACGGATGTGGAGGCGGGGGTGGCGGGCCAGCCTGAGTTGCCGCGACGATGCGACAGTGCAGGCCCGGCCGCGGCGATGCGGCGGTCAGCGCCAGGCCCGGCCGAACTCAGCCCGGGCCGCTTGGCTGGCCATCGGCGAGGCCGAGGATGTCGGCGAAAGTGGGCAATGGACCCGCCTGGGGGCCGGCGGACAGCAATCGGGCGGCCTCGGTCAGTGACTGGATGCGGACCAACTCGTCAGCGCGCTCGGCGGGCGGCAGGCTGTCCAGTCCGGCGGTGAATTCGGCGGCCACCTCGGCCATGGCGTCCGCCCAGATGGTGCGCCAAAGCTGCTTGTTCGCCGGATCGACGTGCTGCGGCGCGGGAGCGGGGAATTGCGAAGCCGGCGCCGCGGGCCGGGCGAGCGTGGTGCGGTGCTGCGGGGCCGGCGCGGTGGGGACCCCGGTGCGGGCAACAGTGGGGGCCGCCGTGGGGGACGCAGTGGGCGCCGCGGTGGGGGACGCGGTGGG
>NZ_NHRY01000040.1 GCF_002937115.1 Rhodopila globiformis | reverse complement strand
GCAGCACCCCCTGGCGGCGCCCCCTGGCGGCACCCCCTGGCGGCACAGTGGCGGTCGCTATTCTTCCCGGGAAGCACTTTCTTATTTTGTTCTTGATCTTTCGTTGCTGTTCGGCCTATAAAGAACAAAAATCGAACACCGCTTCCCCCATCTACCCCGAATTCATTCCACCCGGACCGTCCTTCATGCCCCAACCGGACCACTCGCCCGCGCAGCCCGCCACCACCGACGCGACATGCGCCCAGGACGACCTGGTGGAACAGGCGCTGTTCACCCTGACCCCGTTCTTCCTGGACGGCGCCGGCGGCGACCCCGCCCGCGCCCGCCGCGCCGCGGTGGAACTGCTGAAAGCCTACCCCATCAACACGATGCTGGAGCTTCAGCTTGTCACCGAGGTCATCGCCTTCTCCCAATCCGCCATGGCGGAACTGCGCCTGGCCAAGGCCGATCCCGAGATGCCGGAACCGCAGCGGCACAGGCTGCGCGCCGGGGCCGTCGCGCTGAACCGTGCCGGCCATCGCACCCTGAAGCTGCTGGAAAAAGTCTATCAGTCCCGCAGCCGCGACACCGCCGCCCAGCCGCAGCCGGAGCCGGCACCACCCGATCTCACCCCCGAGCAACTGGCGATGCTGCAGGCAATGCGGGAGCGTGTGGCCCGGGCGCGGGAGCAGATGGCCCAAACACCCGACGCGCCCCCCGCCATAAATCGCGAGCAACGCCGTGCCGCCGAACAGGCCGCGCGGCGAGAGGCCCGCTCGACTGCCGGCTGAACCCAGCCGGGCAACCGCAGTCGGCCGCCGCACACCGCCGGCGCCGGCACCCCCGCGGATCAGCGCCGCTCTGGCCCCGCTTCCAGCAGCGACAGGTTCTGCTCCGCCAGATCGGCCGTCGTGCTGTTTGGATCGACATCCCGGGCGTGCTGCCAGTCGCTTTGCGCCCCCGCCTCGTCACCCAGGCGCTGGCGCAGGATGCCGCGCTCCAGCAGCGCATCGGCGTTGTCGGGGTCCTGGCTCAGCACGCGGCCGACATCCACCTGCGCCAGGGCGAGCTCGTTCAGCTTCCGGTACATCACCGCCCGCGCGACCAGCGCGTCGGCCCGGGGCGCATCCAGCCGGAGCGCATCGCTCAGGTCGGTGATCGCATCCCGGTACCGGTCGAGCATGCCTTCCGCAGTGGCGCGCATGATGAACAGATCGGCGTCGGCCGGCGACAGCGCCAGCGCCGTGGACGCATCCGCCAGGGCCTTGGCGGGCTGCGCCACCATCAGCCTGGCCTGCCCCGCCTGGCTGAGCAGCAGGGCGCGGGCCATCGGTGGCACCTTGCCGGTTTCGGCCACGTGTTCCAGCACGGCCGCGCCGGCCTCGGGCTTGCCGGTGCCGATCAGCGCCAGCCCCTGGCAATGCGCCGCGCCGTCGCCGCCGCCTTTCGCCAGCCAGGAGTCGGCCGTCGCCAGGGCGCCGGCCGGGTCATCCGCCAGCGTCGCGAGGCAGGCTTCATAGTCCTTGCCTTCGGTGATGCGCGGTGGGAAGGGCGGAACCGGCAGTTCGGCAACGGCGTCTTCCGGCGGAGCGGGAGAAGCCTGCCACCACCAGAGGGCGACCACCGCGCAACTCAAGAGACCGATGGACAGGCACAAGGCTGCCAGACGCCGGGACATGCAATGATCCTACCCCGGTTCGTGAGCGAGGGGGAAATACATTCTGCGAATGGACAGGTGCGGCGGGTGGAGCCGCGCGGGTGCCGGACGGGGCGCGGCGCACTGTCCCCTCGTCATGGCGGCTACCCGGGACAAGCCCGGGCACAGGCTCCGGGCGGCCATCCACGCCTTGCGGTGCCGGTATCAGCAAAAGGCGTGGATGGTGGGCCCTTCGCCCACCATGACGTGGTGGCAACAGCCGGGCCTCATGGCCCGCTACGTTAGCGCTAATGGGGCGTGTGTCCCGGCCATCCACCCCCAACCGTCGAAGCACAGATGGCCGGGACACGCCCGGCCATGACGAGGGGGCGACGACCTGGCGCCGCCCACCCGCCGCTACGCCGCGGCCTTCGCCTCCCGCCGGCGGCGGTGCAGGATGAACTCGGTGTAGCCGTTCGGCTGCGTGCGGCCCTCGAACACCAGGTCGCAGGCCGCCTTGAACGCCACGCCGTCGAACCCCGGCGCCATCGGCTTGTACAGCGGATCGACGGCATTCTGCCGATCGACCACCACCGCCATGCGCTTCAGCGCCTCCATCACCTGCTCCTTCGACACCACCCCGTGGTGCAGCCAGTTGGCGATGTGCTGCGAGGAGATCCGCAGCGTCGCCCGGTCCTCCATCAGCCCGACGTCGTGGATGTCCGGCACCTTGGAGCAGCCGACGCCCTGGTCGATCCAGCGCACCACGTAGCCGAGAATACCCTGGCAGTTGTTGTCCAACTCCTGCCGCAGGTCGTCCGGCGACCAGTTCTGCCCCTCGGCGACCGGGATGGTCAGCAGCGAGGCCAGCGGCGCCCGCTTGCGCGAGGCAAGCTCGTTCTGCCGCGCGGCCACGTCCACCTGGTGGTAGTGCAGCGCATGCAGCGTCGCGGCGGTCGGCGAGGGCACCCAGGCGGTGTTGGCGCCCGCCGTCGGATGGCCGATCTTCTGCGCCAGCATGTCCGCCATGCGGTCCGGCGCCGCCCACATGCCCTTGCCGATCTGCGCCTTGCCGCGCAGGCCGCACTCCAGGCCGATGTCGACGTTCTGGTCCTCGTAGGCCTTGATCCAGGCGGTGCCCTTCATCTCGTTCTTGCGGATCATCGGCCCGGCTTCCATCGAGGTGTGCATCTCGTCGCCGGTGCGGTCCAGGAAGCCGGTGTTGATGAACACCACCCGCTGCGCCGCCGCGCCGATGCAGGCCTTGAGGTTGGCGGACGTCCGCCGTTCCTCGTCCATGATGCCCATCTTGATGGTGTTCGCCGGCAGCCCGAGGATGCCCTCGACCCGTCCGAACAGCTCGTTGGTCAGCGCGACCTCTTCCGGCCCGTGCATCTTCGGCTTGACGATGTAGATCGAACCGGCGCGGCTGTTGCGGTACTGGCCCTGGCCGGCCAGGTCATGCATCGCGATCAGCGAGGTGACGGCCGCGTCCAGGAAGCCCTCCGGCGTCTCGTGCCCCGCCGCGTCCAGCACCGCATCCGTGTACATATGGTGCCCGACATTGCGCACCAGCATAAGGCTGCGCCCGGGCAGCGTCAGCGTTCCGCCGTCCGGCTTCGTGTAATCCCGATCGGCATTCAGCGTGCGGGTCATCATGCGGCCGTTCTTCTCGAACGTGTCCGCCAGGGTGCCCTGCATCAGGCCGAGCCAGTTGCGGTAAGCGCCGACCTTGTCCGCGGCGTCCACCGCGGAGATCGAGTCCTCGCAGTCCTGGATGGTCGTGATCGCCGCCTCCATCACCACGTCGGCGACGCCCGCGGGGTCGTCCTTGCCGATGGGATGGGCGCGGTTGATCACGATCTCGATGTGCAGCCCATGGTTCGCCAGCAGCACGTCCGACGGCGCCGACGCCTCGCCGCGGTAGCCGGCAAACTGCGCCGGGTTCTTCAGCCCGGTGGTGCTGCCGTTCTTCAACTTGACCGACAGTGCGCCGTTCACCACGCTGTAGGCCGCCGCGTCGGCATGGCTGCTGGAGGCGAGCGGCGCGGCGTTATCCAGGATCTCCCGCGCCTTGGCCACGACCTTGTCGCCGCGTACCTTGTTGAAGCCCGGACCGCGCGCGGCGCCGCCGTCCTCGGGGATGGCGTCGGTGCCGTACAGCGCGTCGTACAGGCTGCCCCAGCGGGCGTTGGCCGCGTTCAGCGCATAACGGGCATTCGTCACCGGCACGACCAACTGCGGCCCGGCAATGTGCGCGATTTCGGGATCGACCTTGGCGGTGGTGACGGTGACCGACGCCGGCTCCTCCACCAGGTAGCCAATGCTGCGCAGGAAGCTTATGTACCCCGCGGCATCCGCCGGCTTGCCCTTGTTGGCGAGGTGCCACACGTCGATTTGCTGTTGGATGCTGTCACGCTTCGCCAACAGCGCATTGCAGCGCGGCGCCAGATCGGCCAGCAAAGCGGCATAGCCGTTCCAGAAGGCGTCCCGGCCGATCGAGGTCCCTGGCAGCGCTTCGCTGTTCACAAACTCGTAGAGAGGCTTGGCGATGCGAATGCCGGCTTGCTCGATATAATCCATGCGTGGTGCCTCCAGCGGGGAGAAGAAAATAAAAGCGGCGGGGATATAGGACGAAAGGATCGGTTTCGACCAGTCCCGAGGGCGGCTCCGGCATGACGATCACGGCGCGTTCAAGCACCGTGGCGGGGGACGCGCGCAAGCGTGAGCTTGACTCCAGGATGCGCCGCACAATGTCGGGGGAGCGGATGGAGGCCAGGCCTCATCCGCGTGACGTTTCCCCCCCAAACTTAGGCGGCGCCTCCGGGCGCCGCTTCTTTTATTCAGGCCCGGGGATGGGTCTTCCGCCACACCGCCAGCAGCGCAGCGTCATCGACGGCGGTGTAGCGCTGCGTGGTGGACAGGCTGGCATGCCCGAGCAGGTCCTGGATCGAGCGCAAATCCCCGCCGCCCGCCAGCAGATGCGTGGCGAACGAATGCCGCAGCGCGTGCGGCGTCGCGTGCTCCGGCAATCCGGCGAGGCGGCGATAGGTCCGCAGCACCCGCTGCGCCACCGCCGGGTCCAGCCGCTTGCCGCGGGCGCCGAGGAACAGCGGACTGCCGGGCTGCGCGTCGGGATGCACCGCCAGCCACGCCTCGATCGCCGCGCACACCGCCGGCAGCACCGGGACGATGCGGGTCTTCGAGCCCTTGCCGGTCACGGTCAGCGTCTGGCTGGTGCGCAGAGTGGCGGCGTCACGCACGTCCAGCCCCAGCGCCTCGGCGATGCGCAGGCCGCTGCCGTACAGCAGCGAGAACAAGGCGACGTCCCGCGCCTGCAGGGCCGGGTCGTCCGAGACGTCGTCGACGTGCTGGGTGACGTCGCAGGCCTGCTCGACCGTCAGCGCGCGCGGCAGCCCGGGCCGCACCCGGGCGGTGGCGACCAGCCGGATGGCGGGGATCTCCAGCCCGTGCCGGCGGTCCAGGTAGCGGAAGAAGCCGCGCACCGCCGACAGGTGCTGGGCGCGGGACGCGGCGACGAGACCGGCGTTCGACAGCGACGCCAGCCAGGCGCGGATGTCCGCGGCGCGCAGGGCGGCGAGGGCCGCCAGGTCCGGCTCCTTGCCCAGGTGCTGGGTCAGGAAGCCGAGGAAACCGGCCAGCGCGTGGGTGTAGGCCTCGACGGTGTTGGCGGCGGCGTGGCGTTCCTGCCGCATCCAGGCCAGGAAGCCGAGCCGCGCGGCCTCCGCAGTCACCGGGACGGGCGGGATGGATGCCACGACCTCCGGCCCGGGCTGTTGAGCCGTATGCTGGCGCCGGGACGGGCTGGTGCGGGTGGCCATTCGTGTATCTTAGCGCAACGGAAGTATGCGGGCTACGGAAGCGCCATGAGCGACGCAGAACAAGCCAGGAAGCGGACCAATGAGCGACCTCTACGAGGCTGACATCCTGCTGTGGCGGAGCACCAGCGCGACCTGCTCCGCCGCGTGGCCGCCGGCGAGACGGTGAACGAAACGCCGGACTGGCCGAACATCATCGAGGAGATCGAAAGCGTCGGCAGCGGGCAGTTGCACGCCGTGGAGTCGTTGCTGGTGCAAGCGCTCAACCATGCCCGGTCACCGTCCCGATTTCCGTCTCCAGCCCCCGGTGCGCCAGCAGGAACTTCCCCAGTTCCCTCTGGAACATCGGCCACTGCGCCTGCGGCACGCGCTTCCAGTCGATCGCCGGTGTCACCGTCACCACCAGCGGCACGTGCGTTGTCCCCAGCAGGCTGTCCAGCGCCATCCGCGCCCGCATCCGCAGGCCCGGCCGGACTGGCTTGCCGTCGATCCACACCCCCACCGCCATCATGCCGAACGGATCGTTCGAGCGCACGATCCGCCACACGCTCGGTGTCCCGCCCGGCGTTGCCAACCAGGCTTCCGATCGGCTTTCGGTATCGACCAGCCGGGTCATCTGCCACCACCCCGCCATCACGGCGGCGGCGGTGGCGTGCGTCGAGAACGCCTGCCAGCGCATGTCCATGCCCAGCAGCCCGCAGGTGACGCGCTGCCCGTGCACCGCGCCGTCCGCCGGCAGTGGTGCGACCATGCAGCCGGGTCCGACGTTGATCGCCTCGGGCACCGGCGCCGGCCGCAGGGTCGCCAGGGCCAGCCCGTCCGCCACCGCCGGCGTCACCGCGGCGACCGCGACCAGCGCCAGCGCCGCCGCCATCGCGCCGCGCGGCCAGGACCGCACCGGCGCCACCGTCCGCGGCTCGGCGGGCGGCGGCGCGGCGTTGTCCTGCCGGAACGGCAGGCCCAGCAGGATCAGCAGCAGAGTGACGATCGAGAAGAACAGCCAGCCATACAGCACATGATCCGTCGCCGCCGCCTGCGCGCTGCCCAGCAGGTAACCCAGGTACACGATGCCGATCGCCCGGATGCCGTTGGCGAACACCGGCACGACGATCGAAACCAGGATGAACACCGTCCGCCGCACCGGGCTGCGGTACATCAGCAGGGCATACAGCACCCCGAACGCAATCGAGGCGATCAGGAAGCGCAGCCCGGCGCACGCCTCGGCGATGAAGAACGTCCCCTGCGGGATCTCGATGGTATAGCCGTCGATGTAGGCGGGGACCCCCAGCACATCCAGCCCGTGGCTGACCATGATGGTGGTGATGTCCTGCAGCTTCGGCGTCAGGAACGCGCCGAACGGCACCAGGAAATACAAATACAGCAGCGGCCCCGCCATGGCCCACCACAGCCGCGGCCCCAGCACCGCCAGGAACAGCACCTCGGCGAAACTGATGGCGGCAAGCTGCTGGCCCTCCATGATGCCCAGCCGTTCCGCCAGCAGCCAGACCAGCGCCACCGGCACGGCCAGCAGCAGCGCCGGACGCCACGGCCGGGGCGCGAGGCCGTCCAGCTCGAAACGCCGATCCCACAGCAGGTAGCCGACGATGGGGAGCACCAGGAAGCAGTGGTTATAGGCGGTGGAGTCGATCCAGGTCTGCACCGCCGCCGCCACTTCCTCGTGGAACAGGCCGCCCAGCAGCAGCAGCCCGAGGCCAATCGGCCAGGCCACGCCGCGCAAGGTCGCGAACGGCGCGGGCACCGTCATCGCCGGGGTACTCATGGGCAGAGGCTTTCGGTTGTTACGCGGCGCATACGATGTTCCTTATCGGCCCGCAACGGGGCCGTCCACGCAGGCCGGCCGCAGCAGGTCGTCGAAGCGGCTGAGCGTCGCCGCCCAGTCATAGTCGCGCACGATGCGCGCCCGTGCCGCCGCGCCGATGGCGGCGCCCTCGGCCGTGGTCGCCAGCCGGCAGCAGGCGGCGGCGAAGTCATCGTCCGTATCGGCCAGGATCACCTCCCGGCCCGGCTCGGCGTTGATGCCTTCCAGCGCGCCGGCGGTCACCACGGCCGGCTTGCCCATCGCCATCGCCTCCAGCACCTTGTTCTGGATGCCGCGGGCGATGCGCATCGGCGCCACCGCGGCGGTGGCGTGGGCGAGGTAGGGCCGCACGTCCGGCACACGGCCGGTGACGAAGACGCCATCCAGCCGCGCCAGCTTCTGCACATCGGGGCCGGGGTTGGCGCCGACGATGAAGAACCGCGCGGCGGGCAGGACACGGCGGACCAGCGGCAGGATGTCGTTCGCGAACCAGCTCACCGCATCGATGTTTGGGGGATAGTCCATCGTGCCGGTGAAGACATAGATGGGCCCCTTGGGGATCGGCCCCTCGGCATCGAACACCACCGGCTGCGGCAGCGACGGATCGAAGTAGCGGTGATCCACGCCGTTGCCGATGCCGCGGATCCGGTCGGCGCAGCCGGGGTTCTGCCGGCGGAACAACGCCGCCTCGGCATCCGAAACGAGGGTCGTCAGGTCGGCTTCGCGGGCGATGCGCTGTTCCAGCGCCGCGACCTTGCGCCACTCCCGCCGGTACACCAGCCGCATCGGCCCGGCGGCCGTCTCGGCGTAGGCCCGCCACTTCTCGGAGTCCACATCCACCAGGTCCACCACCCGGATCGGCGTGCGCGGCAGGTCCAGCACATACGGCGCCATGTTGCCGGAACTGACGAACACCACCTGCGGCCGCACCGTGTCGAGCACCTCGCGCACCCAGCGCGCCAGCCCGGCGTCGCGGAAGAACGTGACGCTGAGGGACTCGCCGGTCAGCAGCCCGCGCTGGCACCACAGCCGCGCCATCCGCCGGTCCAGCTTCGCGACATAGGCCTGCCGGACCATGCCGCGCAGCGTTTCGATGTGCGGCACGTCCGCCGGGTCGTCGACCAGGCAGCCGAGGTGGACATCGTACCATTGCGTGAGGTACTTCAGCACCTGCAGCGACCGGATCTTCTCGCCCTTCGTCGGCGGATACGGCAGGCGCTGGGTCAGGAACAGCAAATCGGGCATCCTCTATCCCAGCCCGCGCACGATGAACGGCCCGACGGCGTTGGCCACCGGCAGCGGCAGGCGCTTCCAGGCGGCGATGAACAGCCTGTATTTCGGGTTCAGCGGGTTGTGGTCCGGGATCGACCCGCCGGGCTTCAGCCGGAAGCGATAATGCAGCTTGCTCGCCTCGAAGCCCCAGTTGTGCTTGAACGCATACGCGCCGGTCCCGAGCTTGGAGCGGCCGAAGTCGAACATCCGGCAGCCGCGGTCCGCGGCGCGGCGCATCACCTCCCAGTACATGAAGTCGTTGCCGGCGCAGGCGCGCGCTTCCTGCGTGCCGCCGCCGTAGTATGGCAGCACCTCGTCGCGGAAGTAGAAGTTCAGCACCGACGCCACCGGCGTGCCGTCGCGGCGGATCGTCACCACGTCGGCGTCCTTGCCGAACGTCGCCATCAGCACGCGGAAGTAACGGCGCGGGAACACCGGCGTGCCGAGGTTGCGCACGCTCTCGGCATACACCCGGTGCAGCGTTTTCACGTCCTGCCCGGCCTCCGAGGTCAGCCCAAGCTGAATCCCCTTGCGCACCATCGCCCGCTGCTTGCGCGGGATAGCCTTCATGTTGGCGTCATGGTCCGCCGTGATCGCCTTGCGGAACGTGACGTACAGGTCCGGGCGGTCGATCCAGCCGTCCTCAACGGGGAAATCCGGCGGCTCGCGGTAGCGGAACTCGGTGGCGGAGACGCCGGTCTGCCGCATCAGCGCCTCGGCGTGGTCCACCAGCGCCGCGTGGCTGTCCGCGTCCGCCGCCAGCGGGCCGCCATAGACGCAGAACGGGTTGGAGACCAGCGAGTCGCCGAACAGCCGCGTCTTCACCCGCACCAGCGGCAACACGCCCGTCATCGCCCCGTCACGCTCGGCATATATATAGTACGGCGTATGGCCGAACGCCGTCTGGATCACCTGCGCCCAGCCGGCGAGGTGGCAGAACGTACCCGCCGGCATCGCCCGCACGAAGCGGTCCCACACCGCCAGGCTGTCCTGGTCCAGCGAACGCACCTTAATCGGCATGCAAGTGTGTTCCCTTCAGGCCGGCACAAGCTCGGCCGCCGACAGCACCGGCGCGTACACCCGGTCCATCCGGTCCCAGGCGAAGTCGCGCAGCAGCCGTTCGAGCCCGCCCTGCATCCGCGCTAGGTTGGTGTAGTGCCGCAGCCGCGACTTCAGCGGCGCCCCGGCGATCCGCGGCTGGCCGGGATCGATTTCCCAGGGATGGAAGTAGAAGATGCCGGGCTGCCGATCGCGCCGGTTCACCCGCTTCAGCCCGGCGCGGTACAACCCGGTCGGCAGCAGCCGGAAATAGCCGCCGCCCGAGCACGGCCAGTTGCGCCCGAACAGCCGCACCGTGGTCATCGGGATCTCCGGCACGCCGTCGGCAACCGGCCGGAACGGCACGCGCGGCGCGTCCGGCAGGCCGTACAGGTCGTGCCGGATCGGGTTGATGCTGGAGCTGTAGGCATACCCCTCCTCCAGCAGGATCGGGAACGCCCACAGGTTGCCCGCGCCGATGGAGAAGGTCGCGGCGCGATAGCCGGCGACCCGGACGCCGCCGGTATCCTCCAGCACCGCGCGGGTGCGGCGGATGTCGGCGCGGAACGCTGCCTGCGTCTGGCTGTCGGCGCGGGTGTGGTCCCAGCCGTGGCTGGCCAGTTCGTGCCCCTCGGCGACGATGCGGCGGACAAGGGCGGGATGGCGCTGCGCCACCCAGCCCAGGGTGAAGAACGTGGCCCTCACCCGGGCGGCGGCGAACAGGTCCAGGACGCGGTGGGTGTTGGCCTCGACCCGGGTGGGGAAAGCGTCCCACTCGTCGCGGCGGACGCAGCCGGCGAAGGCCTGGACCTGGAAGTAGTCCTCGACGTCCACCGTCATGGCGTTGGTTCGTCCGGTCATGCCTGCGCGCCCGCGGTGTTGCCGGCCAGCCCGTCCTCCAGCAGTTGCAGGATGCGCCGCGATACCCGGTCCTGCCGCGCGGCCATGGCTTCCAGCGCCTCGATCCGCTGTGCCAGCGCATCCGCCGGCACGGGCGGCCGGGCCGCCGATGCGTCACCCCCCGCCTGCCCGTCACCAAGATCGCGCCGCAGCTCCTCGGCCGTCTCCTCCACCATCAGGGCAGTGATCGCGTGCGTCTCCTCCAGCGCGCCCAGCAGCAGCACGCGGGCGCAGAGCGTGTTGATCCGCCGCGGAATGCCGCCGGTGGCGCGATGCACCGCGGCGAACGCATCGTCCTCCCACGCCGGGTCGTCCGCCCAACCGACGGTGCGCAGCCGGTGCTGGACATAGCCGCGCGTCTCGGCCTCGGTCAGCGGGCCGAGGTGGTACGAAGCCAACACCCGCTGCCGCAACTGCTCGACATCCCGGCTGGCCAGGATCGGCCGGAACTGCGGCTGGCCCAGCAGGATGGTCTGCACCGAGGCGCGGCCATCCACCGTGATGTTGGAGAGCATGCGCAATTCCTCCAGCGCCGCCAGCGACAGGTTCTGCACCTCGTCCACCACCAGCAGGCAGCGCCGCCCCTGCCGGCGCTGGTCGCGCACCATGTGCTCGAACCGCCGCAGCAGCGTCGCCTTGTCGGTGCCCGGGTTCTCGCCCAGGCCGAACCCCGCCATCGCCAGGCGCAGCAGGTCGTCGCCCGACACCTGCGTTGTCACCACCCGCGCCATGACATAGGTCGAGCGGTCGAGCTGCGCCCACAGCTGCTCGACCAGCGTGGTCTTGCCGGCGCCGACTTCGCCGGTGATGACGATGAAGCCTTCCTGCTGCGCCAGGCCATAGACCAGGTGCGCAATGGCCCGGCTGTGCCCGCTCGATCCGAAGAAGAACCGCGTGTCGGGTGTCAGCAGGAAGGGCTGGCCGGACAGTTTGTAGAATGTATCGAACACGGTGCCTCACTGGGAAGGCGTGATCAGAAGGACTTCGAAATGCCGAGGATCAGCATGTTCTGGTAGAAGCTGTAGACGGACGTGCCGGCCTGCCGGTCAAAAAACGAATACCCCAGGCTGGCGGCAAGCTTAGCAGAAATCTGGTACTGCAATCCAACACTTGCTGCCACCGAGGTGGCGCTGCCGGACCCGGCGTAGCCGAAGAACCCGTCCTGCAGCGAGAACGACGCCGCCGCGCTCAAGGTCAGGTCCGGCCGCAACTGGTGCAGCCACTGCCCGGTGACGGTCTTCGCCGAGGTCGGGATCGACGCGGCGCCGCCCAGGCCGGTCTGCTTCGTCCACAGCAGGTTGAGCGTCAGGGTATCGCGGTCCAGCAGCGTCGTGCTGCCGATGGTCAGCGTATCGGTGCGGAAGATGCCGTTCTGCAGCGGCAGCGCGTTGGTTGCGCCGTAGAGCTGCCCGCCGGTCTGGCCGTTCACCAGCGTCCCGCTGGCGTTATAGGTCGCGAGGTTCAGCTGGCTGTTCAGGTATTCCAGCTGCGTCCCGGCACTGGCCAGATACGAAACGCTTACGGTGGTGCGCGCAGTGACGGCAACCTGGCCGTTCACGGTGAACGAGTTGAAGCCGTTCAGATGGCCGTAGCTAACGGTCAACGTGGAGTTCGGACTCGGCGTCAGCGTGGTGCCGACGCTCCAGGTCAGGTCGTTGACGTTCGGCGTGGCGTAGCCGCCGGCCTGGCCATAGTTGATGTTCTCCCAGCCGCCCGAGCCGAACACCGCAATCGTGTGGTTGACCTGGTAGGTCAGCTTGTCGCTGACATAGTCGCGGGTGATGCTGAACGACGTCTGCGGCGCGGAGCCGGTGATGCCGTAGCCGTAGCCGCCGTTGGTCTGGCTCTGCTGGAGATCGACATCGAAGCTGCTCTGCAGGCGCTGCAGGAAGTCGCCGGTGGCGAAATGGGCGGTTTCCTCGTTCGAAATCAGCGTCTGGCTGGCATTGCCGCCGTTCGGGAACGGCGAGGCGGCGAAGCCGGTCAGCTGGCTGGAACTGGTGGCGTTGAAGGAGTAGCCCAGCCTGCCGGTGCCCCAGTCGCCGAACTGCCGCAGCAGATAGGGCGAGATGCCGACGCTGCTGGTCTGCACCTCCTCGTCGCGGGCCAGCCCCAGGCCGGCAGCGCCGGTCAGGCCGGCGAGGTTGGCGATGCTTGCCTGCTGCGCCGCGGCCATCGGCCCGGCTGCGCCCACCGTGCCCAGGCCACCGATGCCGCCATACAGGCTTTGCACCCCGGCCACCGCGCGCAGGTCGATGAACAGCAGGTCGGGCACCACGGTGACCGTGCCGACGCCGTTCATCTGCTGGGTCAACGAATTCAGCGACGAGGTGCGGGCATACAGCGACAGGCCCGGCGCGTAGTCGAAGGTCAGTTGCAGCCGCGGCTCGTTGCTCGCCAGGTGGATGCCCGGCGAGAGGTAGGTCATCAGGTCCCACTGCCGCGGCGCGTGCGCCTGCAGCGCATTGTCGGTCGCCATCGCCTCGACATTGACATACGGCATGACGATCCAGCCGCCGCCCTCCGGCGGCAGCAGGCCGTTGGCGAGGTCCATCTGGTGCTGCAAGGTCTGCTCGTCCGGCGCGGCGAGTTCGGTGCCCTGCGGCGGCGCCTGGTCCTCGGTCAGCGGAAACGCCGCGGCCGCCTGGATCTGGGCCGCCAGCGCGACGCTGCCCAGGGCGGATCGCGCCGCCCATAGCGTCCGCGGCGGGATGCGCACGGCAGCGGCGTGCGCGGGCCGGTGTGGCGGCGCAAAAAGTGTCGTATCAGCCATGATGATGCATGCGCCAGCCGGCTAGGACGAATAGTACGAGGAATAGGCGCCGAACGTGTAGCGCGAGGAAACCTGCTGCTTGTTCAGCACCAGGGTGATCGTCGGGCAGGCCTGGATCAGGTCGAGCGAGGCCTCGATCTCGTCGCGCTGCGTGCGCTCGGCCTCCACCACGAACAGGATCTGCCCCACCACCTGCGACAGCACCGCCGGGTCGCTGGTCGACAGGCACGGCGGCGCGTCCAGCACCAGCAGCCGATCGGCGTAGCGGCGGCCGAGCGACTGGATCAGGCGGGTCATCTCCTTGGTCGAGAACAGCTCGGCGCTGCGCTCCCGCTCCCGCCCCACCGGCAGGATCGACAGCCGCTCGATCGGCGTCCGGACGATCAGCGGAGCGGGGTCGAGCTTGGGATTGGCGGCAAGGTCGAGCAGGCCGCGCGCCTGGGCCAGACCAAGCGCATAGCAGATCGAGTCGCGCTTGGAGTCGGCGTCGACCAGCAGCACGGAATGGTCGCCCTGCCGCGCGATGCTGCCCGACAGGTTGATGGACATGAAGCTCTTGCCCTCGCCCGGGCGGGCCGAGGTCACCAGCAGCAGGTTGGAGAAGCCCGGCTCGGCGCCGGGGCCGAACGCCGTGCGCAGGATCTGCCGCTGCACCAGCCGGAACTCTTCCGAGATGCGGGTGCGGGTACGCGACCAGTCCACCATGCCGGCGCGTTCCAGCGCGACCGCGTCCACGGCTGGGGACGCCTGCCCCGGCGCCGCTGCCGGCCGATCGGCCTGGCTGGCGGGCTCGCCCGGCAGGCGGGTCCGGCCGGGGATCGCGGACGATGCCAGGGGCAACATCATGCCGGGCAAGGTCACGCCGGGTGGGGCCAATCCGGGCGATGGCATGTTGGACAACGGCATGCCAGGCGATGCCACTTCGGACGATGGCATGCCGGATGGGGCCAACGGGACGGTTGGCGGCTTGGGCGTGGCCGGGGGTGGCGCAAACAGCCTCGATGCCGGCTGCGCCGTTACGCCGGCGGCGTCCGCTACGGCGGTGGCAGCGTCCGGTGCGGCCGCTTCCGCTGCCGGCGCGCTGCCGGGCTGCAGCAGCTGCGCCGCGGAGTCGTCGAGCGCGCCGGTGCGCAACAGGCGTTCCGCGACCCGCTCGACCAGATGGGATGCCTTCGGTGTCAGCATGAATCGCCAGCCTTCAATGCCAGGAGATCATTGGGAACCATGGTCTTCCGGACCTTGGCGGCGTGCCTGCGCGGCGCCGTCCGTGCCGGGCGGGCACTAGATCAGCGCCGCCGAGCGCAGGACGTGGACCATCAGCCCGCCATAGATGCCGACCAGCAAGGCCACAGCCGCGCCGAAGCGCAGCACCGCCATCAGCCGGACCCGCAGCGGCGCCATGCCCAGCACCGAAATGCCGCCCAGCACCGGCAGCCCCAGCGCGCGCAGCTGATCGACCGTGGAAAACGACCGGTCGAACTGGCTGAGCAGCACGGCGACGCCGAGGCCGGACGCGATGCCGCCGAGCAGCACGACGCTGATCAGCAGCATCCGGTTCGGCGCCACCGGCAGGCGCGGGACTTCCGGCGGATCGACGATCTGCAGCTTGACCTTGTCGGCCTGGGTGTCGGCCGCCTGGGCGATGTTCGCCGACTGCAGCCGTCCCAGAAGCTCCTCGTAGTTCTTGCGCAGCACGCCGTAGTCGCGGTCCATGTTCTGGTATTCCGCGATCAGGCTGGGCTGCTCGCGCTGGGTCTTCTCCAGCCGACCGCGGTAGCGTACCGCGTCGTCATGCTGCCGCTGCAGCGAGGCGATGGCGGTTTCGGCATCGATCAGCTTGACCTTGAGCTGCTCATACACCGGGTTCGGCACCTGGTGGCGCGCCCCGCCCGCCTGGCCGGCGGCGCCGCCCTTGCCAGCGGAGCCGGGCGCCGAGGCCTGCGGGTCGGTCTTCAACGACGCGATCAGCTTGCGCTGCGCGATGACGTCGGGGTGGTTCTCGGTGTCGCGCAGCAGCAGCAGGCGCAACTGCTCCTCGGCTTCCTGCAGCCTGGACTTCGGCGCCTGCACCAGCTGGCCGGTGACGGTGACCATCCCGCCTTCGTCGGTGACCAGCATGGGCGGAGTGGCCTCGACTTCCTTCTTCAGGGCGTCGTGGGCGCTCTGCGCGTCCTGCAGCTTGCCTTCCAGCGCCTGCACGGCGCTGCGCGCGGCTTCCAGCGCCGGCACGTCGGGATTGTCGGTCGAGGGCAGGATGTCGACGTAGCGGCTGCGGAAGTCGGCGCGCCGTTTTTCCGCCGCGCGGAGTTGCTGCTCATAGGACTGGATCTGCCGCAGCAGGAAGCGGCGGGCGTTCTCCATGTCCGTCCGGTTGCTGCCGGTGGCGCTTTCCACGAAGATGGTCAGCAGCGTCTGCACCACGTCGTGCGCCAGCTTCGGGCTCTTGTCGCGATAGCTGATGGTGAACAGGTTACTGGTCTGCGGCGTGATCTTGATCTCCCTGGCCAGGCGGGCGATCAGCCGCTCGCGGTCCGATGGCCCGGTCAGCGACAGATCGAGGTCGGTCTTGGAGATCAGCTTCTCCAGGTTCGGACGGCTCAGCAGGGTGCGCTGGACGATCTCAAGCTGGGTGGTCGGCGCCGAGTCGACGGCGATGCCGCGCAGCAGCGGGGTCAGCACGGCATCGGCGTCAACGAACAGCCGGGCGTTCGATTCGTACTGATTTGGCATGGCGTAGACGCCGAACCAGCCGAGGCCGCAGACCAGCCAGGCGACCATGACGGCGATCCAGCGGCGGCGCCAGGCGGCGCGCAGGTACTGGTCAAGCAGTTGGCGGAGGGACTCCATCGCCGCCTCAGAACCAGGACTGCGGGATGATCAGCGTGTCGCCCGGCTTCATGGCGATGTTCTGGCTGATGTCGCCGTCCTTGATCAGGTCGGACAGCCGCACCTTGATGATCTGCTGCTTGCCGTTGAGCCCCAGCCGGATGATCTGCGCGCGGTTGCCGGCGGCGAACTTGGTCAGCCCCTTGGTGGCGATCATGACGTCGAGCAGCGTCATCCCATCGCGGTACGGGATGGCCACCGGATCCGTCGCCTCGCCGATGACGCGCACCTGGCGGTCGGAGGGGCCGACGAACGAGCGGACGATGACGGTGACGTTGGGGTCCTGGATGTACTTGGCGAGCTTCTTCTCGATCTCGCGGGCAAGCTGCGTCGGCGTCTTGCCGGCGGCGACGATGTCCTCGATCAGCGGGGTGGAGATGCGGCCGTCGGGCCGCACCGCGACATCGGCCTCGCTGAGGTCGGGATTGTGATAGACGAAGACGCTGAGCTGGTCGCCGGAGCCGATGACGTAATCCTGGTCGGGCGTGGCGCTGTTGCCCTTCGCCGCCGGGGCCGGGCTGGTGGCCGATGCGCCGCAGCCGGCCGCCGGCAAGGCCAGCGCCAGGGCGAGCGCCACGCGCAGCGCGGCGGCAGCGGGACCGCGCCGGGCGGTCTGTCGTCGGGTCGGGTCAGGCCGGTTCAGTCGTGTCACGTCAACCTCTGGAAGGGCCTGGCGGCGCGGCGGCCGATGACCGGCCGACCGCACAGGCATGGAACGCAGGCAGGGAGCGGCAGCAACCTGATCGGCGGACGCGCCTGCCGCGTCCGCGCTCTGCCGGTTCGGGACGGCGTTCTGCCGTCAGAAGCCAGCCGCCTGCCCGATACGCTATCATCACCATACCGTGTTTTGCCGTATGTCGCGTGCGCAAGCGGACCACCGGCAGTGGTTCGGCAGTGATTCACCGTGCCACTGCAAGATGTCGCCACAAATCGTAATACTTGTTAAATTCAAGACTTGATCTTGCAAAATATGTGTCACAGACGAGGCGTTGACGACGATCGTGGCGTAACATGGCTGCGGCCCAATAAGCAACGACTTCTGTTTATCACAACCCCAATTATAGCATTTTTGATATTGATAACATAAAAATACCGTTTGACCTTCATACTGGAATGTGTGACGTTCTGTCAGCTTCGCTTTCCGGAATTGGCGCCGAATGACGGCTTGCAGAAATCGCTTGCGCCGCCTTCCCGGCCTTTGGCCGGAACGGCATCCAAATATTTGACAAGGAACGCCTCATGCAGCGCGCCATGGCACAGTCCATGCCCCGCGACATGGCCGTGCTCGGCCTGGCCGAGCTGGCGCTGTCGTTCGCGGTGATCGACGCCATGATCCGGGCGTCAGGCGCGCACGGACCGGTCGTCGCCAGCATTCCCCTGACGGCGTTCGCCAGCGCCGCCCTGGCAGCCCTGATCGCCCTTGTTATCGGCGTCATCGGCCTGACCGTCGGACTCTATCAGCCCGAGGTCTGCCTCAACCGCAGGCGGCTGATGCCGGCGACGGGGCTCGCCGCTGTGCTCGCCTTCGCGGTGCTGCTGGCCGCCAATGGCGGCCTCGGCGCGCATTCCAGCCTCGCCGTCGTCCTGGATACCGCCTGGGAATTCGCCGTGTGGCTCGCCGCCGTGGCGGCCATCCGCACGATCCACAGTCTCGACTTCGTCCGCAACCGGCTGATCCGCCGCATCGTGCTGCTCGGCGACGCGGCGCAGGTCGCCGCCTGTGCCGGCCGCCTGCATGGCCCCGGCAGCCGGTTATTCGAACCCGTCGCGCTGGCGGCCGCCGATCTGTCCTGGCAAGCGCTGCGCCGAAGCCGCGTCTGGGGTGTCGTGCTGCTGCCCGGCAGCGACGCCGCGGCAGCCGATGCGCTGCTGGACTGCAAGCTGCGCGGGATGCCGATCGTCGGCGGCGCGGGGTTCCAGGAGCACTATCTCGGGCGGATCGAGCCGGAGGCGCTGCGGATCGAGGAGCTTCTGGTCGCCGACGGGTTCGCCGGCGGCGGCGCCGGCGCCGCGCTGAAGCGAGGCTGCGACATCGTCATCGCCCTGGTGCTGCTGACCATGGCCCTGCCGGTGATGCTGGTGACGGCGATTGCGATCCGCCTGGACAGCCACGGCCCGGTGATCTACCGCCAGCAGCGCGTCGGCCAGTTCGGCCGGGTCTTCACCGTGTTCAAGTTCCGCAGCATGCGGACCGACCCCGAGGCCTGCGGCACGCCGCGCTGGGCGCAGACCGGCGACCCGCGCGTCACCCGCATCGGCCGCATCATCCGCGCCAGCCGCATCGACGAGCTGCCGCAGCTGGCCAACGTCCTGCGCGGCGAAATGAGCCTGGTGGGGCCACGGCCGGAACGCCCGCTGTTCGTCGAGCAACTCGCCCGGGCCATCCCGTTCTATCGCCAGCGCGCCTACGTCAAGCCGGGCCTGACCGGCTGGGCCCAGGTCAACTACCCCTACGGCGCCTCGATCGAGGATGCCCGCGAGAAGCTGGCCTATGACCTGTACTATGTGAAGCACAGCTCCTTCTGGCTCGATCTGCTCATCCTGCTGCGGACGGTCCGCGTCGTACTGTTCCAGGAGGGCTCGCGCTGAGCCGCATCGGTGCCAAGATAAGGAATCCGGCGGAGCACGGTCGCTGCTCCATCGTCATGGCCGGGCGTCTCCCCATGGGCGCCAACCCAGGCGGCCGGGTGCGGCGGCCCGTCCAACCGTCATGGCGGCTACCCGGGACAAGGGCCCGGGCACAGGCTCCGGGCCGCCATCCGCGCTTTTCTGCGGCATCAACACCGCCAGGCGTGGATGGTGGGCCTCCGCCCACCATGACGTCGTGGGAACGGCCGTGCCGTCCACCCGCCAAGTCAGCGCCGATGGGAACCGTCCCCGCCGTCGTGGCAACGGCCAGGCCCGGCCATGACGGCGGGGGAATGTGCCCGGCCGGCGCTGGTGATGCGATGACGTCAGCATGATCCTCGCCTTTCCCGCATTCGTCGCGTTGCATGCCGCCTGCGCCGCGGCCTATGTCCTGCTCGCAGCGCTGGTCCTGATGCGTCCGCCGCCCAGCCGCAGCGGCGCCTGGCTGATCCTGGCCAGCCTCGCCTCCGCCGCCTGGGCCGCCGCCTTCGCCGTCTCCTGGCACACGCCCATCGGCCAGTTGCCGGCCTGGCTGGAGGTTGGCCGCTCGGCCGCCTGGTACGGCTTCATCCTGCACCTGTACCGGCAATCCGTCGGCGACAACGACCAGGCGATGCCGGCCTACCGGACCATGGGCATGCTGGCGCTGCTGGTGCTGGGCGGCACGCCGCTGCTGAACTGGCTGTCGGACTCGGCCGGCGCGGCCCTGGCATCGCTGGATATCGCCGTCCGGCTCGGCTTCGCCGTCGGCAACCTGCTGCTGCTGGAAAACCTGTACTTCAACACGCCGCCGGATTCGCGCGCGAGCGTCAACCTGCTGTGCGCCGGGCTGGGCGGCCTGTTCCTGTATGACATGCTGCTGTACGCCGACGGCGTGCTGTTCCACCGGATGTCCCTGCCCCTGCTGGAAGCCAGGGCGCCGGTGGCGATGCTGGCCGTGCCGCTGATCGCCCTGGCCGCCGCGCGCACCCGGCGCTGGTCGATCGACATCCACGTCTCCCGCGATGTCGTCTTCCACAGCGTCAGCCTGATCGCCAGCGGCATCTTCCTGCTGGCCGTGGCGCTGATCGGCGAGGTGTTCCGCCAGCAGGACGCCGGCTGGGGCGAGGTCGCCGAGATGTCGATGGTGTTCGGCGCCATCATGGCGGTCGTGGTGACCGTCACCTCGGAGTCCGTCCGGTCCCGCCTGCGCGCCCTGGTGGCCGAGAACTTTTTCAGCAACCGCTACGACTACCGCAAGGCCTGGATGCGCTGCATCGACGCGCTGACCGCGCCCGAGGCGTTCGTCGCGCTGCACAAGCGGGCGATCCGCGCCGCGGCCGAGGTGGTGGACAGCCCGGCCGGCGCGCTGTTCGTCCGCCCGCCGCAGGACGTCGCCTTCCAGTGGGCCGGATCGTGGAATCTGCCCGCCGTCGGTGCGCCGGTCCCGCCCGGCCATCCGCTGATCCCGCTGTTCGGCGCGGCCGACCGGATCGTCCGGCTGGAGGACCACGCCGGGTCCGGCGCCTGGCTGCCCGACCTGCCGGATGCCTGGATCGCCCTGCCGCTGAACCACTGCGGCGCGCTGATCGGCTTCATCGCCCTGGCGCACCCGCGGATCCAGTTCAAACTGGACCGCGAGGCATACGATTTGCTACGGGTCATAGGTCGCGAAGTCGCGAGCCGGGTGGCTGAGCAGCGGGCGATGCAGGTGCTGACCCAGACACAGCAGCTTCGCGAGTACAGCCAGCGCTTCGCCTTCGTCATCCACGACATCAAGAATGTCTCCGGACAGCTTTCCATGCTTCTGGCCAATGCAGAGGTCCACGCCGACAACCCGGAGTTCCAGCGCGACATGCTGGCGACGGTGCGGGCCTCGGTCGGCAAGATCACCCGGCTGCTGTCGCGGCTGGAGGCCGAGCGGCAGGAGCGCGACCACGCCCTGATCACCCCGGCCGATCGGCTGCCCGCGCTGGTCGAGCTGTCGCGGCTGACCGGCAAAGGACAGGTCGTGCTGCGCGACCACAGCGCCGGCGCCGGCGCGGCGATCGACCCGGATGCGTTCGACGCCATCGTCACCCACCTGCTGAACAACGCGGTCGATGCCTCGGGCCCGGCCGGGCGCGTGCTGGTGGAGCTGCGGGCCGAGACGCACGGGCTGGTGCTGGATATCGCCGACACCGGCTCGGGCATGACGCCCGAGTTCGTGCGCGACACGCTGTTCAGCCCGCTGCGCAGCACCAAGAGCGGCGGCCACGGCATCGGCGCCTACCAGGCGCGGGAACTGCTGCGGCAGGCCGGCGGCGACCTGCTGGTGATCAGCCACACGGGCACCGGCACGGTAATGCGGGTGATTCTGCCGGCGCTGCAGCCAGACCAGGCGGACATCGCCCTGGTGGCAGCCTGAGGACACCATGGCGAACCCGAAGCTGCTGATTGTCGAGGATGACGAGGGGCTCTGTTCCCAGTACCGCTGGGCGTTCCCCGCCTGCCAGGTGATGCTGGCGCACGCGCGGGCGCAGGCAGTGGCCATGGTGAAGCGCGAAAGCCCGCCGGTGGTGCTGATGGATCTGGGCCTGCCGCCCGACCCGGACGGCGTCAGCGAGGGCTTCGCCACGCTGGAGGAGGTGCTGCGTCTGGCGCCGCAGACGAAGGTGATCGTCGTCACCGGCAACGGCGAGCGCCGCAACGCGCTCCGGGCGATCGCCGCCGGCGCCTATGACTTCTGCGAAAAGCCGATCGAGCTGGAGGTGCTGCGCACGATCATCGCGCGCGGCCTGAACCTGCACCGGCTGGAGGACGAGAACCGCCGGATGGCGGCGGCCCCGGCGGCCTCGCCGATCGAGCGGATCATCACCGCCAGCCCGGCGATGCTGAAGGTCTGCCGTGATATCGAGAAGGTCGCCACCACCAGCGTGCCGGTCCTGCTGCTGGGCGAAAGCGGCACCGGCAAGGAGGCGCTGGCCCGCGCGGTGCACGACCTGGGGCCGCGCGCGAAGCAGCCGTTCGTCGCCATCAACTGCGGCGCCATCCCGGAGAACCTGCTGGAGTCCGAGCTGTTCGGGCACGAGCGCGGCGCCTTCACCGGGGCGGTGAAGCAGACCATCGGCAAGATCGAAAACGCCCACAGGGGCACGCTGTTCCTGGATGAAATCGGCGACTTCCCTTACCCGCTGCAGGTCAAGCTGCTGCGCTTCCTGCAGGACCAGATCGTCGAGCGCATAGGTGGGCGGCAGCAGATCCAGGTCGACGTGCGCATCGTCTCGGCCACCAATCTCAACCTGGACGAGAAGATCGCCCAGGGGCAGTTTCGCGGCGACCTGCTGTACCGGATGAACGCCGTCACCGTCCGCATCCCGCCGCTGCGCGAGCGCGGCGGCGACATCGCGCTGCTCGCCGGTTGGTTCCTCAACCGCTTCAACCAGGAATTCGGCCGACGGGTGCGGGGCTTTACCGAACGCGCCACGGCCGCGATGACGGTGCACGAATGGCCGGGCAACGTGCGGGAACTGGAGAACCGGCTGAAGCGCGCGGTGGTGATGGCCGACGGCCGCCTGATCGACGCCGCGGACCTGGAACTGGCGGCGGACGACGACCTGCCGGATCTCGACCTGCGCGCCGCGCGGCTGCGGGCGGAACGAGAAGTGATCAGCGCGGCGCTGGCCCGCAGCAACAACACGCTGTCGGTGGCCGCCAAGCTGCTGGGGGTCAGCCGCCCGACCCTGTACGGCCTGTTGGAAACCCATGGCTTGGCCAGCGACGCCACCGGCGCCGCCGCCGCGGCCGCGGCGGCGGCCGCAACCAGCGACACAGCATGATGGAACGATCAAGGATGAACCCGATGCGCACCCGGTCTCTCGGCTGGCTCATGATGGGGGCCTGGCTCGGCGCCTACACGCTCGCCCCCTTCGGGACGGCCCACGCGGCGGACTACATGGCGGCCGCGCGCGACTCCATGAAGAAAGGCGACATCAGAGCGGCGCAGATCGACCTGCGCAACGCGGTCCGCAACGATCCGCAGAATGCCGAGGCGCATTACTGGCTCGGCCGGGTGGATTTCGAACTCGGCGATCCGGTGGCGACGCAACGCGAGGCGATCGCCGCGCGCGACCGCGGCTTCGACCCGCACCAGGCGGTGCCGCTGCTGGCGCAGGCGCTGCTGGCGCAGAACCAATTCCAGGAGCTGCTGGACACGCTGAAGCCGGGCGGCAAGGACCCGGCGCTGGACGCCGCCATCCTGGTCTCCCGCGGGTATGCCGAAGTCGGCCTGAAGCGTCCCGAGGATGCGCAGAAGTCGTTTGCCGAGGCCGAGCAGGTGGCGCCGAACGCGGTGGAGCCGCTGCTTGCCGACGCTCGCCTGGCGGTGGCGCGGGCCGACCTGGCGCGGGCGCAGGCGAAGATCGACCGGGCGCTGGAGGCGGAGCCGAAATCGGTCGAGGCGCGGCTGGCCAAGGCGCAGCTGCTGCGCCTGAAGAACGACATTCCCGGGGCGATCGCCGTGCTGGACGCGCTGATCACCGACCAGCCGGGCGTGATGCAGGCCCGGCTGGACCGCTGCAGCCTGGAGCTGGCCGCTGGCAAGAACGATGCGGCCCGGGCCGACCTGGACGTCGTCCTGAAGACCACGCCCGGCAACGTGCAGGCGATCTACCTGCAGGCGGTGATGGAAGCGCAGGCGCGCAACTACAAGGCGGCCGACGCCGACCTGGAGCGGATCAGCCCCTATGTCAGCCGCATCCAGCGCGCCTACTACCTGCTGGCCATCGTCAAGGAGCAGCTTGGCCAGTTGGAGCAGGCCGAGGACGCGGCGCAGAAGTACCTCGGGCGGTCGCCGAACGACCTGGCGGCCTACAAGGTGCTGGCGCGCATCCAGTTCGCCAAGCACCGGCCGGATCAGGCGATCGACACGCTGTCCAAGGTGGCGGAGTCCGGCAAGGGCGATCCCGAGACCTATGACCTGCTTGGCCGCGCCTATGCCGCGACCGGCCGGGCCGCCGAGGCGGTGCAGGCGTTCTCGAAGGCCCGGGATCTGGCGCCGAACGATGTCGGCGTGCAGACCAGGCTGGCTTCGGAATACATGCGCATGGGCAAGGTCGACGCCGCGATGACCGACCTGGAGCACACGCTGACCCTGGCGCCGAAGATTCCCGCTGTGGGCGAGGCGCTGTTCTTCGCCGCCCTGGCCACCGGCGACACCAGCAAGGCCAGCGATGCGCTGGCGAAGATCCGTGCCGCGCAGGGCGAGACCGACGTGGTCGGCAACCTGGAGGGGCTGTTCAAGCTGGCGCAGCTGGATATCCCGGGCGCACAGGCGACCTTCAGCGGCCTGGTGGCCAAGAATCCCGACTTCATGCCGGCCCGGATCAACCTGGCCCGCGTACTGGCGATGCAGGGCAAAGTAGCGGACGCCGAGACGCTGCTGACCGCCGTTCTCGCCAAACACCCGGCGCAGCAGCCGATACTGACCATGCTGGCCTCGACCTATGTGCAGGCCAACCGGCTGCCGGACGCCATTGCCCTGCTGGAACGCGCGCACGCCGCCGAGCCGAACCAGCTGCGCGTCACCCTCAGCCTGGGCGACCTGTATATCCGCGCCGGCAAACCGCAGCAGGCGCTGGACCTGACGCTGAACGCGCCGGGCGACAATGCCAACGCCACCGGCATCCCGATGCTGCGGGCGGCGGCCTATGCGGCGCTGGGCCAGCGCACCGACGCCCGCACCGCCTATGCCGCGATCCTGAAGCAGGACCCCGGCAACGCCGTCGCGCGGCGGCAGCTGGTGGGGCTGCTGGTCCAGGCCGGCGACTACGAGAGCGCCCGCAACGTCATCACCAACGCCATGGCGAACAGCGCCCGCAACTATCAATTGTACCTGGACTACGTGGCGATCGACCTCAAGGCCACCGGGCTCGATGCCGCCCTGGCCTCGGCCGATCAGCTGCAGGCGCAGGACCAGGATTTTGCCGACGCGCGGGCGCTGAAGGGGGACGTCTATATGATGGTCAACCGTCCCGCCGACGCGGCGAACGCCTATGCCGCGGCGGCCAAGGCGGCGCCGTCCAGCCTGCTGACCACGCGCGAGGCCACGGCGTTGGTGAAGAGCGGCCGGGCGGACGACGCCGCAAAGCTGCTGGTGGCCTGGCTGGCGAAGCATCCGGACGACATGACGGCCACCAAGCAGGCCTCGGAGGTCGCCATCAGCGCCAACCGGCTGGACGTGGCGAAGACGTACCTGGAGCAGGTGCTGAAGACCCAGCCGCATGACACGGTGGCCTTGAACAACCTGGCCTGGGTGCTGCAGCACACGGGCGACATGGCCCGCGCCGAGGCGCTGGGCCGGCAGGCCTATATCCTGGCTCCCGGGGCGCAGACCGCCGACACGCTGGGCTGGATCATGGTCTCGGCGGGCGACCTGCGCAACGGCGTGATGCTGCTGCGCCAGGCCGCCACCGAGGCTCATGGCGACCCGCGCATCGTCTACCACTACGGTGTGGCGCTGAAGGACTCGGGCGACCGGGACGGGGCGAAGAAGCAGTTCACGGCGGTGGTCGCGACCAAGGGCGACTTCAAGGAGAAGGCCGAGGCGCAGAAGGCGCTGGACGCGCTGTCGAAGGGCTCGTGAGGCCCGGCGCATCGGTGAGGGCGGGGATGCAGCCGATACGCCTGCTGACGTTCTCGACGCTTTTCCCGCAGGCGGCGCGGCCGAACCACGGCATCTTCGTGGAGAACCGGCTGCGCCACCTGCTGGGGAGCGGCGAGGCGACCAGCACGGTGCTGGCGCCGGTGCCGTGGTTCCCGTCCGGTGCGGCACGGTTCGGCGACTGGGGGGTGAACGCCCGGGCGCCGCGTGCCGAGACGCGGCACGGCATCCGCATCCTGCATCCGCGCTTCCCGGTGATCCCGAAGGTGGGGATGTCGCTGGCGCCGTGGCTGCTGTACCGGGCGATGGCGCCGGTGGTGGCCGGGCTGCTGGCCGAGGGGCAGCGGTTCGACGCGATCGACGCGCACTACGTGTATCCCGACGGGGTCGCGGCCGGCTGGCTGGGGCGCCGGTTCGGGCTGCCGGTGGTGATCACGGCGCGCGGCACCGACGTCAACCTGATCCCGCGGTTTGCGATCCCGCGGCGGCTGATCCAGGGGGCGATCCGCGACGCGGCGGCGCTGGTGGCGGTCAGCGCGGCGCTGAAGCAGGCGCTGGTGGAGATCGGGGCGCCGGACGACAAGGTGACGGTGCTGCGGAACGGGGTGGAGACGGATCTGTTCCGGCCGCCGGCGGACCGCGCGGCGGCGCGGGCGGCGCTGGGGCTGAGCGGGCCGACACTGGTCTCGGTCGGCGGGCTGATCGAGCGCAAGGGCCACCACCGCACGATCGAGGCGATGCGGCAGTTGCCGGGGTTCACGCTGCTGATCGCCGGCGAGGGGCCGGAACGGGGGCGGCTGTCGGGGCTGATCGCGCAGCACGGGCTGGCGGACCGGGTGCGGCTGCTGGGGCCGTGGCCGCACCGGGACCTGCCGGCGTTGTACGGGGCGGCGGACGCCTCGGTACTGGCGTCGTCGCGCGAGGGCTGGGCCAACGTGCTGCTGGAGTCGATGGCGTGCGGCACGCCGGTGGTCGCGGCGGATATCTGGGGCAACCCCGAGGTGGTGCGGGCGCCGGAGGCGGGGGTGATCTACCGGCCGAACACGGCGGAGGGGGTCGCCGACGGGGTGCGGCGGCTGTTCGCGGCGCTGCCGGATCGGGCTGCGACGCGGGGGTATGCTGAAGCGTTCAGCTGGGACGCGACGACGGCCGGGCAACTGGCGCTGTTCCGGCGGGTTGTCGGAGGCTACAGCAGGCCGCAGGTCGCTTGAGACAGGGCGACGGCGCTCCCTCATCGTCATGGCCCGGCTCGTCCCTACGGGATGCACACATCTCGGAAACGGTCCGCCGCTGCGTTTCCCTTTCGTCATGGCCCGGCTTGTCCGGGCCACCTATTCCAGCACGTGTGCCGCGACAGGTGGCCCGGACAAGCCGGGCCATGACGATGGGGGAACGCTCTTGGCGCCCAGGCAAGCACTTGATTTTACGGTCATTTCCGACTCGTTTC
>NZ_NHRY01000039.1 GCF_002937115.1 Rhodopila globiformis | reverse complement strand
CATGGCCATCAATGTCATGCAGACGAACGGCGACAAGGACGCCTTGCGCGGCAAGTTCCAGAAGGCCGCCTGGGACAACGCCTATCTCGCTCGCCTCCTGGCACTATTCTGAAGTGCGATTGCCCTGGGGCAACGGACAAGGCCGGGGCGCCGCGGACCTGGCCAGTGGAACACCGGGCGGCAGGCGGGCCAGCCGCGTCATGCGGCCGGATCAGCGGCCGACCGGGACAGCAAACCGCCGGGCGAGCCCGCCCGGGCCGGAATCAATGCCCCGGATTGGCCTTGGCGAACGCGGCCTTCTGCTCCGGCGTCGCCGCCGCCTGGTACTTGGCCTGCCATTCCTTGTACGGCATGCCGTAGATGATCTCCCGCGCGTCCGGATCGGCGATCTCGATCCCCTTCCCCGCGGCTTCCTCGCGATACCAGCGGCTCAGGCAGTTGCGGCAGAAGCCGGCCAGGTTCATCAGGTCGATGTTCTGTACATCGGTGCGTTCGCGCAGATGGGCGACCAGGCGGCGGAACGCGGCGGCCTCCAGCTCCGTGCGGGTGGCGGGGTCAAGGTCCGGTGCTGACATGCGTGTCTCCCTTTCAATCAATCGAGAGATGGCGCGTCCCGTCCCGGTTCGCCATACTACGGCGCCGGAAAAAGGCGGGAGGATTCGGCCGGATGCCCCAGGACACCCCCTGGACTGATACGACGGCGCGCGCCGCGCTGCGCGCGCTGTTCGACACGGCCGTCGCCGCGGCGGACCCGCGGGCGGTGCTGGCCCGCCATTTGCCGCCGAAACCGGCGTCCGGCCGCTGCATCGTCGTCGGCGGCGGCAAGTCGGCCGCGGTGATGGCCGCGGCGCTGGAGGATGCCTGGCCCGACGTCCCGCTGGAAGGCACCGTCGTCACCCGCTACGGCCACGCCGTGCCGACCCGCCGGATCGAGGTGATCGAAGCCTCGCATCCCGTCCCCGACGCCAACAGCGAGCGCGGCGCTAGGCGCCTGCTGGAGCGCGTCCGGGGCCTGGGCGTGGACGACCTGGTGATCGCGCTGATGTCGGGTGGCGCCTCCGCCCTGCTGGCGGCGCCGGCGGCCGGGCTGACGCTGGCCGACAAGCAGGCGGTCAACCGCGCGCTGCTGGCCTGCGGCGCGACCATTTCCGAGATGAACACGGTGCGCAAGCACCTGTCGGCGATCAAGGGCGGCCGCCTGGCCGCGGCGGCGGCGCCGGCCCGGGTGGTGACGCTGGCGATCAGCGACGTGCCGGGCGACGACCCGGGCGTCATCGGCTCCGGGCCGACGGTGCCCGACGCCACCACCTTTGCCGAGGCGCGCGCGCTGGTTGCCCGCCACGGCATCACCCTCTCGCCGCAGGTCGCCGCGCGGCTGGCCCGGGACGATGACGAGACGCCGAAGCCCGGCAGCCTGCCGCATACGGAGTTCCGCATGATCGCCACGCCGATGATGGCGCTGTACGCGATGGCGGCGAAGGCGCGCGAGCTGGGCCTGGCGCCGCTGATCCTGGGCGACGCGCTGGAAGGCGAGGCCAGCCAGATGGGCATCGTCATGGCCGGCATCGCCCGCTCGGTCCGCGCGCACGGCCACCCGCTGCGCCCGCCGGCCGTGCTGCTGTCGGGCGGCGAGACGACGGTGACGATGTCCGCCGCTGCCCCCGGCAAGGGCGGCCGCAACACGACCTTCCTGCTGGGCCTGGCGATCGCTTTGGACGGCGCGCCCGGCATCTGGGCGACCGCGGGCGACACCGACGGGATCGACGGCATGGACGAAATCGCCGGCGCCCTGATGACGCCCGATACGCTCCGGCGGGCGCGGGAGAACGGGCTGGATGCGCGCGCCTGTCTGGCGGCGCATGACAGCCACGGCTTCTTCGGCGCCGTCGGAGACTTGATCGTGACCGGTCCGACGCTCACCAATGTTAACGATATCAGAGCCATCATCGTTTCCTGAGACCGCGTCCGGACCTTTGTTGAATCCTTGAGGAATCGCTCATGCCTACTCGCCCGAAGCTGCGCCGCCGGCGCCGCACCAAGATCATCGCCACGCTTGGCCCATCGTGCTCCACGCCCGAGGTCATCACCCGGCTGTTCCAGGCCGGCGCCGACGTGTTCCGGCTGAATTTCTCGCACGGCACGCATGAGGACCATGCCGCCCGGTTCGCCATGATCCGCGACCTGGAGGACCGGTTCGACCGGCCGATCGGCATCCTGGCCGACGTGCAGGGCCCCAAGCTGCGCGTCGGCCGGTTCGGCGGCGGGCGGGTGCACCTGCGCACCGGGCAGCGCTTCCGGCTCGACCTGACCGCCACGCCGGGGGATTCCGACCGGGTCAACCTGCCGCATCCCGAGATCATCGAGGCCGCCGCGATCAACTCCACCCTGCTGCTGGACGACGGCAAGCTGCGCCTGCGCGTGGTGCACAAGCGCGCCGACGCGCTGGAGACCGAGGTCGTCGTCGGCGGCCCGCTGTCCGACCGCAAGGGCGTCAACGTCCCGGACGTGGTGCTGCCGATCCCGGCGCTGACGGCGAAGGACCGGGAGGATCTGGAATTCGCGGTGTCACACGGCGCCAGCTACATCGGCCTGTCGTTCGTGCAGCGGCCCGAGGACGTGGCGGAGGCGAAGCGGCTGATCGACGGCCGCGCCTGGGTGATGGCGAAGCTGGAGAAGCCGCAGGCGCTGGACAACCTGGAGGCGATCCTGGACCTGACCGACGCGGTGATGGTGGCGCGCGGCGACCTGGGCGTCGAACTGCCGCCCGAGGAGGTGCCGCTGGCGCAGAAGCGCATCGTCCGGCTGTCGCGCCTGATGGGCAAGCCGGTGGTGGTGGCGACGCAGATGATGGAAAGCATGATGAGCGCCCCGGCGCCGACGCGCGCGGAAGCGTCGGACGTCGCCACGGCGGTGTTCGACGGGGCCGACGCGGTCATGCTGTCCGGCGAGACGGCGGCGGGCCAGTACCCGTATGAGGCGGTGAACATGATGGACCGCATCGTCGCCCGGGTGGAGCAGGATGCCGGCTGGCGGGCGATGATCGACGCCTCGCGCTGCGCGCCCGAAAGCCAGACAGCCGGCGCCATCGCCGCCGCCGCCGCGCAGGTTGGCCATGCCATCGGGGCGAAGGCGATCGTGGCGTTCAGCGCCTCGGGAGCGACGGCGCTGCGGGTGGCGCGGGAACGGCCCGAGTCGCCGATCATCGGCCTGACCCCGAACCATGCGACGGCGCAGAAGATGGCGGTGGTCTGGGGGGTGCATGCGGTGGTGACGCCGGATGTGCACTCGCTGACCGAGGCGACCCATCGTGCCGGGCGGATGGCGCTGACCGAGGGCTTTGCGGTGCATGGCGACGAGATCGTCGTGACCGCGGGCGTGCCGTTCGCCCATTCCGGGACGACGAACTCGCTGCGGGTATCGACGGTCAAGTAACCGCCCGGGCGGCCGCGTCACGCGCCGGTGCCATGGCCGGTGCGTGGTGTGGGCGGGGCCGGCATCGCGATGGGGGGAGAAACGAGCGAGGCCGTTGCTTTGCCGTCATGGCTGGGCTTGTCGCCAGGCCGGGTGAAGGTCCGGTATCCACACGTACTGCTGCTCGGCGGAGATTCAGCCCCCGTTCCTCCGGCCCTTGCGGGTCGCAGACCGAATGGCAGAGGGCGTTGCGTCACGGTTTGGTGGGGTTGCGTTTGCCAGCGAGCGGTGCCGGGGTTGAAAGCGGCTCCAGGCGGGTCAAGGCGGCGGCGGTCTGTAGATTCGCTACCGATTTTAACACGGAGTTGACGAAGAACCTCGGAGGGCCACCAAGGGTGTGAACGAGTCGGGCGATGAAGCGCCGCAGGCCATTCTGCGGGCGTGCGTCCACCAGTTTGTTTTGATATAAGAACAGTTTTTTGAATGTATCCAAGCGCTGAATAATAGCAAACGCCCGAAATTGGCAAGCATCGTGCCGCCGCCACGCTATTTTAACGCCAATGGGACAAGCCCGGGCACAGGCTCCGGGCCGCCATCCACGCCTTTCGGTGCTGGTTTCAGCACAAGGCGTGGATGCCGTGCCTGCCGCCCGGCATGACGATGAGAGGCCGTGCCAACGGGTCGGAATTTCCGGCGCTTGGTATAACACTGTCGAGTATCGGGCCTGTCCCGGCCCGGGCGGCAACGGCCGTGGTGGCCCCTGTGACTGCGACGCCGCTGTCGGCGCCCGCGGCACCGCGCCGTTGGGACTGGTGCGACACGGCGTCCAAGGCCGAGCTGCGCGCCCATCCCGTCTGCAACGTCAGGACATGACGGAGGACAAACGAAGGCCGCACCAAACCGGTGCCGCCTTCGTTCCGTGCGCCCGCACCGGTCCGGCAGCCTTCAGCGGCTGACCAGCAATCGGCGCCGGCGCTCAGCGGCCGTTCTGCCAGGCAGAGAAGCGGTCTCGGATGACCCGATCCACCGTTGCCAACGTCGTCCAGATCCCAGGCATGCGACAGAACGCTTCGATGGCGGGGAACGCGGCGCCGCCGTCGACGAAGTGCGAGCCCATCGCCTACCCGCAGGCATTTCCCCGCAGCGTGAACGACCGCACGATGCCGCCGCCAATGGTGAAGGTCGTGTCGCAGGCCAGGTTCACCACCGTCGGCGGGAACCCGCCGCTGTAGCCGTACCAGAACGGATCACCATAGAACGGCGAGCCGGGGACGATCTCCACCCGCTGATCGACATACGACAGGAACTTCAGGCCGCCTGTCGCATACGTCCGGGTTGGCACGCCCATCGCCTGGACCAGGGCCAGTTCCGGCCGGCCGATCCATTGCGTGAGTTGCTCACGACGGGCAGGAACCGGATTGGCGCACCCTGCAACCACGCCAACGGCGGCAAGAACGACGAAACGGCGCATGGCTTCGGTCCCGTATCCACCCGGCTCAATTTATGTCAGCGGACGGCAACCACAATACCTGACCGATGCGGTCAGCTTCTGAAGCGAGCATCGCCAGCCGATCAAAACCCAGCGCGATGCCGGCGCTCGGCGGCATGCCGTGCGCCAGCGCGGCCAGGAAGTCCTCGTCCAGCGCCCAGTCAGGCCCCGACACCGCATGACGCCGCAGGCGATCAGCCTGGAAGCGGGCGCGTTGCTCGGCCGGGTCGGTCAGCTCGACGAAGGCGTTGGCCAGTTCGATGCCGCAGATGAACAGCTCGAACCGCTCGGCCACCCGCGGGTCCGCCGGATCGCGCCGTGCCAGCGCCGCCTGCGCGGCCGGCCAGTGGGTCAGGAAGGTCGGGTGGTCGCGGCCGATGCGCGGCTCGATGCGGTCGAGCAGCAGGCGGAAGAACAGGTCGTCCCAGGTCTCGCCGTCGCGCAGCCTGACGCCGGCGGCGGCGGCCAGGCCGGCGGCGTCCTCGCCGATGGCCAGCAGGTCGGCGCCGACATAGCGGTGGAACGCCTCGGCCACGGTCAGCCGCTCGAACCGCGACAGGCCGGTGGTGACGCCGCGGCAGCGCGCGACGGGCGGCAGGACGGCCTGCAGCAGCGCGACGGTCTCGTCGATCAGGTCGTCCATGCCGGCGCCGGGGCGATACCACTCCAGCATGGTGAACTCCGGAGCATGCAGGGCGCTGGCCTCGCCGTTGCGCCAGACCCGGGCGAACTGGAAGATCGGCCCGGCCTGCGCCACCAGCAGCCGCTTCATGGCGAATTCCGGGCTGGTGTTGAGCCACAGCGGTTCGCGCCTTCCGTCGGGATGCTCCCGCGTGGTGGCGAAGGCGCGCAGGTGCACCTCCTCGCCCGGCGCCGGGACGGCGTAGGGGGTTTCCACCTCGGTGTAGCCGCGATCGTCGAAGAAGCGGCGGACCGCGCGGGCCAGGGCGGCGCGGCGCGTCAGGAAGGGAAGGCGGGCGGCAAGGCTCTCGGGGTGCCAGGCAGGAAGCGACATGGCGCGGAGTTTACTGCCGCCATGGGCCTGCCGTCACGTTGTCACAGAGTTGGACAGCCGGCGGCGCCGGCACCGCTACGGCGGAAAAGAGGCGAGAGGTCCGTTGCTTATCCGCCATGGCCGGGCGTGTCCCGGCCATCTGCCCCCCCACCGCCGAAGCGCGGGTGGCCGGGACACGCCCGGCCACGGCGGAGGGGCAACGGGCCAGACATTATGGAAAGGCCGTAACGATGTACCTGATCCTGTTGCTATTGATCCTGTTCCTGCTGTTCGGCGGCGGCGGATACTACGGCTACCGCTCCGGCTATTACGGCGGCAGGCACTACGGCGGCGGCCTTCTGGCGCTGCTGCTGGTGATTCTCGTCCTGTTCCTGCTGTTCGGCGGCTACGGCTGGAACTACCGCTATTGACGGCACCACGGCCGGAACGCTGTCCCGGCCGTGCCACGCCGGCCTATCGCGCGTTCAGCGGCACCACGCTGATGCTGTTGAACGGCGAGCCGTTGATCAGCTTGGTGCTGACCACAGTGTAGACCAGCACGTTCTTCTCCTTGTCCAGGGCGCGGTGGATCTGGAACGCCTTGAAGAACAGCGACGCCGAGGCGAACCCGATCACCTCCCGCTCCGGCAGCGACGGCGGCATGGTCACCGGCCCGACGGCGCGGCAGGCGATGGAGAAGCGGCTGGGGCTCTCGGCGAAGCCAAGCCCGCCCTTGATCCCGCCGGTCTCCGCCCGGGACAGGTAGCAGGACACGTTGGCGACCTTCGGGTCGTCGTAGCGCTCGACGACAATCTTGTCGTCCGGCCCCAGCCAGCGGAAGTTGGTGTTGATGGAGTCGATGCGGGTCTGCGCCAGGGCCGGCCCCGAGAGGGCCACCCCCGACAGCAGCGCCAGGGCACCGGCAAGCAAAGCGATACGCATTCAGGCAATCCTTTCCCGCAGTCGTTGCGCAAGGCGGACCAATATAGCCGCTGTTGCGCCCCAGATATAGTGTTCGGGATGCGGCCATACCCAGTACTCCCGCCAGACCCCACGCACATGTTGGCGCTGCCGGCGCGGCGCATCCGGGTCCAGGACCACGCTGAGGGGCAGTTCGAACACCGCATCGACCTCATGCGCCGACAGCCGGTAGCGCTGGTCGGGCGGCAGGGTCGCCAGGATCGGGGTGATGCGGTAGCCGGTGCCGGTCAGGTGATCCGGCAACCGGCCCAGCACCGCCACCGCGGCGGGGTCAAGGCCGATCTCCTCGTGGGCTTCGCGCAGGGCGGCGGCTTCGGGTCCGCTGTCGGTCGGGTCGATCCGGCCGCCCGGGAAACTGACCTGGCCGGCATGCGAGCGGAGGTGCGCGGTGCGCTTGGTCAGCAGGATGCCGGGCGCCTCGCCCAGCACCACCGGCACCAGCACGGCGGCCGGGACCGGGGGCCTGGAGATCCCCGGCAGCACGTCGTCGCCGTAGGTGACGGGCGTTTCCATCGGTTCAGCGACGATTTCCGCCAGCCGAAGCCGCAGTGCCTGCGGTGTCATGCCAATCGGCATCGCGGGTGACCATTGCCCTGGAGTCATGGCCCGGCTTGTCCGGGCCACCTGTCGCGGTACACGTGCTTGAACAGGTGGCCCGGACAAGCCGGGCCATGACGGTGAGGCGCCAACACCCGGGGGCAAGGCTCTGTGCGGGTTGGTCTCACGCCTCGCCCGGCGGCAGTTCGCCCAGTGGGAAGAACACGCCCTGGCTCCAGACCCCCAGCATGCGGGTGGAGCCGATCCACCTGGGCACGGCCAGGGCGATCAGCTCGTAGTAGGTCGCGCGGTTGATCCGCGCCTCGACCGCCTTGATCCCCGCCCCGCCGCGCAGACGAATGTATGGGGTCGGCTCGCACGTAATGATGTCGTGGGAGACGCGGATCGGGTGGTCCGGGCCGGCGGTCACCACCTGGTCGATGTTGGTGCGGAAGGACAGGATCTGCTGCGGGCCGTCGCCGGTCCAATCCATTTCAACGGCAACGAAGGGCGCGTCCTCGACCTGGATGCGGCCACGCTCGGCCGGCGTCTGCAGCCACCAGCTGCCGTCATCCTCCCGTCGCAGCACGCTGGCGAACAGGCAGACCAGTTCCTTGCGATGGATCGGGCTGCCGCGATACAACCAGGTGCCGTCCCGCTTGATCAGGAACGGCAGGTCGCCACATTCCGTTGGCACTCGCTTGGGCCGGGGTGCCGCTACGTGCCCGGAGCAGCCGGAACGCGCGCGATCAGCCGAGGACTCGGCCCGTTTCGCGGCAGCAGGATTCAAAGGCGCACCATTGCCGTTCACGTAACCGTCTCCCGTCGAAGCCAACTCCTCTCGACGCTGCGATATAGGTAGCATCCCCCTGCCGATGAAAGTCCCTATATGAGTTCCGGAACGCAAACGCGGAGGCACGAACGCCGATGTCAGGCGGTATGGCTGGATCGTCACAAAGTTTTTCCTCGGGCACCTTGAGTCACGCCGGTCTCGCCGGCGATGACCCGAATACGATTATCGCTGCAACCGAGGCACTTGGTGCCCGGATCGTGCAGGTCCGGGCGGCCATCGGCCGGATCATTTTCGGCCAGGACGAGGTCATCGACCAGACCCTGATCACATTGTTGTCGGGGGGCCATGTTCTGCTGGTCGGCGTGCCCGGCCTGGGCAAGAGCCGCCTGGTGGAGACGCTGGGCGTCGTCCTGGGCATGGCGACCAAGCGCATCCAGTTCACGCCCGACCTGATGCCGGCCGACATCCTGGGCAGCGAGGTGCTGGACGAGGCCGAGGGGCGGCGGTCGTTCCGCTTCGTCCCCGGCCCGGTGTTCTGCCAGTTGCTGATGGCCGACGAGATCAACCGCGCCAGCCCGCGCACCCAGTCCGCCCTGCTGCAGGCGATGCAGGAGCAGCGGGTCGCCATCGGCGGCGTGGAGCACGTCCTGCCGCGCCCGTTCCACGTGCTGGCGACGCAGAACCCGATCGAGCAGGAAGGCACCTATCCGCTGCCCGAGGCCCAGCTCGACCGCTTCCTGCTGGAGGTCAACGTCAGCTACCCCGACCGCGACGCCGAGCGTACCATGCTGCTGGCCACCACTGGCGCGCAGGAAGCCAGGCCGGTGCAGGCGATGTCGGCCGAGGACCTGATGACGGCGCAGGCCCTGGTCCGCCGCCTGCCGGTTGGCGAGAAGGTGGTGGACGCCATCCTCGCCCTGGTCCGCGGCTGCCGCCCGGAAACCGCGGCCGACGACATCGTCCGCCGCCATGTCGCCTGGGGCCCCGGCCCGCGCGCGGCGCAGGCGCTGATGCTGGCCTCGCGCGCCCGGGCGCTGCTGGGCGGGCGGCTGGCGCCCAGCGTCGACGACGTGGTCGCGCTGGCGCACCCGGTGCTGCGCCATCGCATGGCGCTGAGCTTCTCCGCCCGCGCCGACGGCATCGCGCTGACCGACGTGATCGACCGCATGGTCGAGAAACTTGGCTAAGCCCGAAACCAGCGCCCTCGCCGCCGAGGCCCTGGGCGCCCGCCTGCCGCCCCTGCTGGTGGCGGCAGAGCGCGTCGCCTCCACCGTCGCGCAAGGCGTGCACGGCCGCCGGCGGGTCGGCCAGGGCGACAGCTTCTGGCAATTCCGGCATTTTGTTTCCGGCGATCCCTTTGCGCGGATCGATTGGAGACAGTCCGCAAAATCCGGCCGCGGCGCGCCTGAGGGCTGGTTCATCCGGGAAACGGAATGGGAGGCGGCACAGACTGTCTGCATGTGGCGCGACGCCTCGCCGTCGATGCGATGGCGGTCGCGCCAGGCCGCGGTGGAAAAATGTGATCGCGCGAATCTTCTGTTGCTTTCTCTCGCCTCTCTGCTGCTTCGTGGGGGCGAACGAGTGATGATGATCCACAACGATGCCCGCCCGGTGACCAGCCGCGGCGGCCTGGACAGGCTGGTGGCGGAACTGGACCGGACGGACGAAGACGATAAGGGCCTGCCGCCAAATGTGCGGCTGCCGCGCCACAGCAGCGTCGTGCTGTTCAGCGATTTCCTGTCGCCGCTGGAGGAGATCCAGGCCCTGGTCGGCCGCTTCAGCGCGGTGCCGGTGAAGGGATACCTGATGCAGGTACTCGATCCGGCGGAGACCGCCCTGCCCTACACCGGGCGCATCCGCTTCCGCGGCATGGAACATGAAGGCGATGCCCTCATCCCGCGCGTGGAATCGGTGCGCGACGCCTATGCCGAGCGGCTGAAGGCGCAGCAGGACGGCCTGGCCGCCATTTGCAGCGCGGCCGGCTTCGGCTTCGGCATCCACCGCACCGACCACCCGCCGGAGATGGCCTTGCTGACGTTGTACACGGCCTTGGCGGCGCGATGATTTTTGTCTCTCCCTGGGTCCTTGTCGGCCTGCTTGCCCTGCCGGTGCTGTGGTGGCTGATCCGGGTCACGCCGCCCGCGCCGACGTCGGAAATTTTCCCCGCCGTGCGTTTCCTGCTCGGCCTGAACGCGACCGAGGAGACACCGGCCCGTACCCCCTGGTGGCTGCTGCTGCTGCGGCTTGTCGCCGCCAGCCTGGTCATCGTGGCGCTGGCGCGGCCGATCCTGGATGCCGGCGACGCGCTGGCCGGCAAAGGGCCGGTGCTGGTGGTGATGGACAATGGCTGGGCCTCGGCCGGCGACTGGGTGCACCGCAAGGAAGCCGTCGGCGCGCTGCTCGACCGGGCCGAGCGGGCCGGCCGCAAGGCGGCGCTGCTGGCCACCGCCTCGGACGGCAGCGGCGCGCCGATGGCGATTTCCGCCACCATGCCGATCGCGGATCTGCGGGCGCGGCTGGCGGCGTTGCAGCCTCAGGCCTGGCCGCCGGACCGTGCCGAAGCAGCCGATTTGATGAAGTCGTGGAAGGACGCCGCGGGCGCCTCGGTGATCTACATGCCGGATGGGCTGACCGACGGGGCCGATTTCAACCAGTTCGCCGCGGCGATGCGCGCGGTCGGGCCGGTGACGGAAATCTGCTGCGACGCCGCCTCTTCCCCCCTCCTGCTGCCCCCGACCAGCGAGGCCGATCGGCTTGTGGTGCACCTGGCGCAGGTGCCGCGGGCGGAGGCGATGCAGGCCGCCGTGCTGGCGGAGAGCGGCGATGGCCGTGCCCTGGCGCGGGCGGACGTCACGATCCCCGCCGGCGCCTCGGCCGCGTCGGCGCCGATCAAGCTGCCGCCGGAACTGCGCAACCGGCTGACGCGGCTGGTGCTGGACGGGCCGCCGAGCGCCGGATCGGTCGTGCTGCTGGATGAACGCTGGCGGCGGCGGCCGGTCGGGCTGCTGGCCGGCGAGATGACGAGCGCCGACACGCCGTTCACCGGCTCGATCTACTTCCTGAAGCGGGCGCTGGAGCCGTACACCGAACTGCGCACCGGCGGCGCCGCCACCCTGCTGAAGCGCGAGATCTCCGTCCTGATCCTGGCCGATCGGCCGTTGCCGGAGGGGGCGGAGCGGGACGCGCTGACGGCGTGGGTGAAGAAGGGCGGGCTGCTGATCCGCTTCGCCGGGCCGCGCACCGCCGAGTCTGCGGGCAACGACACCGACACGCTGCTGCCGGTCCGCCTGCTCGCCGGCGATCGGCAACTGGGCGGCGCGATGTCCTGGAGCAAGCCGGCCGGGCTGGCGCCTTTCCCGCCGCAGTCGCCGTTCGCCGGGCTGCCGGTGCCGGACGAGGTGAAGGTGACCCGGCAGGTGCTGGCCGAACCGAGCGCGGAACTGGCGAGCCGAACCTGGGCGACCTTGCAGGACGGCACGCCGCTGGTGACCGAGATGCCGCTGGGCGCCGGAAGAGTTGTGCTGTTCCACGTCACCGCCAATGCCGACTGGTCGAACCTGCCGCTGTCCGGCCTGTTCGTGGAGATGCTGCGTCACCTGGTGCAGCTTTCCGTTGGCGTGGCGAACACACAGAGCACCGCCGTCCTGGCTCCGGCCGCGACGCTGGACGGGTTCGGCCTGCTGACCGACCCGCCGCCGGCGGCGATCGGGTTGCAGGCGGACAAGTTCGGCTCCACGCCCGCCTCGCCGCGGCATCCGCCGGGGCTGTACGGCCCGGAGAGCGGACGGCGGGTGCTGAACCTGGGGACCAGCATGGCGGCACCTGAACCGGCGCCGGTGATTTCCGGCGCAACCTTGGAGACCATTCGCGGATCGGCGCGCGAGCGGGCGCTGGGTCCGCCGCTGCTGGCGCTGGCGGTGCTGCTGCTGTGCGTCGACATGCTGGTGTCGCTGGCGCTGCGGGGCCTGCTGAAGGCGCGCGTGTCGGCGACCGCGGCGGCGCTGATGCTGCTGATGATCCCGGCGGCGCACGCGCTGGACAGCAGCCCGAATCCGGCCACCGAAACGCGGCTCGGCTACATCGTTTCCGGTGACGCGCAAGTGGACGGGGTCGCCAAGGCAGGGCTGGAGGGACTGTCGGAATACGTCAACCGCCGCACTGCCGCGACGCTGTATGAACCTGACCCGGTGCGGCCGGGTGAAACCGACCTGAGCTTCTATCCCTTGCTCTACTGGCCGATCACCGCCGACGCGCCGGCGCTGACGGATGCGCAGGCGTCGGCGCTGAACGACTACATGAGCCGCGGGGGAATCATCCTGATCGATACACGGGATTCCGGCTCCGGCGCCGGCTTCAATCCAGGGACCGAGGACGCGCTGCGCCGCATCTCCCACAACCTGATCGTGCCGCCGCTGGCGCCGCTGACCATCGAGCACGTGCTGTCGCACTCGTTCTACCTGCTGTCGGATTTTCCGGGACGGTTCACCGGTGACACGGTGTGGGTGCAGCGCGACCAGGACCGCACGAACGACAGCGTCAGCCCGGTGATCATTGGCGGCAACGACTGGGCGGCGGCCTGGGCGATCGGCCCTGACGGCAACAATCCATACGCGGTGATCCCCGGCGGGCAGCGTCAGCGGACGCTGGCGTATCGTTTTGGAGTCAATTTGGTCATGTATGCGCTGACCGGCAATTACAAGGGCGACCAAGTGCACGTGCCGGCCATCCTGCAGCGGCTCGGGCAGTGATGCAGCCGGAACAGGTCATCGCCGCGGTCCGCTTCGATCCGCTGCTTCCGGTGTGGATCCTGGCGGTCCTTGGTGCGCTGTGCCTGGCGGTCCTCGCGGTCGGCGCCTGGCGGCGCGCGCGCGGCACGGCGCTGCGGCTGGCGGCGTTCTCGGTGCTGCTGCTGTGGCTGAGCGGGCCGCGGCTGGTGCAGGAGACGCGCGACGCGCTGCGCGACATCGGCCTGCTGGTGGTCGACCAGTCGGCCTCGATGCAGGTGGGCGACCGGGCGAGGCAGGCGGAGGCGGCGCGGCAGGCGATCGAGGCGCAGGCGGCGCGGCTGCGGGACCTGGACCTGCGCACCATCACCGTGCCGGAATCCGGCAGCAACGGCACGCAGTTGTTCTCGGCGGTGGATCGCGCGCTGGCCGACATCCCGCGGTCGCGGCTGGCCGGCACGATCGCGATCACCGACGGACAGATCCATGACGTGCCGAAGGCCAGCCCCGGCGGCGCGCCGCTGAACCTGCTGCTGGCCGGCAAGGGCGAGGAAACCGACCGCCGGCTGCGGGTGATCGAGGCGCCGGGCTACGGCATCGTCGGCAAGTCGGTGTTCCTGCGCGTCGCCATCGACGACCTGGGCACGCCGGCCGCCCTGGCGCATGATCACGGGCCGGCCACGCTGACCATCCGCCGCGACGGCCAGACGGTCAGCACCGAAAGCGTGCCCGTCGGCGTCGAGCAGCCGATCGAGGTGCCGATCACCCGGGCGGGACCGACGGTGATCGAGATGGCGGCGAGCCCGCTGCCCGGCGAGGTCTCGCAGTTGAACAACCGCGCCGTGGTCGAGATCAACGGCGTGCGCGACCGGCTGCGGGTGCTGCTGATCTCCGGCGAGCCGCACCAGGGCGAGCGGACGTGGCGGCGGCTGCTGAAAGCCGATCCGTCGGTGGACCTGGTGCATTTCACCATTCTGCGTCCGCCCGAGAAGGACGACCGCACGCCGCTGAACGAGCTGGCGCTGATCGCCTTCCCGGTGCGCGAGCTGTTCGTCGACAAGATCGGCGAATTCGACCTGATCATCCTCGACCGGTTCCAGAACCGCGGGCTGCTGCCCCTACCCTACCTCGCGAACATTGCCAGCCGGGTGCGCCAGGGCGGCGCGCTGCTGATGAGCGTTGGGCCGGAATTCGCCGGCGCCGCCAGCCTGGCCGCGACGCCGCTGGGCAGCGTGCTGCCGGGCGGGCCGGCGCGCAGCGATGCCGTGGTCGAGGGCCAGTTCCGGCCCTGGGTCACTGATCTGGGACAGCGCCATCCGGTGACCGAGGGTCTGCCGGGCGCCAATCCGCCGGGCGACGCCAAGCCGCCGGAGTGGGGATCGTGGTACCGGCGGATCGAGCCGAATTCAATGACCGGCGAGGTGCTGATGCGCTCGCCGGACGGCCAGCCGCTGCTGTCGCTGGACCGCGTCGGCCAGGGGCGCACGGCGCTGCTGCTGTCGGACCAGATCTGGCTGTGGTCGCGCGGGCACCAGGGCGGCGGCCCGCAGGCCGAACTGCTGCGCCGGATCGCGCACTGGCTGATGCAGGAGCCGGAGCTGGAGGAGAACGCGCTGACCGCCCGGGTGACGGACGGGCGGCTGCGGATCGAGAGCCGCTCGACCGATCCGACGCCGCCGATGACCGTCGCAGTGACGGACCCGGACGGCAGGACCGAGACGATCGCGCTGCACCAGGATGCGCCGGGCCGGGCGACGGCGATCCGGGTCGCGACGGTGCCGGGGGTGTGGAAGGTGAGCCAGGGCGAGCGGTCGGCCTATGCCGCGGCCGGGGCGGCGAACCCGCCGGAACTGGCGGACCTGCGGGCGACCGCGACGGTGGCCGGCAGCCTGGCGCGCGCGTCGGATGGCGGCGTGCACTGGATCGGCAACGGCGACATTCCGGAGCTGCGGCGGACCGAGGAAGGCCGGGCGGCCTCGGGCAGCGGCTGGATCGGGCTGGAGCGGCGGCACGACCATGTGGTGACCGGGGTGGCGGCGCTGGACCTGCTGCCGGGCTGGGTATCGCTGCCGGTGATGCTGGGGCTGCTGCTGCTGGCTTGGCGGCGGGAGGGGCGGTAGGCCGGAATCCGGACAACCACCCCGATCAACCGTAACGTTGCGGACGATACAATGCTTCAGCGGGCCGGCCCGGTGCGGCTCGATCGTCAAGCGGTACTGGGGTTCTTTGCACAACCGCGGAATCCGGCTTGTCGGCCGCCGTGACGCACAGGCCAGCTCGCGTGCGACGTGGCCGTGCCCGTGGGCCCGGGATTCATCACCTACGGCGGTCGTACACCTTCGGAATGAGTTTTCACAACGCTTGTTCACGGCATCAGCCTGTCCCGCGGCAATGGAGTCCGTCCTGGAGGCTCTGCTACCGCTCGCCAGCCGGAAACGTCGCTGCCTGTTGATCCGGCCGTGATTTTCAACACGGGGAAAGCGCGGAGGGCGCGAAGGGCCACGGAGACCGGACCGGGCCGGGCGACAAGCCAACCCGTTCGCCCCAACTCCGTGGCCCTCCGCGCCCTCCGCGCTTTCCCCGTGTTGAAATCCGATCGGCCATCCACACACCGGCGCCGCCTCGACCCAACGAAAGCGACGGCCGATCCCGATGCCGCTCAACCAGACGGGCCACGGGGATGGAGACTGAACCTGCGGTACGGGGACAAGGATGACATGCGATGCGTCCTTGTTCTGGTGCCCCGAAGCAAGGTTGTTCCGGAGATGTACGACCGCCGTAGGCTTCGACGGTGGGGGTGGATGGCCGGGACACACCCTACCGGATGCACACATCGCGACAACGACCGCAAAACCAGATGCTTGCCTGACGGCTGGGACCAGGCGCTCGCCGTCATGGCCCAGACGCGCGCGGCCACCTGTCATGCCCTTGGTTGCGGCAGGCAGCGGGTTGGCGGCCATGAACTTGGCGTTTTGGCGTCTTGGCGTTTTATCGGTGCTATCCACCCTGCGAACCACCGACCGGGCGCACCCGTCACCGCCTGGTGCGGCGGCACGGTTCCTGTTCAACGCCAAGACGCCAAGATACCGGGGTACAAAGCGCCGTCCGGGCGGGCGGATGAGTGCATTGTCATGCCCTCGCTCGCCGCTGGTGAGGCATCGTTCCCGAGATGTGCATGCGGCAGGGCGTGTCCGGGCCACCTGTTCCAGCACGTCTGCCGCGACAGGTCGCCTGGACAAGTCGGCCCATAACGTTCGGGGGCCGGTGCGCGGAACTGCATTTCCATCGGAGGAACGGTGGCAGCTGGCCTCGGCTGCCAATCACGGCGCACATTGAACAGGCTGGAGGCGGGGGCAGCGCGCAAGTCTTCCACAAGGGGAATTGACAGTACCGGCGCAGGACGTGGACGCGATTTCATTCGTTAATTCCCTCCCTGTTCATCTTCGCTCCAATACACTTGGGAAATAACAATTCGAAAATAAAACATAATGCAATCGACTATAGCAAAATGAACCATAATAAAACGGCCTGATACAGGGAGATTCCAATGGACATGGTTCCCAATGCCGCGGCAGTGGGCCGCATAGCCGCGCGGATTGATCGGCTCCCGATCACCTGGGCGCAATGGCGGCTGGCGCTGATCACCCAGTTGTTCTGGGGCGTGATCATCGCGGCGGATGGGGTCCCCGGCAAGCTCTACCCGTTTATCTGGGGGCCGCGGCACGCGTTCGGCCTGGCGCAACTGTCCATACTGCTCGCTGTCGGCAACGGCGTCGGCATTCTCCTCGGCGAGTATATCATCGGCCTCGCGGCGGACCGGTGGGGACGGCGCACCGCGCTGCTGCTGTCGTCGCTGACCCTGGGCCTGCTGCTCTGGCCGACCGCCCTGACCGACAATTTCTACCTGCTGCTGCTGTTCTTCGGCCTCTCCTCCATCGGCATGGGCGGCGTTCTTGCCGTCAACGTCGTGTACATGGGCGAGATCGTGCCCCCGGCCGGGCGCGGCAAGGTCATGCTCGCCGCGCAGGTCCTGGCGGTGGTCGTGTTCGGCCTGCTCGGCAACCTGCCCGCGGTGTTCTGGGTCCCCGCGCACTATGACTGGTTCATCTATCTGTTCTCGATCGTCTCGATCGTCGTGCTGGTGCCGCTGGCGCTGTGGGGCATGCCGGAATCGCCGCGCTGGCTGGAAGCGCACGGCCATCACGAGGACGCCGAGCGCGTCATCGGGGCGCTGGAAGCGGAATGCCGCCGGCGCAGCGGGCTGAACAACCTGCCGGAACCCGACTACGCCAGGTATTCGGTGCCGGTGACCCAGCACGTGCCGGTCCGTGAACTGCTCGGCGGCCAGTATGGCGTGCGAACCATTCTTCTGCTTGTCGTCTGGACGCTGGCCTATAGCGGCATGTTCTATGGCTTCGGTGGCTACATACCGTCCGTCCTGAGCGCCTATCACCTGGATGCCAATACGACTTTCGCGGTGCTGCTGGTATCCACCGTGCTCGGCGGCGGCCTGGGACTTGGGATCAGTGCATGGCTCGGCGAGGCGGTGGAGCGCCGCCATACGATCCTGGTCGCATCCATGGTCAACGCCGCCGCGCTCGTCACGTTCTTCTTCATCCACTCCGTGGCGGCCGCGTATATCCTGATCACCATCTCCTGGGGCGCGGCGATGGTGCTGCTGTTCAACCTGTACAACTACACGGCGGCAAGCTATCCGACGCGCCTGCGCGCCACCGGCGTCGGGCTGACCGACGGCGTGGGACACCTCGGATCGATCTTCGGGCCGATCGTGGCCGGCGCCCTGTTCGCGGCGACGACCGCGAACGGCTTCGTCGGGTGGTATGCCTACATCATCGTTCCCGGCGCGCTGATCCCGGCCATTCTGGTCGCCTGGTTCGGGATCAACCAGCGGCGGGCGATCCTGGAGCATATCTCCGCCTGAGTTCCGGCGACGACAGGCGCCGCACGTGCCGATGAATGGCATGTGCGGTTGCCGTTGTGGGAAGCCATGCCACAGCAAGTCACAGGTGGGCCGGGATACGCAGTCGTTACTTTATCGTCATGTCAAGACCATGACGGTGCAGGCGCCACCGCGGATTACGGTGCCAGCAGTTCGAGGTCCTTCAGGTCCTGGGCGCGTTGTTCCACACGCATCCCGTAGCTGGCCTGATTTTTCGTGCAAACCAGCTTGTACGGCCGGCCCTGGCGGTCGGTTCTGGTATCGACGTCGCACCCGGCCTTGCGGATGGTTTCCAGAACATGGCTGCGGTCGGCTTCGGCGGCCTTGAACACCCAGGCCTTGGTCCCGGGATCGTCCAGGAAGCGCGCCAGTTGCTGGCAGTGCGCGCAGTGGCAGGGCAGCTTGCTTGCCCGCCGCCAGTCGGCAGGCGGCGCCAGAGGCTCGGCGACCCGGGCCCGTAGATGCGCAAGCACCGCATCGCGCAACGGCCCCAGCGCCGGCGCGTGGAAGATCGCATGCCCGGCCAACTGGCGCAGCGCGGGCAGCAGGATGGCGTCGACGCCATAGGTCCTGGGCTTGGCCAGGACGTAGGCCACGGCCCGCTCCGCCAGCGCCGGATCGATGGCGGCAAGGCCGGTCAGCGCATCGGCCACAAGGCCCGGTTCCACGCCCGGACGCTCCTCCAACGCCCGTGGAGTGTGGGCCCGATCCCCCGGCGAGGCGCGGGCCGGATCCCCCGGCAGCGCAGCCAGCAGCAACGACGCAGCGCCAGCAAGGCTGCCGCGGCGGTCGTCCGGCCAGACTGTCGCCAGCCGGGCCAGCAGATTGGCCGCGGCGGCCGGCGCCGCGGCGGCGGGACCGCGCATCAGGTGTTCGATCAGCGTCGGCGCAGACTCCGGCGGCAGGGTCTCCAGCGCCGCAATGATGGCAGTGTTGTCGCCCTGCCTGCGCCGCCTTGCGAATACGACCGCGCGCAGGAACCGCTCGATCGCGTCAGTGTCACGCAGCCGGACCAGCAGGCCCAGCATGCGGGCGATGTCGCTCGGCTGCGTGCCCTCGGCGTAATACCAGTCCGCCTGCGGCCAAGCGGCGATCATGTAACCGGCAAGGTCGTGGGCCTCGGCAACCAGCGCGGCCTGTTCCGCCCCGGCACTGTCCGCCCGGCGCTGCGTCAGGTCCTCGAGATACGGCAGCGTCGCCTTCAGGCCCCCCTGGGCCAGCACCGCGAAACGGGCATGCGCCGGCCACAGCACCAGTGCCGCCCGCCGGTAGGTGCGCTCATACGAGGCGCCCTCGTTGCCGGTCGCCTCGTGGAAATGCTCCTCGTCCGGGTCGAGATCGTCGAGCGTGTTCGGCGGCGCGAATTCGTCGTCCTCCGCCGGGATTTCGCCCGCCATGCGCGGGGAACCGTCGGGCGCGCGCCATTGCGAGAGGATGACGGAACGGTCGGTCATTTCGCCGGCCTCGAACTCGTCTTCATAGTCCCAGCGCCCGCGGCGGTAAGAGCCCGTATCGGCATACTCGGCAATGCCGCTTTCCTCGACCGCCAGCAACGCCAGGTGCAGGTCGCACTGCGCCTGTGCGGCCGCGGCCGCCAGCACGCCGGCCACCGCGGCATCGACGCCCTTGAGCTTCGCGAAATCCAGCTCCGCCTGCGTATAGGCGTGTTCGAGGATGTGGATCACCTTGTCCGGCGTACCGTCGTCCACGGGCGAGGCCTTCCTCGCCGACCATGCCTCCAGCAGGCTGGCAAGGCGGCCCTGCTCGCGTTCATAGCCGGGTGGTTCGGGCGGCTTGCCGCCGCCGGCGCGCAGCAGGTTGTACACCAGGGTCAGGCGGTGGCCGTCGGTGACCGGCAGGACCTCGTGCACGCAGTCGGCATAGAACGCGGCAAAACCGACCTCGGCCGGATCGTCGCGATGCAGGTCCAGCCGCGCCTCGCGCCCCTTGTTGCGGACGATCAGCTCGCCGCCGGCGAAATGCGATGGCAGCACGATCACCAGCGTGCCGAACATGCCGGCGGCTTTTTCGGTGTCGCGATGGCCGACGAAGAAACCGCCTGTCTCATACAGCAGCAGCTTGTGCAGTTCGGCCGAGATCGGCTTGTCCACGCCGAGGCCTTCGGGTAGCCGCGCCAGGATCGAATCCAGCGTGGCGGTCCAGCCGCGTCCGCCGATCCGGACGTGCTGCGGAGCGATCTGCCAGCTGCGTCGCACGGCCGGATCGACCAGGGTTTCCTCGCCGCGGCCATAGGGCGCCGGTTCGGCGGCCGCGGCAAGCTGCGCGGCCTGTGCCGGCAGCAGCGGCAGGGCGATCGGCCCGACGCCGTCCACGAGCAGCGACGGCATGCGCAACTCGGCGGTGCCGGCGACGAAGAAGTCGCCCGGCCGGCGCACGCTGGCGAGGATGCTGGCCAAATCGGCGGTAAGCGCGGACATGGACGTTCCGAATGCTCGAAAGCTTATGTCAGTATCGGCAGGCTGCGGTGTCAACCCGGAGGCGGACGCGCCAGGACCCGCGCGGCTCCATAGGCGCCGGCAGAGTGGGCCCTGTCTCAACCTGTATCCGGATTGCCGTCGCGCCCGGACCGAAGCGGCGCCTGCCGCGCTGCCGTCAGCCGGCAGGCAGCAGGCTGACGATGCCGCCCAGCGCCTCGCCCGGCGCCAGCACATGCATCGCCTGTTCCGCCGGCAGTTCGGGACGGTTCACTGCGTCGGGCGTGTGGCTGACCGGCTCCACGCAGAAGAAATCCGCCCAGTGCGGCGTGAACACCTGGAGGTGGCGGAAGGTCCCGCTGGCCTCGATCCGCAGGCTCGCCGGACCGGCCTGGATGGTGGCGACGCCGTCCCAGCCGGTGAAGCAGTTGTCCAGCCGCGACTGGCTGACCGGACGGGCCATGTTGTGCCGCCAATCAGCCGGCACCGGGCCAAAGCGATCGGGCAGCGCGTCGTCCCCGGTCTGCCACGCGCCCGTCGCGTTGAAGCGCAGCGACGGATCGTGCGCCTTGGGGAAGTACGGATGCACGCCCAGCCCGGCGGGCGCCGCCGCGTCATGCCGATTGGTCAGGCGCACCGCGATGCCGAGGCCGGCGGCGGACAGGCTGTAGGTCAGCTCGGCCTGGAAGGCGAACGGCCAGGACGCGTCCGGGCAGTGGTCCAGCGTCAGCGTCACCGCGCCGGGCGCCGCGCGGGCCAGCGCCCAGGGACGCTGCCAGCCGATGCCGTGGAGAGTGTGCGGCGAGTCGCCGAAATTGCGCGCAAGCCGGTAGTCCCGCCCTTGCCAGGCGAACCGGGCCTGGCCGACGCGGTTGGAGTATGGCAGCAGCGGGAACAGGGCCAGCGCATGCGGGTTGCCCAGCGCCGCGGCCTCCGGCAGGGCACGGCGCAGCAGCGGCGTCCGGCCGTGCATCCAGCCGAGAAGGCCGCCGCCATGCTCGGGCGCTACAACAATGGAGGATGCGCCCGCAGTCAGGGTCAGCATGTATGGACTCCCGTTTCGCCGCAGCCTAACCGGTTCGTGATCGTCGAGTCAGGAGGAAAACGGTTTGGAAGAGGTTGATTGCGTCGTGGTGGGAGCCGGCGTCGTCGGCCTGGCGGTGGCGCGGGCGCTGGCGCTGGCCGGGCGGGAGGTCATCATCCTGGAAGCGGCGGAGGGCATCGGCACCGAGACCTCCTCGCGCAACAGCGAGGTGATCCATGCCGGCATCTACTACCCCGCCAACAGCCTGATGGCTCGGTTCTGCGTCGCCGGTCGGCGGCAACTGTATGCGTATTGCGCCGAGAAGGGCGTGCCGCACCGCAACTGCGGCAAGCTGATCGTCGCCACCAACGCGCAGGAGGACGCGATGCTGGCCGGGATTAAGCAGCGCGCCGAGACCAACGGCGTCGAGGGCATGCGCGTGCTGACCGCGGCCGAGGCGATCGCGCTGGAGCCGAACCTGACCTGCACCAGCGCCCTGCTCTCGCCCACCACCGGCATCGTCGACAGCCACACCTTCATGGTGGCGCTGCAGGGCGACGCCGAGAATGCCGGCGCAGTGGCGGTTTTCCACAGCCCGGTGCTGCGCGCCCGCGCCGCCGGGCGGCGGATCGAGGTGGACGTCGGCGGCGACGACCCGATGCCGCTGCGCTGCCGGCTGCTGGTCAATTCCGCCGGGCTGCACGCGCCGGCGCTGGCGAGGCGGATCGACGGCATGCCTCAGGACCGGGTGCCGGCGGCGTACTACGCCAAGGGCAACTATTTCACCCTGTCCGGGCGGTCGCCGTTCTCGCGGCTGATCTACCCGGTGCCGGTGCCGGGCGGCCTGGGCGTGCACCTGACGATCGACCTGGGCGGCCAGGCGCGGTTCGGGCCGGACGTGGAGTGGGTCGAGACGATCGACTACACCGTCGATCCGGCGCGGGCGAACAGCTTTTATGCCGCGGTGCGGAAGTACTGGCCGGCGCTGAAGGACGGCGCCTTGCAGCCGGGCTATGCCGGCGTTCGGCCGAAGACGGTGCCGAAGGGCGCGCCCGGCCAGGATTTCGTGGTGCAGGGACCGCAGGCGCATGGCGTGCCGGGACTGATCAACCTGTTCGGGATCGAAAGCCCAGGGCTGACCGCCTCGCTGGCGATCGCGGACCACGTGGTGGACGTGTCACGCACCGAGGCGTGAGGTTCCCGCCTGTCGTCATGCCTCACGGCGACCACCAACCCACCCGGTGCGGCAGGACAACAGCGGTCATCCGGCCGGGAAGCGCGGTCACCCTGTACAGCGTGAACACCCCCGCCGGCGCGCCCGGGCGCACGGCTTGGCCGACAGGCGCGGCGTCGGGCCACAGCGCCGGGTCGGGCGGGCCGTGCCGGGCGTCGCGCAGCAGCAGGCCGGGCTGCCCGGCGAGGTCCGCCACCGGCAGGGGGATCAGACGGAAATGCGGGTCCGTCCCGATGACCGGTGTCCCGTCCGGCATCCACCAGGCCAGTTCGCTGCTTGATGCGTAGCCGTCGGCGGTGGCCCAGGTGGCGCCGGTCAGGGCGCGCTCCGCCGCGACCTGCCGCGCCAGGCTGTCCCAGCCTGCGAGGCGGATGGCAATCGGGTCCAGGCGCGGCGGCAGCGGGATCAGCAACGTCGCGGCCTGAAGATAGGCCAGCGCGGTGATGGCAAAGCCCAGCCCCGAGGCGGCGATCCATGTCCGGTTGTCCGCCGGACGCGCCAGGCCGCCGGCGCCGACGGCCAGCGCTGGATAAATGATCGCCGGCCAGTTGCCCTGTACCCGGTCGCCGAGGGCGTGCTGCAGGAACACCAGCACCGGCGGCACCGACAATGCCGCCAGCAGCGACCAGGCCGAGTCGCGCGTTTGCCAGCTCCGCCGCGCCGCCGCGGCCAGGGCCGCCATGCACAGCACGAACACCAGCGGCGTGGCGAGGCCAAGCTGGCTGCCGGCCAACTCGGCCAGGAAGCCCACGGCGCGCAGCGGATGCCAGTCCGCGACCCGGCCGCCCTGGCGCAGGAAGCCGGCCCAGCCATGCGCCGCGTTCCACGCCAGCACCGGGGCGAACAGCGCGAATCCCAGCAGGCAGGCCGCCCAGGGCTGCCAGCGGCGCAGCCACGGCCGCATCAGCGGCACCAGCAGCACCCACAGGCCGACGCCGAGCCAGAGGAACAGCGCGGTGTACTTGCTGTCGAGCGCCAGGCCGCCGAACAGCCCGGCCGCCAGCCACCAGGCCCCCGTCCCTTTCCTGGGGCCGCCGGCCGCCAGCCGCGACGCGGCCCACAGCGTCGCGGTCCAGAACACCAGCAGCGGCGTATCCGGGGTCATGATCACCGACCCGACGCCCAGCAGCAGCGTCGCGTTCAGCAGCAGCACCGCCACCGTCCCGGCGCGGGACCCCGGAAACAGGACGCGGGCGGCGTCGTACAGCAGCCAGGATGCCAGGGCGGCGGCCAGCGGCCCCAGCAGCCGCACGCCCAGCGCGGTCTGGCCGGCCAGGGCGGTGCCGGCGCGGATCCACAGCGCCACCATCGGCGGATGGTCCAGGTAGCCGGGCGCCAGGGCGTGCGACCAGACCCAGTAATAGGTCTCGTCTGGCGCCAGCGGCGTCACCGCGGCGACGCCCAGCCGAACGGCGGTCAGCGCGATGAGCAGCGTGGCCAGCAGGAATGCCTGGCGGCGAGCGCTCATGATCCGGGCATCATGCCGGCCGGTCCAGCCTGGCGGCCCCTCAGCGCGCGCGCCACACCAGGGTAGCCGACACGGCGTAGTTCCAGACCACGCCGATGACGGCGCCGATGCCGCCGGCGATGCTCCAGGCGGTCTTCTGCTCATACAGCACCCGGGCGATGCCGATATTGGCGATCGCGCCGAAGCCGCAGACCGCCATGAACAGCAGCAGGCCCCGCCACAGCCGCGGCCCCTTCAGCTGCTGGTCGCGGTAGGTGACGGCGTTGTTGAGCTGGAAATTGAAAGCCATGGCGACGATCGTCGCCACCGTCTGGTCGCGGCCGAAGCCCAGCGGCGTGGTCGAGTGCAGCAGGCCGAGCACCGAGAGATGCACCAGCACGCCGAGCGCGCCCACCAGGGCGAAGGAGAAGAAGCGCAGCGGCAGCATGCCGCCGAACACCTTGTCCAGCAGCAGCCCGGCGAACTGGATCATTACCAGCACGTCCATCTTGCTCTCGCCGGCGGCACGCTCGCGGAAGCGCGCCGGGATCTCCTTCACCCGCAGCGCTCGGCGGCTGCTGAGCACGAGATCGACCAGGATCTTGAAGCCCTGGCCGTTCAGGTTGCGGGCGAGGTCCTCGAACAGCGGGCGCGGCAGCATGAAGAAGCCGCTCATGGGATCGCTCAGGCGCACCGGCAGGAAGGTTTGCGCCAGCCGGATGCCGCCGTCGGACAGGGCATGGCGCCAGCGGCCGGACAATCCGGCGTTGTCGCCGCCGGCGACATGGCGGCTGGCCACCGCCAGGTCGTACTGGCCGGTCCGCAGCGCCGCCAGCATCGCCGGCAGGCGGGTTTCGTCGTGCTGCATGTCGCCGTCGATCACCGCGACGTAGTCGGCCGAGGAGGACAGCGCGCCCTCGATCACCGCCGAGGCGAGGCCGCGCCGGCCGATGCGGCGGATGCAGCGGATCCGGCTGTCCTGGTGGGCGAGGCGGCGCACCTCCTGCGCGGTGCCGTCGGGACTGTTGTCGTCGACGTAGATGACCTCCCAGGCAATGCCGGCGAGCGCGGCGTCGAGGGCGGCGACCATCGGGGCGACGTTGGGACGCTCGTTGTAACAAGGCACAATGACGCTGAGGACGGGCGAGGACATGGCATGGCCCTTCACCGCCGGTTGCGCCTCGATTGTCAGAGAAGTCATTGGATTCCGATCGCACTGCAGGCAGCCCGGCGGCACCAGATACAAACAGGCGGGGCCAGGTCAAGATTTTTGGCGGGGGAGGGGTGGAG
>NZ_NHRY01000038.1 GCF_002937115.1 Rhodopila globiformis | reverse complement strand
TCCGGGCCACCTGTCGCGGCACACGTGCTGGAATAGGTGGCCCGGACAAGCCGGGCCATGACGATGAAGACAGGCCGTCTGCGTCCCAACTAACCTGCGGTCTGCTGTATCCGCCGGTTATCGAAGATCCAAGATCAGCGAACCGGACAGCAGTGAGTTCAGCTCATACAGGTCGGCTTTCATCGCCGGGCCAAGCGGCACGGTGAAATAGGCGCCCCAGAGGAGCTGGTTCATGTTGGTATGGTCGTCGAACACGCCGATGGAATTGGCCACCGGGCGGACGCCCAGCAGGTTGAACGTCGCGCCGCCCCATTGCTCGATGAAGCGGAAGACGTCGAAGGCCCGGCGCACATTGGGCCCCTCGCGCACGGCGACGAGGCGCTGGTAGCCGAACAGGATCTCCTCCCGCCCAATGCGGAAAATCGGCAGGTTGACGGTTGGCACGGGCAGCGGCGGACGGATGTCGACGAAGCCCTGGAGCATGTCGAGATGATTGATGTCCGTGGTGGAGGGCAGGCCGCGATTGCCCAGGCGATCCCACTCACCAACTTGTATAAATGCGCGAAAGTAATCGGTCATGTGCAGGTCGGCGCCCAGAACCAACCGCTGCAACAGGTAGGCGTTGCTTTTCGGCGCCCTGATGCCGAAGTTCGGATTCAGGTACGATTCAAAACGTTCCCGTACCTCGCCGCTGAAGCTGAGATAGGTCGGGCCGTACGGGCTGTCGGCGATGGGCATGTACTTGAACATGTCCCAGGCATCTGTGCCTTTTGACTTATTGGCCAGATAAGTGAAGTCGTCGTTGTATCGCGTCGAACTATAGGTCGGATCCGGGAAGTACGGACTGGCAGCCCATGCGCTGCCGATCGGCAACAGCAGCATTGCACCGGCAATCAATCCCGCAAGCTGGCGAGGGATGGCAGGCCACATTGACGTACCTCGAATATTTGTTTGTCGTGAGCTATTATTTTAGCTGCGGAAGGCGGCTATTCGTTAGCCAAAATAGCAGGCCAGCTGCAAGAGCGAATGAAACAAGAAAATCAAGACTGGGGGCTCTCCAGCCCGCACCGGAGATGCGCCTCACCAATCGCAACAATATCGCAACATTCAGCCGCAATGCCGGGACGGCCGGGCGGCCCGCCGGTGACGAGCGCGGCGCTCGATCAGCGGCATCGTCCCGAGCCGGCAAGCGTTCCGCTGCCGGGGCGTCGGGACAGCGCGAGCCGCATCAGGCAGATGTCATGACGCCGGCATCGACAACATGCATGGCATTATGCGCTGACGGCACCCGCATGTGCGCCGCGCCCGAACGCGCTACGCTCCGTTGCGCCGGACGAGTGCCAGCATGGTGAAGGCGGCACAGACAGCCGCGGCAAACAGCGGCAGGCCATGCGGCGTAAGCGCCATAGCGGTTCCGTCCGCGCCCGGGCCGACGAACGCGCCGGCGCCCCAGGCCACGGACATCACCGCATAGACCGAGAAGGTCGCCGCCGCGGAAACGGCTGCCATCCATCGTCATCATAATTGTATAGATGCCGACGAACAATCCGCCCCAGAGGAAAAGCAACACATAAGCAACGGCCGGTGCGGCGAGGACAAACGACCACAGCAGCGCGCCGGCACAGGACGCGGTGCCAAGGCCGATCACCAGCCAGCGCCGATCCATCCGGTCGCCAAGCCAGCCGATGGGCAGTTGCAGCAGAATCGCCCCGAGCAGCAGTACCGTCAGCAACAGCGTGGCCGGCTTCTCGCCCCAGCCGACGCGCATCGCGTACAGCGGCAGGAACGTCATCCCGGCCGTCTCCACCGCCGCATTGATCAGCGTGCCGCCGAGCGCCATCGGCGCGAGCGCCAGGTAACGGAGCATGCTCGGATAAGCGGGACGTTCCAGAACCGGCGCCCGCAGCCAGGGCATGGCGGTGAACAGCAAAGCCAGCAAAGCGATGCCGCCGCCGGTCAGGAACGGCAGCGGGCCTTGCGTCCCGGTGGCCGTCAGCACGACCGGACCAAGCGCGAAGCCGAGCGATGACGACGCCGTGTAGATTGCCATCGTCCACGCGCGGCTGGCCTCGTTGCTGAGCTGGCTCAACCAGGCCTGGGACATGACGAACATGGTGTCGGACGCAGCACCGAGGACAGCCCGCGAAGGAAACCACAGCCACACGGCCGACATGACCGGGAATAGCGCGAGCGTCGCGGCGGCCAGCAGCAGGGCACCCGCAATCGGCGCCTTCGGACCAATTCGCCAGCAAAGGCCCGGCAGCAGCGGTGCCACGACAAGGACGCCGACGGCATACATTGCAGCATTCGCGCCGACGAAGCCCTTGCCAAAGCCCATCTGCGTCAGGTTCAGGGCGAGCAGCGGCGCGCTGAGACCAAAGGTCAGTCCGAAGATCATGGCTGTGGCGACCAGGGTCGCGATAGCCGGCAAATTCGACGCCGTGGGCTGGCCCTCGGCCGGTTGGACGCGGCGCCATTCCTTGAACAACCGGCGCATCCACGCCTCCTGCCTGGTTCAGCGTCGTAGAACATGGCTGGCCGGCCTTCGTTGCACCGGTGTTGTAACAGGGCCGTCTGTTGCCACCCCGTCATGGCCGGACGTGTCCGCAACAGGCGCTAACTTAGGCGACGCCCAAAAATAAGCGCGCCACCGCAGCACTGTTCAGCATGCCATTGGCGAGGATGTCGCTCCGTTGAATTGGAGCGCTTATTTTTGGGCGTCGCCTTAGAGAGACAGGGCTGGGCCCATTGCCTCTCGGTCATGGCCGGGCGTATCCCGGCCATCTGCGCTTCAACGACGGGGGGGTGGATGGCCGGGACACGCCCGGCCATGACGACAGTGCGACGACCCGGCGGCCCCCGCGGAAGCCTAGCTCAGTTTGTCGTTGAACTGGATCTGTGGCTGCGTGTCGGTGAACTTGGCAACGTCGCCCATGATTTCCGCGCCGTGCTTTTCCATGCCGTTCTGGAACGACTGAATCGAGTCGAATTCCAGCAGGGCGATCAGCTTGACCGGCGGCGGCCCGCCCGGCGAGCCGGTGCCATGCAGCACCTGCACACTCTTCAGGCCGAGGTTCTGCAGCCGGTCCTGCACCAGCGGAATGTGGCTCTTGGTGTAGTAGTCGAGATCGAATTTCTGGCCAGGCTGCAATTGGTAAATAACCGACAGGATCATGTTCCTCTCCCTTTCCCTTCTTGATGGTTTGTCTTGTCTGCCGTGGACCACCGGTGCCAGGGCCACGGCGGTGACGCTACCCAAAGCCGCGGGAATGTAAATACAACTTAAGTCTCGTTCGCCCCCGCATCGGCCTGGCCGGATACGGCGACAGCAGCCATCGCCCGCCGCCGCGGCGCCGGGTCCCACGGTTCATTCCCGTTGCCGGATGCTAGCCGGGCGGCGCCAGAAAAGGCAATTGCCCCTGCCCCGCCGGCTGGCTGCTCTCGGCGCGCAGGAAGGCGAATTCATGGATCAGTTTTGTGTACAGCCCCGTGCTCCCGGCGGGAACCGGCAGATCGGCGCACAGCGTCGTCGGCGTTTCGGCCAGGATCAGCAGCCGCGAAACCCGTTCCAGCGCCTGCGCCAGGTCGTGCGTCGCCACCACCACCGCTGCGCCGCTGTGGCGCGCCCAGGCCGAGACGCTCTCCGCCAGCCCCGCGCCCAGCCGCGCGTCCAATGAGGCGAACGGCTCGTCCAGCACCAGCAGTTCCGGCACGATCGCCAGCGCCCGCGCCAGCGCGACCCGCCGCGCCATCCCCAGCGACAGTTGCCGTGGCCGCAGTGCGGCGACATGCGGCAGGCGCACCGCATCCAGCAGCGCGTCGATATCCGGTTGCGGCATGTCGGGCGTCACCACCAGCCGGATGTTGTCCGCCACCGTCAGCCAGGGCAGCAGGCGCGGTTCCTGGAACACCACGCCGATGCGGCGGCAGTTGCGCCGCACTTCGCCCTCGAATGCCTCGTCCAGGCCGAGCAGGATGCGCAGCATGGTGCTCTTGCCTGCGCCGGACGCGCCCAGCAGCCCGACGATCTCGCCGCGGGCGACGGTGAAGTGGATGTCCTGCAGGACGGTCCGTTCCGTGCCCAGTTCGGTGCGGTAGGCCTTGCGGTCGATCCGGACGTCAAGCATTGGACCGCCAGGCGGTGGCCCGCCGCTCCAGCGGCTGCAGCACGGCGGCCTCGACCACCAGCATCAGGCCGGCGAACGTCAGGCCGTAAGCCAGGATACCGGTGACGTTGAAGTTTTGGAAGAACAGGTTCAGCGCATAGCCGACGCCGCTGGGGCGGCCGAGCAGTTCCACAACCAATACGATCTTCCAGGTGATCGACAGCCCGCTGCGCCCTGCTGCGGCGATATACGGCAGCAGTTGCGGCAGTACCACGTAGCGCAGGCGCCGCCACGGCGGCAGGTGGAACGCCTGCGCCATTTCCGCCAGCCCCGGATCGAGCGCCCGCGCGCCCTCGCGCACTGTCACCACCACCGTCGGCGCCTTGGCCAGCACCACCGCCAGGATCGCCGCCGCATCGTTCAGGCCGACCCAGATATAGGCCAGCACGATCACCACCAGCACCGGCAGGTTGAGCCCGATCACCACCCACGGGTCCACCCAGCCGTTCACCCGCGCCGATTTGCCCGAGACGTAGCCGAGGGCGGTGCCGCCGATCATGGCGAGGACGAAGGCGATCAGCACGCGCGCCAGCGTCGCGGCGAACGCCGCCGGCAGCGCGCCGGTCAGGCATTCGTGCCAGGCGAACAGGGCCACCCGTTGCGGCCCCGGAAGCAGTGTCGAAGACGTCGCCAGGTACGCCCCGACCCACCAGACCGCCAGGAAACCGAACAGCGACAGCAGGCGGTCGCGTGCAGCGAGAGTTGGAGCCCGGCGGTCAGGTCGATCCATTTCTGCCTGGCCAGAACACGCCCGGCGGCAGCGTCGCAATGCCGCCGGTCGCCTGCGCGCCGCCGGTTTCATGCAGCACCGCCAGCAGGCGGGCGGCGCCGCGCGCCTGTTCCGCGGCATCGACGTGGTGCAGCCCGTCGCGGTAGCGGTCGCGCAGGCGCACGAACAGCGTGTCGCTATCGGCGTTCATCAGCGGCCGCACGGCGGTCCATTCCGCATCCGACTCGGCCAGGCGGCGCTGCGCCTCGTCCACCGCTGCCAGGAAGCCGTCGAGGGTGCGGCGGTTTGCCTCGGCCCAGTCCTGGTGGAACACGAAGCCGACCATGCTGATGTGCGGGGAGATGTCCAGCGCCTTGGTGCAGTCGGACACCGAAATGGCCTCGCGGAAGCCGGCAGCCTCCAGCCGTGCGGCGAAATTCCAGTAGGTCAGGACGGCATCCAGCTCGCCCTGCTGCAATTTCCCGCCGAGCAGCGGCGGCGCGCCGTATATCGGCTTGGCCTCGCTGGCGAGGTCGATGCCCTGCTTGCGGGCGGCGGCCTGGACCAGCAGCCAGGACTTGTCGGCCGGCCCGCCCGCCACACCCAGCTTGCGGCCGCGTAGATCGGCCAGCTGCCGGATCGGCGAGTTCGCCGCCGTCATGATGCCGCCGGTGGCGCTGGAAAACGGCGCGAACGACAGCTTCGTGCCGGCCGCCCGCTGCACCGCAACGAACGGCCAGTCGGACAGGATCACGTCCGTGGCGCCGGCCATCAGCGCGACGCGCCCGGATTCGGTGTTCGCCAGCATCGTGGTGCGCAGCGTGAAGCCGTGACGGGCATCCAGCTTGCCGCGGCGGATGGTGTCGGCCACCCACTGCACGCTGCCGTACTGCACGGTGCCCAACCGGAGGTCCGGCAGCGCCGCCGCCTGTCCCGGTACCGCAACCCCCGGCACCGCAACCAAGCCTGCCGCGGCGGCCAGCGCCGCCCGGCGCGTGATGTTCGTTGTCATGGTCATGCCGGCCCTCCCCCGCGCCGCACCAGTAGTCCCCGGGAGGGGTCGTACGCCAGGATCGCCCCGATGGTAAAGATGATGGCTGCGATAAGGACCACGGCGAGCGAAAGCAGGTCGAGCTTGCCGTAGAGCGAGAAGCGGATCAGCTCGATGCCGTAGGTGAACGGGTTGAGCCTGCAGATGGTGTAGACAACCGGGCTCGACTGCTGCACCAGCCACAGCGGGTACAGCGCCGAGGAGGCGAAGAACATCGGGAAGATCACGAAGTTCATCACGCCGGCGAAATTCTCCAGCTGCTTGATCAGCGACGACAGCAGCATCCCCAGCGCGCCCAGCATCAGGCCCACCAGCACCAGTGCCGGCAGCACCGTGACGTAGCCCCAGGTGGGGATGTCGACGCCCCAGATCGTCGCCACCACCAGGAACGCCGCGACCTGCAGGATGGAAACCGCCGTGCTCGACAGCAGCTTGGAGACGATCAGGAACCAGCGCGGGAACGGGCTGACCAGCAGCATGCGCATGTTGCCCATCTCGCGGTCATAGACCATCGACAAGGAGGACTGCATGCCGTTGAACAGCTGGATCATGGCGATCAGCCCTGGCGTGACGTAGACCTCATACAAAACGTAGGTCTCATACGGCGGGATGATGGACACGCCCAGGATCTGGCGGAAGCCGGCGGCGAAGATGAACAGCCAGACCAGCGGCCGCACCAGGGCGGAGACGAAACGTTCCCGCTGGTGCACGAAGCGCAGCGCCTCGCGCCACATGATGCCGCGCAGGCAGATCAGGTACTGCCCGACGGTGAAGCCACGCGTGGGGGCTTCGATCGTGTCGAATGCGAGGTCGCTCATGCGGCCTCCTGCGGCGGCGCTTCGGTCAACGCGGTGAAGGCGGCGCGCAGCGTGTCCTGCCCCGAGGCGGCGACGACGTCGCGCACGACGCCATGCGCCTGCGGCTTGCCCAGGTGCAGGATCAGGATGTTGTCGTCCGGCTCGATCTCATCCAGCAGGTGCGTCGTCCACAACACGCCGACGCCGCGCTCCCGCACCAGCCTGCGGACATGCGTCACGATGGCGACCTTGGAGGCGATGTCGAGGCCGACCGTCGGCTCGTCGAGCACCAGCAGGCGCGGCTCGTGCATCAGCGAACGGGCGATTTCCACCCGCCGCATCTGCCCGCCCGACAGGTTCCGCGCCTTGTCCTTGGCCCGTTCGGCGATGCCGACGTCGAGCAGCGCGGCATGGGCGCGGCGGCGGGCCTCGCGGCCGCCGATGCCGTGCAGCGCGGCGTGGAACAGCAGGTTCTCCATCACCGACAGGTCGAGGTCGAGCGTGCGCGCCTGGAACACCACGCCGAGGCGCCGCAGCGCCTCCCCGGGTTCGCGGTCGATGCGGTAGCCCAGGACGCTGATGCTGCCTTGCCTGGCGTCGAACAGGCGGGTGATCAGCGACAGCAGCGTGGTCTTGCCGGCGCCGTTCAGGCCGAGCACGGCGGTGAACTCGCCCTGCGGCACGGTCAGCGACACGTTGTCCAGCGCCCGGCGCGAACCGTAGGAGTGGCTGACGCCGGTGACCGACAGGGCGGGCACGGCGGTGGCGACGGTCATGTCGGGGGAGATGACGTTCATGGCGAGGCCACCGCCACGCCCCAGGGCTGGCGTCCCACCTGGATCGACTTGATCACCTTCAGATCGGCGACGTCGATGACCGAGATGTCGTTGGAAAGTCCGTTGGTGGTCAACAGGTACTTGTCCTCCGGAGTGAATGCCATCTGCCAGACGCGCTGGCCGACGAGCAGGTATTTCTCGACCTTGCCGTTTGCCGCGTCGACCACCGCGACCCGGTTGGCCGGGCCGAGGGCGACGAAGGCCGTCTTGTCGTCCTGGGTGAAGCGGATGCCGACGGGCTGGATGACGTTGGACCGCAGGCCCTGGACCTCGAAGTGGATCTTGTATTTCACCACGTGCCTGACCGGGTCGATCACGCTCACGGTGCCGCCGACTTCGGACGAGACCCAGACCTCCGACCCGTCATGCTTGAACATCGCGATGCGCGGGCGCGGGTCCACCAGCACGGCCGCCACCACCTTGTGCGTGGCGTAGTCGATGAAATGCGCCATGTTGGTGGTTTCGGACGTATTGACGATGGTCTTGCCGTCCGGGCTGACACCCATGCCCTCGGGCTCGACGCCTGTCGCGATCGTTGTCACGACGGTGCGGGTGGGAACGTCGATCACCGTGACCATCTGGTCGTTTTCGTTCGAGACGAACAGCCGCGTGCCGTGCTCGCCCAGCGCGAAGGTTTCCGGATCGGGGCCGGAGGGCAGCTCGCCGACGACCTGCAGGCTTTTGCGGTCGACGATCTGCACGGTGTCGTCGTCGCTGGCGCAGACCAGGACGTCCTTGCCGTCGGCGGTCACCGCGATGCCGCGGGGGCGCTGGCCGACGTCGACGGTCTTGATGGTCTTCATCGCGTCGAGATCGACGACGCTGATGGTGTTGTCGCGCTCGTTGCTGACATAGGCGGTCAGCGCGTGCGCCGGGGGTGCAACAGTCAGCGCCGCCAGAACCATGCCGGCGGAGAGAGAAGCCGTCCTGAACAGTGTCGTTTTCATTGCAGTTTGCACTTCGTTTCAGGACGATCGACGCCCAGCGTGTCGAGCGTAGTCACCTGGTGGAGGAAGCCGGGCTGTGGAGAAATCGAAACGATCGTGCGGCCGTCGGCCAGCAGGATCGGCTGGCGCAACTGCAGGTCCCAGTCGCGCAGGGTCAGCAATTGTCCCTTGTAGGCGGCGATGCCGAAATCCGGGCTCTTGATGGTGGTGACCAGCTTGTCGGGGTCGGTGCTGCCGGATCGCGCGGCGGCCTCGCCCACGATGCGCACGCCGGTCCAGGCCTGCATGTCCAGCGGCATCATGCGGCGGTGGAACAGGCGCTCGAAACGGTCCTGCAACTGGGTGCCGCCCCAGGATTCGCTGCTGGCGTCCCAGGTGACCGGCTCCAGCCCGGCGGACCCGGCGACGGGGCGGGGATCCCAGGTGCGATAGGGCAGGTAGCCGGCGAACACCTGGTTCTCGTCGGCCGCGACCAGCACGTCGTAGTCCGGCGCGCCCTGGGTCAGCACCGGCATCTGCTGCTGGGTCTGCACCACGCCGGAATCGCTCTCGCGCGAGCCGCCGGTGTCCTCGCTGACTTTCTCCATCACGATCCTGGCGCCGAAGCGTTTGGCCGCGCGGCGGTAGGCCTCGGCGAGCAGCTGGTCGGAGGGGTGCGAGCCGACAACCAGGAGCCAGCGGGTCCATTTCTTCCACACCAGGTACTGCGCCACCGCGTCGGCCAGCATGCTGCGCGTCGGCGCGACGTGGATCATGTTGGCGCGGCAATCCTGTTCCCGCAGCGAATCGTCCGGCGCGGCGATATTGATGATCGTCATGTCGCGCGGGCGGGCGGCGTCGGCCAGGGCCAGCACGCCCCCGGCCGGCAGGTCGGTCATGACGATGCGCGCATTTTGCCCGGCGAGCTTGTCCAGCGCCGCCGGCAGGTTGGGGTTCTTGCGCACCGGGACGTCGATCAGCTCAAAGTTCTGGCCGGTCACGCTGCCCGTGGTGTTGTCGTCGTCGAGCCCCAGCTTCGCGCCGGCGAGGCCGGCGTCGCGTGTCGGCTGATCCAGCAGTGAAATCGTCGGATGACGGATCATCGACCGGATGTAGCCGATGCGAACCGTGCTCACGTCCGCACGAACGCGCGTTGCGCCGAATGCTCCGGTCAGGAGAACGGCAATAACACCGCGCCGGCTGATGCCGTTACGCGCACTCCGGTCTGGACGTCCCATGTTGGTATCCGTAGCCAATTCAGTCGCCTGCCACAAGCGGCCCGGCCGGGCGAAACCGGCTTGTACGGCCAGCATGGAAGCGGTTTAACAACTTGTAACCGTGCAACAAGTCCGGCGGACGTGTCATTTCGTACGTTGAGTCATACAGAAACAGTTGCGATTGGCTTTCTGTTTCGTCACACGTTTACGTGAGCGGCCGACGCGAGCGGCCGCCTTCGGACGATTGCGACATGCAGGAAGTGTTTTATCATGCATAACGAAATTGGTGCGGTGGCGCTCGGCTGCCTGAGCGCGTTCTTCGCCGCCTATGGCCTGCGGGAACTGGCGGCCGCCTACCGGATCACCGCTTCGGCGGCGTGGTGCGAGCGGGCGGTGCCCGGCGCTGGCGGTGTCGTGCTGGGCGCTCTGTTCGCCCTGATGACGATGCAGGTTCTCGTCTAGCGGGGGGCAGGCCGCAGGTGGGTTGAGACAGGGCGACGGCGCTCCCCACCGGCATGGCCTGCCTTGTCCGGGCTATGACGGCATGGGAACGTGCCGGGCGTGACGGCCCCGCCCCATCGTCAGGGGGGCGCCGGGCCGCGCCACCCGACCTATCGGGCAAGGCGTCGCCAGGGCGTGCGAGCACCGGCGCGCCCCGCCCGGATCCACACACCGCGCAACCGTCGGCACGCCCGGCCCGCCACTTGGGGTCCGGCCGGTTGCCTCAGGTCGATGAAACCGCCGCTATCGCGGCAGTTGCTTCACCAATGCGCGCTGCCCTATCTTGATGGCAATGAACAAGGCGATCCCGACCGCCACGCCGTAGTCCAGCAGGAATGATCCCGTCTGGATGGTGGTCCGCGCCTCCGCGAACGGCATCTTGTCCACGTACAGCAGGTACGCGAGCATTCCCCCCTGATACAGCGCGAGGAAAATCGTTACAACCAGCACGACTTTACCGAGTTCGTGCACAACTGCGGCAAGCTTGCCGATCAACTCCGCGCGGTAGTTCATAAGCCGTGCCTCTGTCGCGTGCGCCATTTGGGTCATAGGTCTCATTTCGTTATAATACATGTGACGTTGCAGAATCCGCAATGGCCGTTCGTCACCGCCGGCCCCCCCCATCTTGCTGCGGAATCCGGATATCGTTTTGACCCTGCACGCCGCCGTCCGTCAACCCGGCACGTGCTACGCCCGGGAACCCGCGCCGCCGGTCGCGGCCGGGGCTGGATTGGCGTCCGGGTCTCCTGGGCCCGTCCGCGAAAAGCCGCCGCCTCTGGCGCATTCATGGAGCGCCCGGCTGCACGACGTCGTCATGATGGACGCAGGCTCTCTTGGCGTTGAACTGGTGCCGGCCGCCGAAGAGTCCGCCCCCATTCCCCGATTTCTTGGGACGAGCGGCGGTGTCGTTCCCGGCGGGTCGAGGTGGCGGCGGAGTCTGGATTGCCTACCGATTTTCAACACGGAGAACGCGAAGGATCACGAAGGGCCACGAAGGGGTGTGAACGAGTCAGGCGATAAAGCGCCGCAGGCCGTATGTCAGGTGCAAAGCATAGACCGCTTCGACCAGGTCCGGCGACGCTGCGATGCGGCTTTGATCGCCAGACTGGGGAAGCGGTTCGTCCGATCCCGGGATGCCAGAATGGTCCGGTCTCCGTGGCGCTTCGTGTGCCCTCCGTCTTCTCCGTGTTGAAAATCAAGGAAGAATGGGCAAGCACGGACGGTTCCGGGGAGGGCACGGACTCCGGTTCACCATCCACACCTTTCCACGGCTGCAACACCGCAAGGCGGGATGCCGGGCCAGCGCCCGGCATGGCGAGGCGGCAACGACCGCCACTGCTTTAACGCGGATGGGGCGCAGGTCCGCCATAACGGGGACAGGACAGCGCCCCGCACCCAATGAGGCGGCTATCCCCTGACAGATCCTTATCGCCCTGATGCCTGAACGGCGGTCACGCGATGAACAGCCGACGCGATTTCCGTCGCCTTCCAGCCCCGGATTGTCGCCAGGGCCTGCTCCGGGCGCTCGGTCACCGGCTCCAGGCGGCCGGCGTAGACGGCGCCGGTGTTGCCGTCCAGGGACAGGACATCGCCCTCGTCCAGCACCGTCTCGCCAATCCGGCACCGCCGCGCCTGCAGGTCGATCGACAGCGCCGCGCAGCCGACGAGGCAGACGATGCCAAGCTGGCGCGCCACCACGGTCGCATGCGAGGTGCGTCCGCCGGAGGCCGTAAGCAGCCCGGCTGCCGCGGCCAGGCCCTCGATGTCGGCGGTCGTGGTGTCCTGCCGCACCAGGATCGCCGGCCTGCCCTCGGCCGCCAGCCGCTTCACCGCCGCGGTATCCAGCGCGACAGCGCCGCTGGCCACGCCGATGCCGGCGACTTCGGCCTCGGCCAGCCTGGCGGCGGAGGGGCGGTCGAAGCGGGTGCGGACCACGCTGTCCAGGTCGATCCCGGACAGGTGGGACAGCGCCTCTTCCGGCGTCAGCAGCCCCTCCTGCACCAGGTCGACGGCGATCGTCACCGCTGCCCAGCCGGTCCGCTTGGCACGGCGGGCCTGCAGCAGGTACAGCGTGCCGGACTGGACGGTGAACTCGAAGTCCTGGGCGTCGCGGAACAGCGTCTCCAGGGTGCGGCAGACCTCCTGCAGCCGCTGCCACACCGCCGGCAGCACGACGCGCAGCCGGTCGTTGTCGCGCAGCCGGTGGCGGCCGGCGACGACGTCCTCGCCCTGGCCGTTGAACTGGAAGTCGAAATACAGCTCGCGCGCGCCCGTCGCCGGATCGCGGGTGAAGCCGACGCCGGAACCCGAGGCGCCGCCGGCATTGCCGAACACCATCGTCTGCACGGTTACCGCGGTACCGGCGTCGTCGCCGATGCCGTTCAGCCGGCGGTAGCTGGCCGCCTTGGGCGCGTCCCAGGAGCGGAACACCGCCTCGGCCGCCGCGACGAGCTGGTCGTACGGATCGTGCGGGAACGCCGTCCCGGCCAGCGACCGGTAGCAGTCCAGCATCGCCAGCGTCAGCGCGCGCAGGGTGCGATGGTCGAGTTCCTGCTCGGTGTCCGCCTCCTCGCGCGCCACCGCCGCCGTCAGCAGGGCATCGAACGGCGCCGTCGGCAGGCCGGCGACCACCTCGGCGTAGCCCTGCACCAAGCGGCGGTAGCTGTCCCAGGCGAGGCGGGGATTGCCGGTCAGGCGGACCAGCGCCTCGACGGTGTCGGCGTTCAGGCCGACGTCCAGCACAGTCTCCATCATCCCGGGCATCGACACGGCGGCGCCGGAGCGGACGGACACCAGCAGCGGGCGCCGGGTGCCGCCGAAGCTCCGGCCGGTGGCCGTCTCCAGCCGGGCGATCCCGGCCGCCAGCGCCGGGCGCAGCGTTGCGCCGCGGTCCGCCTGGCCGCACCAGGATGTCGGCAGCACGAAGGCGGACGGCACCGGCAGGCCGGCCTGCGCCATCCGGATCAGGTTCCAGGCCTTGTTGCCGACCGCCTGCGCGCCGCCCGGAGCGAGGGGGATGCCGGGCAGGATCGGGTACAGGTCAGGCATCGATCACGTCCTCCAGCACGTGGTCGCGGAGCATCAGGCTGACGCGCTTCAGCGCATCCGCCGCAGCCTCGAACCGGGCGCCGATGGTGGTGAACAGATGCAGTTGGCGGAAGTCCTTGGCGTGCCGCACCGCCGAGGCGGTCAGGGCGCGCTCGGCGTCGTCGGCCTGGTGTTCCAGCGCGGTGACGCGGTCGATCGCGGTGAGGAAGTCCTCGGTCTCCGCCCGGCTGGCGGCGAGGCCGATCTGTGCGGCGTGGCCCAGTGCCTTGATCCACTCCGACGATGCCGCCGCCACCAGATCGGCCAGCGCCTGTAGGTCCTGCAGCGGCTTGCCTTGCAGCAGGTCGAGGTCCAGCAGGAAGGCCGCTTCCTCCAGTTCGTCCGCGGCGTCGTCGGCGTCCTGCAACAGGGTCAGGAACACGCTGAAATCGGGCCGCCGCCGCACCGCGTTCAGCGTCTCGATCACCAGCCGATCGGCGTCGTGCTCGAAGCGGCGGGCGCGCTTCACGCGCTTGCCGGCGCCGTCGGGTTCGACCTGGATGCCGTCCCGCACCAGGCTGGCCAGCTCGAAGACCAGCCCGGCATGGTCCGCGGCGATGCGCAGCAGGCGGCGTTCCTCGTTGCTGAAATGCGCCGCGAGGGCGACGCGGACGCGGTCGTTGATCAGCGCCTGCGAGGCGCCGGCCAGCAACCCCTCGGTCGCGGTCTGCAGCACGACGCGCAGGAACGACAGCGTCTCCTCGCCGCCCAGCACGTCGCACAGCCGGTCGCCGAAATGCATCGAGGACCCGGCGGCGGCCTCGATCGCCTGGTTCACCAGCTTCGCGCCGCCGAGTTCCAGGAAGCCGCGGTGGCCGATATCGGACTCCGCCGCCCAGGCCAGCAGCGCCAGGCGGTCGGGGCCGCGCAGGAACTGGCGCAACTGTTTGCGGGCGCGGTTCCAGTCGATCAGGAACACCAGGCGCGAGCCGAGGAAATCCAGGTACGCGCGGCAGGCGTCGGCGTCGATGGCCTGGAAGCGGCCGGTCGCCAGGAAGAACGGCGTGCCGGCGCTGAGCACGGCGGTGCGCTGGGTCTCCCACGCCACGCCGCGCGGCGTCAGCATGTCCTGGAAGAACGCCAGGCGCTCGGGGTGAATGTCGGTGTAGGTGACGCTGACGCACAGGTCCCGCACGTGGATGACGACGACATGCGCGTCGGTCGTGCCGATGTCGTTCTGGATCACCAGCCGCTCGGCGGTGCGGGTGGCGGTGGTGGCGAGGCCGGGGTGGTCGAATTTCAGCCGCGCCGTCCGGTTCACCCCCGCCATGAATCCCGCGACCATCGGCCGATCGGCATCGGCGAGGTTGTAGGTGGCGGCGCCGTCGATGGTTTCCTCGGCCAGCGTCGCCTGCCTGGCATTCAGCTGCTTGTGCAGGTCCATGACCAGGCGGTGCAGGCTGTCGGCATGGCCAGGGCCGGCCTGCATCATCGCCGAGGCCGTTTCCGGGTCGAGCAGGTCGTCCTTCGCCTCGGGCAGCGCCGCCAGCAGAGAATCGAGCCGCTCGGCGAGTTTCCTGTTGTCGGCGGCGAGGAACGGGGCGGCCATGAGGCGGATCTCCTCGGCGATGCGCGCCATGATGCGCGCGGCGCCCGGGACGCGGCAGAGCTTGCCGATCATGCGGGCCTCGGCGACCACGGAGTCGAGGGCGGGATCGTCGATGCCGCAGGCGATGCGGTCCTGTTTCATCGCGGCTGCCGGCTGCTCGGGGTGCCCGGCGTGGGCCAGGGCCATTTGCAGCAGGGAGAAGACGTACTTGATGCGGTCGTTGGCTGCCAGGCCGGCGTTCACGGCTGTCACCGGCTGCAGTCCATGCTCGCCGATTGCGTCCAGAATCTGCGCCTTCATGTGTCCTCCTTGGGGGGAGCGACAGTGGGGCAGCGGGAGGCGCGATGCCGTGATCTGTATCAATGGATGAGGCCGGGTGTCACGTTGCCACGAGAATGTAACATTCACCTTGAGTCACGCCTGCCGGCACGGGCGGAAACTGTCAGGATTTTGGACGACGGTGGGCGGCTGGCATTGGGCGAGAGGTCCGTTGCCCCTACGTCATGGCCGGGCGTGTCCCGGCCATCCACCCCCCGCCGTCGAAGCGCAGATGGCCGGGACACGCCCGACCATGACGATAGAGAGACGACCTTGCGCCGCCGCCGCCACGGGTGAGCCTCCGCCGGCCCATCGGCGCGCCATCCGTCCTGGCGCGCCGGCGGGCGATGCGGCACAATCCGGCGATTCGCCGGCGGTACCTGACGCTCCTCCGCCTCCCGGTCTTCCGGCGGCGTATCCGCCGGACCGGATCCGGCACGAGGTAGCCAGGAGCGGACGATGTCCGAAGAGCTCAGGGTGCAGTCCGGCTACGTGGTGGCGCTGCGCCTGTTCGATATCGCGTATGAGATCGACCTGCGGCGCGCCGAGGATCTGTGGGCCCGGCGCACGCAGGCGGCGAGCGCGCGCAGCCGGCTCGCCGGCACGCCGCCCAAGGCCGTCTCGTTCGGCGTGCCACCGCTGGCGCTGGAGTTCGGCAGCATGCCGCTGGATCTCGGCGGCGAAACCAGGACCGCCGCGGTTGGCCTTCGGCTGTATGATTTCGGCATCGTCGCCATCGCCCTGCGGCTGACGGTCCGCGACCTGCCGTGGAGCGGTCTGTCGCAGCTGGTCAACCGCACCCACGACGCCGTCGGCCCCGAGGCGGCTGCCGCGGTCTGGGCCACGCAGCTGGCGCAGCTTCGCGACCTGCTGGGCGAGGCGCTGGAGCGACCAATCGCGGTCCCGCTGCAGGAGGACTACCTGTTCGCCGTGGTCGACCGCTTCGACGAGACGGTGACGGCGGATGAACTGCAGCAGCGCGTGGACCTGGAACCCATGCTGTCGGGCGAGCAGCGTCCGCTGTCGGAGGGCGCGCGGCGCGACCTGCTGCGGCACCGCTTCTCCTATCACCCGGACGACCTGGTGGTGATCACCTGGGACCGCGCCTTCATTTATGAGCCGCGGCAGGAGACCGACGTGGCCGACGTGCTGGAAATGGCCAATGCGCAGTTGCTGGAGATGCGCACCTACGACGAGATGCTGGATGCGGAACTGCCGCGCATGCACGACCTGGTGGAGGCGGCGCGGCGGCGTACCCACCTGCTGGCCTCCCGCCGCTATGCCAAGCTGGCGCGCCGGCTGTACGGCATCGTCGCCGAGGTCACCGAACTGACCGAGCAGGTGGACAATGCGCTGCAGGTGACCGAGGACGTCTACCTCGCGCGGGTCTATGCGGCGGCGATGGATCTGTTCCGGGTGCCCAATGTCAGCGCCGCGGTGGACCGCAAGCTCGCCATCATCCGCGAGGCCTACACCGCGCTGCACAGCGAGGCCGCCGGGGCGCGGGCCGAGATCATGGAGGCGATGATCCTGGTGCTGATCGCCGTCGAGATCGTGCTGTCGCTGGTGCGGCACTGACGCCGGGCGACTCGCCCCGGGTGCCGGAAGCCCGGGCATGGGGCTGCGGGGCAGCAACGTTCCGGGAATTTATGTTTCGCTTATAAATCCTCATGCAATTGACACGCGGGCCGGATCGCAGCGCCGTGGCTTCTTTTCGGCGTCCCCGTTCCGAACCGCTACACGTCCGGTTCCAGGCTGCCGCATGCGCAGATCTCGGAAACGATCCGCCGTGCCCGTTGCCATATCGCCATGACACGGCTGCTCCGGGCCATGACGGTGGGGCAACGGCCGTGGCGGTCTGGACAGCATCGGCCAGTCGGCGGGGTCGTTGCTCTACCGGTGGCTGTGCGGGCCGGTGCCAGGGTCGTCTGGACAGCTTTGCTGCAGCGCGATAGGCCGTGGCTGTCGGTGTGGAGGACTGTGTCATGATCCTCGATGGCAATCTCCTCGGGTGGATCAAGCCCTGTGATGAGGGATTCATCGGCGCCTTTCTCGGCGAGGGCGTGTTGGCCAATCGAGCGGCGGGACGCCCCGGCCGCGCTCCTGCCACCCAGCTTTGCGCCACGCCGGACGAGGCCCGGCGCTGGGTTGAGCAGGAAGCGGCCGCCTGGACCTGCCGATCCGGTGGGTAAGCGAAACCGCCTGACGCCGATCAGGCGGCGGGTCCGCATGCGTCTCAGGACAAGCGGACTGGCTTCCTCTCCGTCATGGCCGGGCGTGTTCCGGCCATCCGCGCTGCGACGGTGGGGGGTGGATGGCCGGGACACGCCCGGCCATGACGGTGAGAGAACGGCCGCGGCGCCAAATCCTTCTCCGGCCGTCGTCCTATCCTGATACGCATGGGGCGCCGCTCCGGGGCAGGCGGCGTTCAGAGCGCTGAGTAGCGCCAGACGCTGGCCGGCGGGATATTCAGCGGCGTCCAGGCCTTGCGCGACCCGCTCAGCCCCAGCTTCCGCGCCGGCAGCGGCGAGGTCACGCAGTAGCTGTAGTGTACGAAGCCGCGGCCGGGCGCGACCGCGTTCATCGCGTCGATGAAGCGCCGTTGCTCGGCCTCGGGCAGCATCACCAGCGGGATGCAGCAGACGACGCTGCCGATCCGCCCCTGAAAGCGCTCGGGCAGCAGGTCGGGCAGGGTGCGCGCATCGCCTTGGATTACCGTCACGCCCGGGTAACGGTTGCGCAGATGCGCCGCCATGTTGGGATCGATCTCCAGCACCACCAGCCGCTCGGGCGCCAGCCGCGCCTCGAGGAACGCCTGCGGGACGACGCCGGTGCCGGCGCCGAGGATCAGCACGCACTTGCCCGGCGTCGGCCAGGCCACGCGCACGATGCGCTGGCAGAGCGAACGGGAGGAGGGAAACACCGAGCCCATCCGCAGCGGATGCGCGGCCCAGGCCTTGAGGAACAGCAGCGGATGGGCCAGGGACCACCTGTCATGCTCCGCGGAATCCGGTGTTGCGAATTCGACGTGCGACAGGCCACCCGCGCCGGCGGTCGCCGCATGGTCGCGCGCCGGCTGGTCCACGGCGGTCTCCGGCAGCGAAAATTCGACCCGAGAAAGGAGGCTTCGGGCGCTATGCGTCATCATCTTACTCCAGATCGATCAGGGCGGATGGCATGACGTTGCCATCGCGATGCAACGTTTTTGCAAATGAGCGGCGTCGAAATGGTGACAGTCTGATGCCATCTGCGTGACATCGCGGTGGCGCATCCGCACGAACCTGTGTGGCTGGCCGTGTCGGCCGGGAAGCCGCCGGCCCCGGTGGTGCCGGCACCGCGATGGCGGAAAACGGGCAAGGTCCGTTGCCCCTCCGTCGTGGCCGGACGTGTCCCGGCCATGACGCTGAGAGAACGGCCGCCGCGCCAAATCCTTCTCCAGCCACCGCCCTATCCTGATACGTATGGGGACACACCCGGCCATGACGATAGAGAGACGGCCCCGCTCCGCCGCACCATCCCGGACCACGGCCAGACCGGACCAGCAAGGCCACGCATCAATCCTTCACGCACGCCTCCCGGCACCAGTTTCCACCCAGACAGCAAGCCCTCCGAAGCCTCGGTCCAATCAAACAGGCTCCAGGACAGGCCGTTTCTTCAGGCCTCCGACAGGCGCCACGACGCATCCGGCGCCGGCCCCAGCGGCACGATGCCGGTGGGGTTCAGCGCCCGGATCGAGTAATAGCCGCGCTTGATGTGGTCGATGCTGACCGTCCCGCGGACCCCGGGAACATCCAACATCGCAGCCACATGGCGCGACAGGTTCGGATAATCCGCCAGCCGCCGCAGGTTGCACTTGAACAGGCCATGATACGCCGCATCGAAACGGATCAGCGTCACGAACAGCCGCACGTCGGACCCGGTCAGGCCCGCCCCGAACAGGAACGGGCCGGCCGAGAGGCGGGCTTCAAGCTCATCCAGCATGGCGAAGACGTCGGCGCATGCTTCCTCATAGGCCACCTGCGTCGTGGCGAAACCCGCGCGATAGACGCCGTTGTTCAGCCGGGCGTACATCCGCTCGTTCAGGGCGTCGATCTCCGCCTGCAACGGCGCGGGATACAGGTCGATCGCCGGGTCCGCCAGGTCGCCGAAGCCGGCGTTGAACATCCGCAGGATGTCGGCGGATTCGTTGTTGACGATGGTCCGGCGGCGCTTGTCCCACAGCACCGGCACGGTGGCGCGGCCGGTATAGTGCGGTGCGGCGCGGGTGTAGATCTCGTGCAGATAAGCCGCCCCGTCCCGTTCCGGCCCGGCATCGGCCCCGAAGCGCCAGCCCTGCGCCGACAGCGCCGGCTCGACCACGGACATTGAAATGAATTCCAGGCGCCTCAGGGCGCGGGCGATCAGCGTCCGGGACGCCCAGGGGCAGATCAGCGCGACGAACAGGTGGTAACGGTCGCGCTCGGCCTTGAATCCGCCCTCGCCGGTCGGGCCGGGCGACCCGTCAGGCGTGATCCAGTTGCGGAAACCGGATTGCTGCCTGACGAAGCCGCCCTTGCTGTCGGTGGCCTGGACCGGATGCCAGTCGGCGCTCCATTGTCCGTTCACCAGCATGGCCGATCCTTTCCTGGCATGTCAGCGGGCGAATGATTCCGCCGCGCCGGTCACGGCAGCACGTGCCGTCGTCGGCCGCAACGCCCAGGCGCCGTCGCCGGTCAGCGCCGGCGCGAGCAGCGCGGCGATCCACAGTGCCAGGAATTCCCAGCCGCCATGCGGGTTGGTGAAGAAGAACCCGGCCGGCCCATGCACCGTCGCGATGGCGCCGGCCGGGATCGGGATCAGCGCCAGCGCGGCGATGCGCGGCCAGAGGCCGAGGATCAGCGCGGCGGCGCCCAGCAGCTCCCACAGGATCGTGACGTAGCCGAGGGTCGGCGGCAGGCCGAGGGAGCCGAAGAAGGCAGCCGTCCCCGCCGGGGTGAAGACGAAGATCTTCAGGCCGGCATGGGCAAGGAACAGGATGCCGAGGGTCAGGCGCAGAAGCGGGGCGGCATAGGGCGCCGTGCGGGTGTCGGTGGGCATGGATACGACCTCCAGGTTTGTGTCTGGCCGGAAGTAGCCACGAACGGCGGCGTGGGACTATCCGGGCAAACCGGCAGTCATTGACTCCGGACTGGAAGCAATCCCGGACGGCCACCCCTGGTCCCATGTCGGCTTGCCGCAGAATCGCGCCACCAGGAAATCCACCAGCACGCGAACCTTGACCGCCAGGTACCGCCCCGGCGGATAGACCACGTAAACGCCGTAGCACCGGTCCTCGAACGCCTGCAGCAGCGGCCTGACCGCGCCGGTGCGGAACATGGGCCCCGCCAGGAAGCTCGGTACCCGGGCGATGCCCAGCCCGGCGGCGGCCGCGGCCAGGCAGGCCTCGCCGTTGGAGAACCGCAGCCGTCCGGCCACCGGCACGGTGACCGCCGAACCGTCCGCGGCGCGGAACCGCCAGGTGAGCGGCTCGCGGAAGTTCGTATCGATGACGCAGGCATGGCCCGCCAGCGCCGCCGAGTCCGCCGGCTCGCCATGCGCCTGGACGTAAGCCGGCGCGGCCAGGACGACGATCCGCATGTCGCACAGCCGGCGCGCGATCAGGCTGCTGTCGCCCGGATTGCCGACGCGCACCGCGACGTCGAATCCCTCGTCCACCAAACTTACCAGCCGATCGGCGAAGCTGACGTCGAGCTGGATGTCGGGGAAGGCGCGGGCGAAGTCGACCAGTACCGGCGCCAGCTGCGCGGTGCCGAAGGAAACCGGCAGGGACAGCCGCAGCCGCCCCGTCGCCGCCGCCGAGCTGTCCCGGACCGAGGCGTCCAGCGCAGCGAAATCCTCCAGCAGGAGCTTGATGCGCTCGAAATAGGCCTGCCCGGTCTCGGTCGCCGACAGCGCCCGCGTGGTCCGGCGCAGCAGTTGCACGCCCAGATCGGCCTCCAGCTTCGACACGAGTTTGGAGGCCTGGCCGGGGCTGATGCCGAGGGAACGGGCGGCCCTGGCGGAGCTGCCGATTTCCATAACCGTAACGAACATGCGGTTGCAGTCGAGATGTTCCACGGCCCGGCCTCAGCCGCCGCGGTCGTGCCACCCATCGTCATGGCCCGGCTCATCCCTACGGGATGCACAGATCTCTGAAACGAGTCGGAAATGACCGTAAAATCAAGTGCTTGCCTGGGCTCCGAGAGCGTTCCCCCATCGTCATGGCCCGGCTTGTCCGGGCCACCTATTCCAGCACGTGTGCCGCGACAGGTGGCCCGGACAAGCCGGGCCATGACGATGGGGGAACGCCACGGCGGACCGTTTCCGAGATGTGTGCATGCGGTAGGGCTCGTCCGGGCCATGACGATGAAAATAGGCCGCCTCTGCGTCCCAATTGACCTGTGGCTTGCCGTAGCGCCTATGCGGACACGCCCGACCATGACGAGAGGACGAAGGACCGTGCTGCCAGATCCTTCCCCGTTCGTGACCTTGTGCCGACGCCCAAGGGACAACCCCCACCGCTTCATTCCCGGTACCCGGTCCATTTCCATCGCCCCACCCGAATCCTGCTCGGTCGCCGGCCGAAATAAAGCCACGATTGCCGGCCGCTGTCATCGGCAGTCGCCGCGCGGCCCGTCTCTGGCATCCCTCGCGTCCGGCAGCCGGCCGAAATAAGTGGTGCGGCGGCCCAATGCCGTGGCAGGATAGGGCGGTCCACAGCGGTTCCAGAGGTGAACGTGAGCTCAGGAAAGACCATCGGCGTACTCACCAGCGGTGGCGACTGCGCCGGGCTGAACGCTGTCATCCGCGCGGTCGTCGCGCGTGCCATACTCGGCTACGGCTGGCGCGTCCTTGGCATTCACCAGGGCACCCAAGGCCTGCTGCGCCGGCCGGTCGATTTCGTCCCGCTCGACCTGAAATGCGCCGACTCCGCCATGGCCCGCAGCGCCGGCACCATGCTTGGCACCACCAACCGCGGCGACCCGTTCGCCTACCCGATGCCGGACGGCAGCCGCAAGGACCGCTCGGAGGAGATCATCGAAGGCTGCCGCCTGCTCGGCCTGGATGCCCTGATCGGCATCGGCGGCGACGGCAGCATGGCGATCCTGCGGCGGCTGGCGCAGCAGGGCAACATCCCGTTCGTCGGCGTCCCCAAGACCATCGACAACGACGTCGGCGCCACCGAGACCTCCATCGGCTACGACACCGCGGTGATGGTCGCGACCGAGGCGATCGACCGCCTGCAGCCGACCGCTGCAAGCCACGACCGCGTCATGATCCTGGAGGTGATGGGACGCGACAGCGGCCACATCGCCATGGCGGCCGGCATCGCCGGCGGCGCCGACGTGATCCTGGTGCCGGAAATCCCCTACGACATCGACGTCGTGGCCGAGCACATCAACAGCCTGCGGCGCAACGGCCGCAACTTCGCCATCGTCGTGGTCGCCGAGGCGGTGCGCGACAAGACCGGCGAGCATGTGCGGCTGCACCATGCCCTTGGCGGCGTCACCTACGGCGGCATCGGCCACGTCCTGGGCGACGCCATCGCGCAGAAGACCGGGGCGGAGACGCGCGTCACCGTGCTCGGGCACGTGCAGCGCGGCGGCCAGCCGACATGGGACGACCGCATGACCGCCTCGGCGTTCGGCGTGCACGCGGTGGACCTCGTGGCGCAGGGCAAGTTCGACCGCCTGGTCGCGTGGCAGCACCGCCGCGTGGTCGACGTGCCGCTGACCGCGGCGTTCGAGCTGACGCCGCTGACGGATTTCGACGACACGCTGGTGCACACCGCCCGCGGGCTGGGGATCTGCCTGGGCGACAGCAAGACGGAGTAGATGGGAACACCATGGCGCGGGTGGACCAGGGTCCTCCGCGCCACGGGCCTGGCGGCCGTCGTCAGGCGTTGGCGTGAATGGTGTAGCAGGGCGTGCCGTCCATTGTGCCGGAGGTGACGGTCAGCTGGCCGTTGCTCAGGGCCCCGCTGGTCAATCCGGCCAGGGTCAGCGACGCCGTCGGCCCATCGGGGCCGGTGGCGTACAGCGTCAGCCCGGTATGGCCGCCCGGTCCATGGCCGTCATGCCAGCACAGGTCGAAATCGGCCGGCGTGACGCCCAGGATGGTGGCCGAGTCGCCGGCATGGAAGTTGACGATCGCGGTCGCGGTCGCGGCGGTGTCGCCGCGGATGTCCACGCCGAACGAATCCACGCCGCTGCCGCCGGTGAAGATCCATGACCCGCCGTCGGCCTGCAGCACGTTGGTGCCGCTGGCGACGGTCATGCTGCCGCCGCCGGCGCCGCCGTGGAGGAACCAGTCCGGGGTACTGGCGGTGATGTTCAGCCGATCGGCCGTTACCGCTGTATATGCCTGCTCCGGCCCGCTGACCGGCGAGGTGTAGGGTTCCCCCGCGGCCGGGACGCTGGCGCCCGTCGTGGCGTTCGCGACCGTCAGTGGCGGAGTCCCGCTCAATACCTGCTCGGCTTGCTGGGCGAGCGCCAGGTGGCCGGTTTCAGTCGGATGCAGGTGGTCCCAGAACAGGTACTGGTCCTGTGTCGCGAGATCGGTGGTGGCCAGGGTGCCGCTGCTGGCGCTGGTGTAGTTGCCGCTCCAGACCGGCGTGGTGACGTTGGTCAGGCCATAGGCGGCGGGATCGGCCACCGCGTTGTCGACCAGCGCGTAGCTGTCCACGATCCCGATCTTCGTGCCGCTGGTGGCGGCCAGGCTGGCGAGGTCGGACGCCAGGGTCGTGTCGTACAGGCTGGAAAGCTGCGACGCCTCATTGATCAGCTGGGCGGACGGCATGTTGCTGCCGTTGGCCAGCCCCTGCGTGACCTCCGGCGTCTTGCCGAGGTCGGGCACGTTCATCACCAGCAGGTTCTTCGCCCCGTCCTTGATGAGCTGGCTGACGAAGCTAACCTCGTTGCCGACGGCGGCATTGACGTCGTTGGTCTGCTGCGTTGCGGTCAGCCCAGGGGCGGCCAGGATGCCGAGCAGGTCATTCGAGCCGACGGACAACGTGTACAGCGCATTCGCCGACGGGGCCGGCACACGCGCCTTGAATTCCGCGAGCTGTGCCGGTAGCGAAATCGCCTGGAGCTGCAGGTCGCCGGCGTTCAGCGCAGTCGGGCCGGTTTCGGCGCCGCCATAGGCGAAATCGGTGCCGCCGGCCAGGGTCGGCGCCAGCGTCCCGAGGCCAAGGGCTGTCGACAGATCCTGCACCCATGTCGGGCCGTTGCTGAACACGTTGCCGCTGATCAGGCCATAGTGCTGCGTGAAGTACGGCGGCGACACCGGCTCGGTGCTGCCGGCGAGGGTTGTGAGGTTCGAAAGATTGCCCGCGTCGGACAGGCTGTCGCCGAAGGCATAGATGGCGCTGTAGGTGGGAAGCGCCGAACTCTGGGGCATGCGCGAGATCCTCTGTCCGAACTGGGCACGGCGGCCGAGTGTTACGTAGCGGAATATTTCGGCCGGTCGAGCATGGCTTGATGGAGTGTGATCCCTCCGCCGATCCGATCACGCGATCGCGTTCGGATTGCGAGGCCGCCAGTGCCCGGGCTGTCGGCGCCGCTACTGGGATGACGTACCGGGTCGAGAGGGGATGGCGGCCGATCCGTTGCCTTTGGATGGGGCCGGGCCTGTTGCTTCTCCGTCATGGCCGGGCCTGTCCCGGCCATCCACCCCGCGCCGTCGAAGCGCAGATGGCCGGGACACGCCCTACGGGATGCACACATCTCGGAAACGAGTGGGAAATGACCGTAAAATCAAGTGCTTGCCTGGGCGCCAAGAGCGTTCCGACATCGTCATGGCCCGGCTTGTCCGGGCCACCTGTCGCGGCACAAGTGCTGGAATAGGTGGCCCGGACAAGCCGGGCCATGACGAAAGGGAAACGCCGCGGCGGACCGTTTCCGAGATGTGTGCATCCCGTAGGGACACGCCCGGCCATGACGGAGAGAACGATTGTCCGGCCAGGGCACGAGCGACGACTGGATAACCGAGGATCGTATCGGGCCGAATAGGGGATACGCCGCAGTGGAATCGGCGCGCGGGCGGTTGTATTACCGCCTGGTGTTCAACGATGACCGACGCTTGGCCGACGCCTGCGTGCTGGAGCCGACGGAATGGAAATTCCTTCCCGACGGCCCGCTGGCGCATGCGCTGGCCGGGTTCCGCCTCTACGGGATGCGCAGAACTTTGAAACGATCCATCGTGGCCGTGGCGCATCCCGTCATGGCCCGGCTTGTCCGGGCCACCTGTTCAAGCACGTGTGCCGCGACAGGTGTCCTGGACAAGCCGGGCCATGACGACGAGGGAACGTGCCCGGCCGCCATGCAAGCCTCTGATTTTACGGTCGTTCCCAGGTTGTTCTCGAGGTATGTGCATCCCATAGGGCTCCGCCCCGGCCCGGACGCCGTCGCCGCGATCACCGACCGCGCCGCCGCCTTCGATCCCTGCGTCGCCCTGCGAGTCTTGGTCGAAAGCGCCGCCGATGCATGAAATGGCGCTGTGCGAGGGCGTCCTCGGCGTGGTCGAGGACGAGGCGCGCAAGCAGGGCTTCGCGCGGGTGACCGCCATCGTGCTGGAAATCGGCGTGCTGGGCCATGTCGCGCCGGAGGCGATGTTGTTCTGTTTCGACGCCGTCAGTCGTGGTACGATCGCGGAGGGCGCGAAGCTGGTGATCGACCGCATCGCCGGCGCCGGCTGGTGCCTGGACTGCGGCAAGACGGTGCCGCTGCAGGAACGCTTCGGCGCCTGCCCGGACTGCGGCCAGCACCACGTACAGATGACGGCGGGCGACGAACTGAGGGTCCGCGAACTGGAGGTTGAGTGATGTGCACCGTCTGCGGCTGCGGCACGGAAACGATCGAGGGCCAGGCGCCACACGGCCATCATCATGACCATTCGCACGGCCATGATCATGAGCACGATCATGGCCACGACCACCACCATGACCACGATCACGTCCATGGCCATGAGCATCATCATGAGCACGATCACGCCCATGACCATCATCACCACGACCATGATCACGCGGATCACCACCACGACCATCCGCGGCAGAGCGACGGCCTGGTCGATGCCGGCGCCGGCCTCGCCGGCGTTCACGTCCCCGGCCTGAGCCAGGAACGCATCGTCCGCATCGAGCGCGACATCCTGTCGAAGAACAACGCCTATGCGCAGGACAACCGGGAGCGCCTCGCCCGCAGCGGCACCTTCGCGCTGAACCTGGTCTCCAGCCCCGGCAGCGGTAAGACGATGCTGTTGTGCCGCACCATCGAGGCACTGAAGCCGCGCCTGCCCATCGCAGTGATCGAGGGCGACCAGCAGACCTCCAACGACGCCGAGCGGATCCGCGCCACCGGGGTCAAGGCGGTGCAGGTGAATACCGGCAAGGGCTGCCACCTTGACGCCCACATGGTGGGGCATGCGCTGGACGACCTGCCGCTGGAGCCCGGCGGCGTGCTGTTCATCGAGAACGTCGGCAACCTGGTCTGCCCCGCGGCCTTCGACCTGGGCGAGGCGCACAAGGTGGTGGTACTGTCGGTGACCGAGGGCGAGGACAAGCCGGCGAAATACCCCGATATGTTCGCCGCCGCGGACCTGATGCTGCTGAACAAGGCCGACCTGCTGCCGCACCTGGATTTCGACGTCGGCGCCTGCATGGCGGCGGCGCTGCGGGTCAACCCGCGTCTGCAGATCCTGACCGTCTCGGCGAAGACCGGCGAGGGCATGGCCGCCTTCCTGGCCTGGATCGAGGCGCACGCGGCGCGGCGCGTGACGGCCTGACGCATGGGTGCTGCCGAACGCATCCGCGTGCGGCTGAGCGGGGCGGTGCAGGGTGTCGGCATGCGTCCCTTCGTCCACCGCCTGGCGCGGGACTGTGACCTGTCCGGCTTCGTCCGCAACGGCGCCGACGGCGTGACCATCGAGGTCGAAGGCCCGCGCATCGCCGAGTTCCTCGCACGCCTGTCCGCCGAGGCGCCGCCGCTGGCGACGATCGAGGCGGTGGGGATCGACTCGCTGGCGCCGTCCGGCGAAACCGGCTTCACCATCCGCGACAGCACCGGCGGCCCCGCCGCCACCCGCATCGTCCCCGACGCCGCCACCTGCCCGGCATGCCTGGACGATCTGTTCAATCCGGACAGCCGGTTCTTCGGCTATCCCTTCGTCAACTGCACGCACTGCGGCCCGCGCTACACGATCACCGGCCGCCTGCCGTACGACCGGGCGAGCACGTCGATGGCGGGGTTCGCGATGTGCCCCGCCTGTGCCGCCGACTACGCGGACCCGGCGAACCGGCGGTTCCACGCCGAGCCGATCGCCTGCCCGGTTTGCGGGCCGCGGCTTGGGGTGCAGTGCGAGGCTGTCGCCTCGTCGGTGCATGCCAGATCCGCCCCATCGTCATGGCCGGGCGTGTCCCGGCCATCCACCCCCCATCCTCGCAGTGCAGGTGGCCGGGCACCTCTGCATCGTCATGGTCGGGCGTGTCCCGGCCACCCACCCCCCGCCGTCGAAGCGCGGAAGGCCGGGACACGCCCGGCCATGACGGAGAGGCTGCCGCCGGATCCTCCGCCGATCCTCGCCATCGCCGCCGCCATCCGCGCCGGCGGGATCGTCGCGCTGAAGGGCATCGGCGGCTTCCACCTGCTCTGCGATGCCCGCAACGAATCAGCCGTTGCCGCACTACGCCAGCGCAAGCGGCGCGAGGCGAAACCCTTCGCCGTCATGGTCGCCTCCGCCCGGGCGCTGGCCGCCATCGCCTGCCCCACTGACGCCGAAATCGCCCTCGCCGCCAGCGTGGCGGCGCCGATTGTGCTGATGGAGATGCGGGCGAATGGGCCGGCGCCGTCGATCTCCCCCGGGCTGTCGCGCCTCGGTGTCATGCTGGCGTATGCGCCGGTGCATCACCTGCTGTTCGCGGAACTGGGCGAGGATTTCGCCCTGGTCGCCACCTCCGCCAATCCGGGCGGCGAGCCGCTGGTCAGGGACAACGACGAAGCCCTTGACCGCCTGTCCCCCATCGCCGATCTCATCGTCACCCACGATCGGCCGATCGTGGTCCGCGCGGATGACAGTGTGGCGCAGGTGATCGCCGGCGCACCCGCCCTGATCCGACGCGCCCGCGGCTACGTGCCGGAGCCGATCGGCCTGGCCGAGGACGGGCCGGTGGTGCTGGCCCTCGGCGCGCACCTGAAATCGACCGTCACCGTCACCCGCGGGCGGGAAGCGTTCGTCTCGCAGCACATCGGCGACCTCGACACGGCGGAAACCGTGCGCTTCTGGCGCGAGACCATCGGCCACCTGCTGGGCATCCTCGACGTCCGCCCCGAGGTCGTCGCCTGCGACCTGCACCCGGACTACCTGTCCAGCCGCATGGCCGAGGATTTCGGCCTGCCCGTCGTCCGCGTGCAGCACCATGCCGCGCACGTCGCCGCCATCGCCGCCGAGCACCGGCTGGCCGGCCCAGTGCTGGGCCTGGCGCTGGACGGCCACGGATTCGGCGCCGACGGCGGCGCCTGGGGCGGCGAGATGATGCTGGTGGACGGGGCCACCTGGCGCCGCATCGGACGGCTTGCCCCGCTGCCCCTGCCCGGCGGGGACCGCGCCGCGCGCGAGCCTTGGCGGATGGGCGTGGCCGCGCTGCATGCCACCGGCCGCGGCGCCCTGGCCGCCGCCCGGTTCCCCGATCACGCCCTTGCCGGGCCTTTGGCGGCGCGGCTTGCCGCCGGGGCGGAAACGATCGAGACATCGTCGATGGGCCGCCTGTTCGACGCCGTTGCCGCCCTGCTCGGCCTGCGCAGCGTGCAGGCGTATGAGGGTCAGGCGGCGATGGAACTGGAGGCGCTGGTGCGCACGTCCCGGCCGCTGGCCGGCGGCTGGACCCTGGATGCCGGCGTCCTGTCCTTCGCTCCGCTGCTGGCCGCCTTCGCCGACGCGCCGCCCGATCCTCGCACCGGCGCCGAGCTGTTCCACGGCACGCTGATCGAGGGCCTGGCTGCGATGGCAGCCGAGGGCGCCGCCGCCAGCGGATTATCCGCGCTTTGCCTCGGTGGCGGCTGTATGATGAACCGGGTGCTGGCCGAGGGGCTGGCCGCTGCCCTGTCGGCGCGTGGCCTGACGCCGGTGCTCGCGCGGCGGCTGCCGCCGAACGATGGCGGGATCTCGCTCGGCCAGGCTGTGATGGCCCGGCTGATGTCCATGGGTGCCGGCACAGCGGCGGCGGCTCTCGTCTCCCCGTCATGGCCGGGCGTGTCGCCATGTGTATCGGGATAGGGCGATTATTGGAGAAGGATTTGGTGCCGCGGCCGTTCTCTCTCCGTCATGGCCGGGCGTGTCCCGGCCATGACGGAGAGAGAACGGCTTCGCCGCTGACAGCAACGGAAGGAAACTGAGTCCATGTGCCTCGCCATACCGGCGCTGATCACCGCGCTGCTGCCGGACCAGATGGCCCGCATCAGCCTCGACGGCGTCAGCAAGACGATCTCGGTCGCCCTGGTCGAGGATCTCGCCCCCGGCGACTACGTCATCGTCCATGTCGGCCACGCCTTGTCAAAAATCGATGCCGCGGAGGCCGCGCGCACCCTGGAGTTGCTGGCCGAGGCCGGGCTGCTGGCCGGCGCAGCGGAGGCGCCGGCATGAAATACGTCGACGAATACCGCGACGGCGCCCTGGCCCGCGACATCGCCGCCGCCATCGCCGCCGAGGCGCAACCGGACCGCCTCTACGCCTTCATGGAGTTCTGCGGCGGCCACACCCACGCCATCTCGCGCTACGGGCTGGAGGACCTACTGCCGCCCGGCCTGCGGCTGATCCACGGCCCGGGCTGCCCGGTCTGCGTACTGCCTGTCGGCCGCATCGACGACGCAATCCGCCTCGCCCGCGATCCGGCGGTGACGATGTGCACCTATGCCGACATGATGCGCGTGCCGGGCTCGAACGGCGCCAGCCTGATGAAGGCGCGGGCGGCGGGGGCGGATATCCGCATGATCTATTCCTCGCTGGACGCCGTGCGGATCGCGGAAACCGAGCCGGCGCGGCAGGTGGTGTTCTTCGCCATCGGCTTCGAGACCACCACGCCGCCGACGGCGATCGCGCTGCGCCAGGCGATGCAGAAGGGGCTGGCGAACTTTAGCATCTTCTGCAACCACGTGCTGACGCCGGTGGCGATGCGCGCCATCCTGGACGACCCCGAGCCGATTGCCATCGACGGCTTCATCGGCCCCGCCCACGTCTCCACCATCATCGGCACGGAGCCATACCGCGAATTTGCCGAGACCTATCGCAAGCCGGTGGTCATCGCCGGGTTCGAGCCGCTGGACGTGATGCAGTCGATCCTGATGCTGGTCCGCCAGGTCAACCAGCAGCGCTCGGAGGTGGAGAACGAGTACATCCGCGCCGTGCGGCCGGACGGCAACGTCACCGCCCGGGCCCTCTGCGCCGAGACGTTCGAGGTGCGGGAAAACTTCGAATGGCGCGGCCTGGGCGTCGTCCCCGCCTCCGCCCTGAAGCTGCGCGACGCCTACGCCGCGTTCGATGCCGAAAAGCGCTTCGCCGTCCACACCGTGCACGCCGACGACAACCCCGCCTGCGAATGCCCCGCCATCCTGCGCGGCCGCAAGAGGCCGGCGGACTGCAAGCTGTTCGGCACCGCCTGCACGCCGGAGACGCCCGTCGGCGCCTGCATGGTGTCCTCGGAAGGCGCCTGCGCCGCGCACTGGACCTATGGCCGCTTCCGCGAACACGCCCGGAGCGCCGCGTGACCGCGAAGCCACCGCGCCGCAGGCTGGACATCCGCACCGGCCGCGTGGACATGAGCCACGGCGCCGGTGGCCGCGCCATGGCGGACCTGGTCGCCGGCATCTTCCGCGACGCCTTCGCCAACGAGTTCCTCGAGCAGGGCAACGACCAGGCCAGCCTGCCGATTCCCGCCGGCGGGCGCATGGTGATGACCACCGACGGCTACGTCGTCTCGCCGCTGTTCTTCCCCGGCGGCAACATCGGCGCGCTGGCGGTGCACGGCACGATCAACGACATCGCCATGGCGGGGGCGCGGCCGCTGTACCTCTCGGCCAGCTTCATCATCGAGGAAGGCTTTCCGCTGGCCGACCTGCAGCGGATCGCGGGGTCGATGGGGCAGGCGTCGCGGGAGACAGGCGTGCCGGTGGTAACGGGCGATACCAAGGTGGTGGAGCGCGGCAAGGCCGACGGCGTGTTCATTGCCACCGCCGGCGTCGGCCTGGTGCCCGAGGGTCTGGCGCTGTCCGGCGACCGGGCCGAACCGGGTGACGTGGTGATCCTGTCCGGCAGCATCGGCGACCACGGCGTGGCGATCATGTCCAGCCGCGAGAACCTGGCGTTCGAGACCGCCATCCTGTCCGATTGCGCCGCGCTGCACGGGCTGGTCGCCGCCATGGTGGACGCCGCCGGGCCGCATCTGAAGTTGATGCGCGACCCGACGCGCGGCGGCCTGGCGGCGACGCTGAACGAGCTGGCGCACCAGTCCGGCGTCGGCTTCCGCATCCAAGAGGCGGCGATCCCGGTGAAGCCGCAGGTGGCGGCGGCGTGCGAACTGCTGGGCCTGGACCCGCTGTTCGTCGCCAACGAAGGCAAGCTGGTCGCCGTGGTGGCCGAGGCCGGCGCGGACGCGCTGCTGGCAGCGATGCGGGCGCATCCTCTGGGGCGCGAGGCGGCGGTCATCGGCCACGCGGTGGCGGATGACCAGCGCTTCGTGCAGATGACCACGGCATTCGGCGGCGGCCGCATCGTGGACTGGCTGTCCGGCGAGCAGTTGCCGCGGATCTGCTGAGCCTGGAGAAAGTATCAGGCAGCCGTGGTCGTTGTCCTTCCGTCATGGACCGGACTGGCGCCTGGCCGTGACCGAGACGCACGGTCACGCGGCCTGTTTCACCGCTGCTGCCCGGCGACCAGGATCCGGTTGCGCAACAGATAGGCCAGCCCGCGTGTCCAGGACTCGTCGGTGTCGCCGCGGATGTCGACGCTGCCCGCTGCGACGCGCTGCCCGGTCGCGACATCGCGCACCACCAGGTTGATGTTCAGGATCAGGTTCGAAACCTTCTGCACCCAGCCTGTGACCGACACCGCCGCGCCTATTTTGCGCGCCGCATCCAGCTCACAGCCGTCGCAGCTCCACGCCGGCTGCCGGTTTGGCCCGTCCGGCGCGGCCTCGGGCGTATAGCGGCCGGACTGCACCAGGGCGTCGCGCAACTGCGTATCCAGCCGCCCGAGCCGCGCCCGCTCCGCCGCCGTCGGCGCCTGCAGGCTGGTGTCGTCAAGCTGGAACGGGAACACCGCCGCCGTCGGCGGCGCGGCGCGCGCGCCCGGCGCGGCGAGCAGCGCCCCCGCCAGGATCGCCGCCGGCAAAACAACTGATCGCATGGACGCCCGTGTCTCCATTCTTCATGCTCGCCGCGCCGTCGCAACGAACCGTGAGGCGGTCTGGCGACTTCCTTAACCGATGCCGCGGCGACGGGATTTCAGGATCATACGGAGACTTGAAATGAACATTGTTGAGTTGATCGTGATGGTTTGCTCGATCGCCAATCCGAACGCCTGCAGCGAAAAGCATTTCCTGCTGCAGACGAACGGCTCGCTGAAAAGCTGCGTGATGCAGGCACAGCCTTACCTCGCCGCCTGGGTGGGCGAGCATCCCGACAACCGCATCGCTTCCTGGCGCTGCGTCTGGCCGGGCACCGAGGACAGGAACCTCTGACACCGGCGGCCGCCGCGATTGACAGGCGGCACATCGCATGGATCAGTACGGTAGCCGGTTTCGCCGGATTGTTTCATCAGGTCCCGTCAGAGGACAATCAGGAGGTTACGTGCACCGTTTGGCTATTGTCGCTGCGGCGCTTTGTTGCGCCGTTTCCGGTCCGGTCCTGGCCCAGGATGTCGCTGCCGGAAAGAAGGAATTCATCATCTGCCGCGCCTGCCACCAGATCGGCCCGAACGCGCAAAACGCCATCGGACCCGTGTTGAATGGCGTCGTCGGCCGCAAGGCCGGCAGCTATCCAGGATATAATTATTCTGAAGCCAACAAGAAATCCGGTATCACCTGGAACGAGGAGACGCTGCAGAAGTACCTGGCCAATCCGCAGAAAGTTGTGCCGGGCACCAAGATGATCTTCCCGGGGATCAAGGACCCGGCAAAGGTGAACGATGTTATCGCGTATCTGAAACAATTCAAGCCAGACGGCTCCAAGGCCGACTGACCGCAACCGGCCGCGAGCGGCGGCACCCGTCAGGTCCGGGCGCCGCCGCCCTGGTTCAGGCGTTGATGAAGATGCACATTCGATTCTGAGAAAGAACAGACTCGCTCGGCCGGACCATGATTGGCCCTGCGCCGGCGCCTTCCGGCAACGCGGATTGCCCGGTCCCGTCCGCGGTGCCAGGATGGCGCCGGGCCGCTTGCCCGCCGAGGACGTGCCATGAAAACTTTCGCTGCCCTGCTGGCCTTGAGCCTGCTTCCCGCCGCGCTGCCCGCCCGGGCGCAGGGGCCGGTGGCGCCCGGCGCCATCAACGACTACCCGACCGCGGCGCGGGCCGATTACGTGTTCGCCTGCATGGTGGGCAACGGCCAGACACAGGACGCGCTCAATCGCTGTTCCTGCGCCATCGACACCATCGCCGCGGCGGTTCCCTATGACGCCTATGAGAAGGCGGAAACCATCCTGCGGATGCGCCAGCAAGTCGGCGGCTATCTGGCGCAGGAATTCCGCACGCGCGCCGCCAACACGATTCTGGAGCAATTGCAGCAGGCGCAGGCGGAAGCCGACGTAAGTTGCTTCTAAAGCCGGCTATCGCCGGCGAGGACAGCAGAGTCGCCTGTGATCAGGACGATCGTGCGCCACCGGGGCCGGGCGTGCGGCCCAGTCGTCCGAACATATTCACACAGAGACAGCCTGAGGCCCGCAGAGCGGGCATGATGGCGATGCAGTGCCGATCAAACGTACGGCGCCAGCCATCGTGGCTCGGTAAAGCACGCCGACGAAGCCTCCTGCGCCGGCGACAGTGTCCCCCTGATCCTCAGCGGCCCTCCACGGCCCTCCAGTTTCTCTGTGTTAACAAAAATACGCCATCAGCCACGCCACCGCCCGCCACGGAGGCACCCCGCGCACCCCGCAAGCCCGGCCTCCACCCCTCAGGCAGCGGAATCCACCGGGAAGGTGCCGCTGAATCGCTTGCCCGTGCTGTCCGCGCCCTCGACCCGGAAGCTCTTCCCCCCGTTCGGCCTGAAGCTGAAGCGGAACGACGGGTTCTCCGAAATCGAGATGCCCCCGGCGATCGTCAGCAGCAGGTCATCGCCCTGCCGGACCGTCAGCGTCTGCACGAAATCGGCAGGGATGTACAGGCGCGAAATCTGGTCCATCTGCATCCCCGAGTAGTTCGGATGCCGCACCATCACCTGCGCCTCCCGCCGCCCGTCCTCGCCCGCCGGGAATAACCGGAACCGCAACGTGCCGATGGGGATGTCGCCCGCGACCGGTTTCAGTGCCGGCGCGGAACATCCGCCGGAGGCTTTCACGAAGCGGGCGGCCGCCCACAGTGTTCCGTCGCTCAACTCGGCCACGGCGTGGATGTTGGTATAGTCGTCGACCCGCACCCGCGTGGCGATGCGGTCGATGCCGGAGCCAGGCGCCAGGGTGAACACCGCCGCCAGCGGCGAGGGATTGGCGTCGATCACCAGCGTGATGCTGCGCACCTGCCTGTGGTCATCCGCCGGCAGGATGGTGCGCAGCGTGACCGGCACGACGGCGGCATCCTCGGCGCGATAGGGCGCATCGATCGCCAGCAGGGCGGAGCCGTCCTGCAAGGTCTTGCCCGGAAAGATCTGGCCGGCCAGCGCCGGCCACGGATCGGCGTCAGCCGGCGCCGCTTTGCCGCCGGACGTTGCCAGGATTCCGCCGGTGAACGCCAACAGAAAACGCCGCCGCCCCGGCGAAAGCCGGCTAAACCATGCCGCAGGTGAATTGATCGTCTGCATCTTGCCTCCCTTGATTTTCCGCCCGTGGTCACTCCCACTCGAGTTCGCTGAACGCCGCGGTCGCATTGCGCGGGTTGTAGTCGTCGAACAACTGCCAGCGCCCGCGCTCGGACCGGCCGATAAACGGCACCGCCTCGGCCAGCGGCGTGCCGGCGGCGATCATCCGGCGGGCGTCGGCCTGTATCGACAGCAGATAACGGCGCTCATCGTCCAGCGCCTGCGGCCAGGGCGCAATACGCTGCCCGTGCCCCGGCAATACACGATCGGCCGGCAGTGCGGCCAGGCGCGGCAACAGGCTCAGCCAGCCGTTCAGGCTGCCGTCGATGACCGGGACATGATCCAGGAACACCAAGTCGCCGGCAAACAGGAAATGCGCCTGCTCGTCCAGCACCGTCAGGTCGCAGTCGCTGTGCGCCGGCGGCCAGGCCGTCAGCAGCAGCTTCCGCCCGCCGAGATCCAGTTCCTTCGAACCGTCCACCAGCAGCGCCGGCGGGATCAGCCGCACCTGGCCGATGGCGGCGTCGCCCAGCGCCGGACGAAACGAATGCAGGTAGAACGGACCATGCGCGCGAAGCGATGCCGGCAGGTTGTGATGCCCGACAAACGTTACGCCAGGACCGGCAAGCGCGGCATTGCCGAAGACGTGGTCCGGGTGCTCATGGGTATTGATCACGTAGCGCAACGGCAGGGCGGTCACGCCGCGCACCGCCGCAAGCAGGGCCTTGCCAACCGCCACGCTGCCGCCCGTATCGATGACCGCCACCGCATCATGTCCAACGACGATGCCAAGATTGGCGATGTCACCGGCATTCCCGGGAGTCGTCAGCGCGACGTTGCCGAAGTGCACATAAATCCCGTCGGCGATTTTGACGATCGTCAGGCGGGTATCCTGTGCGCGTGCAGGCAGGCAGCCCGCCAATGCGAGAGTAACCACAACGGCGAACGCGGCACGGCCCCGTTGATAAAGGATACATTTCAGCAGTACGGTGGCAAGACAACAGATCATATCTGACGAATCCATTATGCTGCGTTGCAGCATTTATTATGGGAATGTGAAGATGGAACAACTCATTTTAGCGGAAAATCGGTTGCCGTCCGGCTTTGTCCACCATATGACTCCCGCAGCCGGCTGCAAGGTTACCTGTTGAATGGGGAGGACGGGTAACCCGCGCAGACAGAACTCGGGCCAGCACGGCACACCGCAGAAGCGGCCGCTGGTGTTCGTTCTGTTGCTGTGATGGATCGCCGGAAACCTCTTCCTCGACAAAGCCTCGGGCCGGCATGGCGGCCACCGTCTGCCCGGCCGCAAAAATGACGAAGGAAAACGATAAATGGGAAGAACGTTTCTGAATGGCCTGCTGACGACGGGCGCCATGCTGTCGTTCATGCTGATGGCGCCGGGGGCCATGGCGCAGGACAACCAGGCGGGCACCGGGAAAAACTGGACGACGCCGGCCGGGACCCTGAACGGGCAGCGCTACTCCAGCCTCGACCAGATCACCAACCAGAACGCGGGCAAGCTGCAGGTCGCCTGGACATTCTCCACCGGCGTGCTGCGCGGGCATGAGGGCGCGCCCCTCGTCGTCGGCGACGTGATGTATGTGCATACGCCGTTCCCCAACATCGTCTATGCGCTCGACCTGAACCACGAGGGCAAGATCCTGTGGAAGTACCAGCCGACGCAGGATCCGAACGTCATTCCGGTGATGTGCTGCGATACCGTCAACCGCGGCGTGGCTTATGGCGACGGCAAGATCTTCCTGCACCAAGCCGATACCACGCTGGTGGCGCTGGACGCCAAGACCGGCAAGGTCGCCTGGTCGGTCAAGACCGATGACCCGTCGAAGGGCGCCACCGGCACCGACGCGCCGCTGTTCGTCAAGGACAAGGTCTATGTCGGCGTCTCGGGCGGCGAGTTCGGCGTGCGCGGCTGGTTCGCAGCCTATGACGCCAACGACGGCCATCAGGTCTGGCGCGGCTGGTCGATGGGCCCCGACAAGGACATGCTGATCGTTCCCGGCAAGACCACCGTGCTGGGCAAGCCGGTGGCGGCGAACTCCAGCCTGGAATCCTGGAAGGGCGACCAGTGGAAAATCGGCGGCGGCGACACCTGGGGCTGGAAGTCCTATGACCCGCGCACCAACCTGATCTTCTACGGCTCGGGCAATCCGTCCACCTGGAATCCGACCCAACGGCCCGGCGACAACAAGTATTCGATGACCATCTGGGCGCGCGACGCCGACACCGGCGAGGTCAAGTGGATGTACCAGATGACGCCACACGACCAGTGGGACTATGACGGCGTGAACGAGATGATCCTGACCGACCAGGAAATCGACGGCAAGCCGCGCCACCTGCTGGTGCATTTCGATCGCAACGGCTTCGCCTATACGCTGGACCGCGACAGCGGCGAGCTGCTGGTGGCGGACAAATACGATCCGGCGGTGAACTGGGCCACCAAGATCGACATGGACCGCAACAGCAAGGACTATGGCCGGCCCGAGGTGGTGCCGAAGTACTCGACCCAGCACAACGGTGAGGACGTCAACACCACCGGCATCTGCCCGGCCGCCCTGGGCACCAAGGACGAGCAGCCGGCCGCCTTCTCGCCGCAGACCGGCCTGTTCTACGTGCCTACCAACCATGTCTGCATGGACTACGAGCCGTTCCGCGTGGCGTATACGGCGGGCCAGCCCTATGTCGGCGCGACGCTGTCGATGTATCCGCCGAAGGGCAGCACCAACATGGGCAATTTCATTGCCTGGGACGCCCGCACCGGCAAGATCGTCTGGTCGGACCCGGAACAGTTCTCGGTCTGGTCAGGCGCGCTGGCGACCGCCGGCAACGTGGTGTTCTACGGCACGCTGGAAGGCTACCTGAAGGCGGTCGACGCCAAGACCGGCAAGGAGCTGTACAGCTTCAAGACCCCGTCCGGTATCATCGGCAACGTCATCACGTATGAACATGCCGGGAAGCAGTATGTCGCCGTGCTGTCGGGCGTCGGCGGATGGGCCGGCATCGGCCTGGCCGCGGGGCTGACGGATCCGCACGCCGGCCTCGGCGCCGTCGGCGGCTATGCCGCGTTGAACCAGTACACCTCGCTCGGCGGAACCCTGACGGTCTTTGCGCTGCCGCAGAGCTGAAACCACCGGATCACGGGCTGGCGTTCCGGCGGAGGCCGGGCGCCAGCCTTTACTTTGCAGAACATCAAGGACCAACGGCGTGACGAGACTTGCACGTATCCTGCTGACCACCTCGATGGCCGCCTGCCTGACCATTGGATTCGCGCGTGCGGACAAGCCGGGCAATCCCGCCGCCGTCAGTGACGACAACGGCGAATACCGCGACGCGAACGGCTATCCCACCTACAAGGTGGACAAGGACGGCAAGGTCGATTTCTACACCTATATCGGCTATATCCGCTACACGGCGAACTGCATGCACTGCCACGGGCCGGACGGGCTGGGATCGACCTATGCGCCGGCGTTGGTCAATTCGCTGAAGCACATGAACTACACCGACGTGATGACCACCGTCGCCAGCGGCAAGAAGGACGTCACCGCCTCCAGCGACCTCGTCATGCCGGCGCTGGGCCAGGACAAGAACGTGATGTGCTTCATCGACGAGATCTACATCTACCTGCGCGCCCGCTCGGACGGCGCCGTGGGCCGCGGCCGGCCGACCGATCATATGCCGAAGCCGAAGGGCTTCTCCGAGAACGAAGACAGTTGCCTGGGCTGATGCGGAGGCATGGGACAATGACCATAGCCGCACTGACGCCGCGCCGCCTGGCGCTGGCGGCGTGCCTTCTGGGCCTGGTGGCGATGCGGGCCGAGGCGCAGGCGCCGGGCCTCGGCGGATCGGTCGAGTTGGTCGATCCAAAGGTGTTCCGGGTCTGCGCCGATCCACGCAGCCTGCCGTTCTCCAACGAGGCGCACCAGGGCTTCGAGGACAAGCTGGCCGAGATGTTCGCGCAGAAGCTCGGCAAGACCGTGTCCTACACCTATTACCCGCGCACCGTCGGCTTCGTGCGCAACACGCTGAACGCGCTGAAATGCGACGTTATCATGGGCGACGCCCAGGGCGACGACATGGTGCTGACCACCACGCCGTACTACCACGCCTACTACGCGCTGGTGGTGCCCGAGGATTCCGGCCTCACGGGCGTCACGTCGCTGGAGGACCCACGGCTGAAGGGCAAGCACATCGGCGTGGTCGCCGGCACGCCGCCGGCGACGATCATGGCCCGCGACGGCCTGATCGCCGACGCAAGGCCGTTTCAGTTGAATGTCGACACCCGTGTGGACGCGCCGACCAAGGCGATGATTGACGAGATTGCCAACGGAACCATCGACGCCGGCGTGCTGTGGGGGCCCATCGGCGGGTATTACGCCAGCCGGTCCGCGAAGCCGCTGAGGGTCATTCCGCTGACGCATGAACAAGGCGCGCCGATGGATTTCCGCATTGCCATGGGCGTGCGGCGCAGCGACCGCGACTGGAAGCGGACGCTGAACCACCTGATCGCCGACAACCAGGGGGCGATCAACAAGATCCTGATCGCCTATGGCGTTCCCATCGTCGATGAGCAGGGCAAGGCCATAACGCAGTGAGGCAATCTCTGCGGTGTCTGACACTGGCGTCCCTGGGGCTGTGCGCGCTGCTCTGTACGGCCGCCGCGCCAGCGGAATCCGCCACCCCGGCGCCTGAACCCGCGGGCTACCGCACCAGCGCCTATCGTGCCCCGGTGCCGGCAACGCTGAACGGCCGGCCGGCGCTGACGACGGAGCAGGCGGCGGCGCTGTGGCGGCAGGGGCGCGCGGTCTTCATCGATGCCCTGCCGCAGCCGCCGCGGCCGAAGGGGCTGCCGCCGGATACCATCTGGCATCCGAAGCCGCGCTACGACATCCCCGGCAGCATCTGGCTGCCCGACACCGGCTATGGCGAACTGGCCCCGGTGATGGAAACCTGGTTCGAGCACAGCCTGCAGGCGGCAACGCACGGCGACCGGTCCCGGCACCTGGTGTTCTACTGCCTCGCCGATTGCTGGATGTCGTGGAACGCCGCCCGGCGCGCCGAGGCGCTGGGCTATACGCAGGTGGACTGGTATGCCCGGGGCACCGACGGCTGGGCGGCGCACGGCCTGCCGCTGGAGCATCGCGAGCCCAGGCCGCGTCCCTGATCATTCCCCAAGGTGCGACTGGATCGCCTGCGCCAGGCCGTACAGCCGCTGCTCGATGGTCTGCGGCAGGTCACAGGCGAAGCGCAGCGACTGGCGGCGCCGGTCGAAGAACTCCTGGTCCCATTGCAGCCGCCGGGTCAGGTCCTGGATCTTCGCGTCGTCCGGCGGCGAGGCGGCCTGCGCCGCGCGCAGCGCCTCGACTTCCTGCCGGAGGCCGGCCGCCAGTTCCTTCTGCCGCCGGCCGAACCGGTCCAGCCCGTCCAGCACCTTCGCCCGCTCGCGGTCCAGCACGGCGAACACGCCGGCGAACAGCAGCGGCAGCCGACGGTCCTTGCCGGCGCCCGCCGCCCTGGCGAAGGCATTGATGCGCTGCACCGCCACGTCCATCGGCAGCCGCCGTTGGGTAACGGCGCCCACCAGCGTGGCGACGTCCTGATCCTGCTGCCAGCCGGCCGTGGCGGGATCGATCGCCGGGCCATTCCAATACAACGCCACCGACAAGGCGCCGACCTTCACCTGCTGGCAGGGCCAGTCGGGGTCCAGGTTGCGCCGCGCCGCCTGGGCGGCAGCCGGGGTGGCCAGCGTCAACACAGCCAGCAGGACAATCGTCGGTTTCATGCGGTCCTCCCTGCGACCCCGGTTTCCGCCGTTGCGCGCGGTTCGATTTGGACGTTTTATGCCGCGCAAGGTGATGCAACCCGGCATCCGCCGCAAGGAGGCTGCCGATGAGACCGCCGCGGTTGATCCGCACCCGGACACGCCGCACCCGGATACGAGGCGCCGAGGACTCTGAATGACCCGCATGCTGGCGTCTGTGACCGGCCCGCAGGAGGCGGAAATCGCCCTGGCCGGCGGAGCCGATATCATCGATGTGCAGAATCCCGCCGAGGGCGCGCAAGACCACGCGGCGGTAATCCGCGCCACGGCGCAGGCTATCGGCGGGCGCCGCCCGGTCAGTGCCCTCGCCGGCGACCTGGCGATGCCGGCCGATGGGCTGCGCGCGGCGGTGCGGGCGGTGGCCACCGCCGGCGCCGACATGGTCAGGCTGCGCATCGTGCCCGGCGAGGGCCTGGCGAACCGCCTCGACCGCTTGGCCAAAGCCGCCTCGGGGGCCAGGCTGATCGGCGTGTTCCCGGCCGAAGCCGCTCCCGGCCTGTCGCTGCTGCCGGCGCTGCGGCGTGCCGGCTTCGCCGGCGCGATGCTCGACACGCGGGACAAGGCGTCCGGCCACCTGCTGGATCACCTCGGCTTGCCGCGCCTGCTCGGCTTCGTCGAGGACTGCCATGCCAACGGGCTGGAGGCCGGGCTGGCCGGCTCGCTGGAGCCGCCCGACGTGCCGCGGCTGCTGGTGCTGTCGCCCGACCTGCTGGGCTTCCGCGGCGCGCTGTGTGGCGCGGGCGACAGGATGGGGCCGCTCGACCTGGCGCGGGTGCAGGCGATCCGCGGGCTGATCCCGCCGGACCTGCCGGCCGGGGGCGACGTCGATTACCGCCTGCTGGCCGCGCGCGGCTATGCGCCGGCGGCGACGCTGCCGGACGGCCCGGTCGACCGCGTGTTCGTCGAGGACCTGGTGCTGCCGGTGTTCATCGGCGCCTATGCGCGCGAGCGGGACGCGCCGCAGGCCGTGCGCTTCAGCGTCTCGGCCTGGGTGGCGCGCGGCGGGCGTGCGGCGGAGGACATGCGCGACGTGTTCTCCTATGACCTGATCACCGACGGAATCCGGCTGCTGACCGGGTCCGGGCATGTCGGGCTGGTCGAAACCCTGGCCGAGCGGATCGCCGCGATGGTGCTGGCGCATCCACGCGTGGCGCGGGTGATGGTGCGGGTGCAGAAGCTGGACACCGGCTTGGGCACCGTCGGCGTCGAGATCGAGCGCAGCCGCGCGGCGGCGCGGACGCTGAGCCCGCCGCTTGTCCAGCCTTTGGCCGAGGCGGCCGGCTTCGGCCATACTCGGTCGTAAAGCGTCGCGCCTCCCGGCCGCCCGGAATCCGGACCGATGAAACGGCGCCGCTTTCCTGGCGCGGCGGTGTGGCACAATCCGGCCGATTCCGCTAAAATCAACAGTTATCATGGTGAGGGATCTGGGTGATGGCACACATTCACTACCGAGTGGTCCAGCACGACGGCGGCTGGGCGTACAAGCTGAACGACGTCTTCTCCGAAGCGTTTCGCACCCGCGAAGCCGCCCTGGCTGCCGCCAAGCGGGTGGCGGCCGAGCAGCACGTGCCGGGCGACCAGACGCAGATCGAATACCAGGACGCCAATGGGCGGTGGCACACCGAGATCTCCGAAGCCACCGATCGCCCGGAAGCCGACGTCATCGAGTGACCGTGCCGCGTCCAGGCTGCACGGCAAGCCGGTGCTCCGGACTGGCTGGCCGCGCGGTGTGGCGCCTGCCGGTCCCCCCGCGGCCCGGCACCGCGACGGCGGAAAATGGCAGCGGCCGTTGCCTCCCCGGCCATGACGAGAGGGAGACGACGTTGCTCCCTCGCCGCACCGGAAGCGTTCCCTTACCTAGAGCAATATCGGCCTGACTGGAAATCGCGGAGCGATTTCAGGCCGATGAAATTGCTGGTGAAATTATGAGCTGGAGCGTTTCCAGTCAGGCTGAAAACGCTCTAGTACACCTCGCCGGAAGAACGAACCCCATTTCGACGGCCGCTCACGCAGCGAGCGGCTTGCCGGTCATGGTCCACTTGAACGGCTTGGCGAGGGTGCGGTTGAAGTAGGCGATGAAGGCCTCGA
>NZ_NHRY01000037.1 GCF_002937115.1 Rhodopila globiformis | reverse complement strand
GTTGTTCGCAGCGGTCACGCCAACGGACCCCGGACGGCCCGGCAAATGGTCCTTGATCCGCTCCCACTGGTCGTCGCGCAAGGCATGTCGATGCATCGGTCAGCCTCTCCAAAGCTGACTGCCTATGCATCGAAGAACCGGGGCTGCTGGAATCGGGAAGCCGCTTGTTGATCAACGATTCCGCCGCACTGTTGCAGCCCAGACCCACTCGGCTGGCTCCAATTGACGACACGCCCTAGGTCAACGGTCTGGTTTGCACCATTGGGTGCCGGGTTCTGTGGAAGCCTGGAGGAAGGAACGCGGCGGTCAGGCCGTACGCCAGGAGAACGCGAGCATAGGTCGCCTGGGCCACCACCGGCTTTTCTGCCGTTGCCATGCCTGGCGTTCAGGATGATTGCCGGCCCAATGGGATGAACAGGGCAATCGGCGGAAAATTCGCGCAGTCCTGTAAAAGAACCGGCCCAGCTTCCAAAGTAAATGCATCCTGCTACAGCAGGCCGCAGGTCGATTGAGACAGAGCGACGGCGCTCCCTCATCGTCATGGCCCGGCTTGTCCGGGCTACCTATCGCGGCACATGTGCTGGAACAGGTGGCCCGGACAAGCCGGGCCATGACGATGAGGACAGGGGGCCTCAGTGTCCCAACCGACCTGCGGTCTGCTGTAATGAGCCACTGCCCGCATTGCATAAGGACAGTCGTCATGGACGTATCGTTATCGCCGAGCCGGCGCAGCGTCCTTGCCGCCCCGGCCGCCGCATACGGCATCGGTGCGCTGCCCGTACAGCTGCGCGCAGAGGTGGAAGACGGCGCGATTCGGCAATGAGATTGAAATCGTGGACGGTCTCCCGAAAGGCAGCCAGGTGGTAATGAACCACCGCCTTCCAGAAATGGTCTATGTACAGCGTTTGTATCAGTAATGGAAAAGTATTCCTGTAAAGGATGGCAATCATGATGAAGAACTCCAATCGCGACATGACCACCGCCAGGTCCGGCCTTCGCCGTCGGTCACTGCTTGCCCTGGGGCTTGCCGCCGTGGCGCCGCTTGGCCGGCATGCGGTTGCGAATCCAGCTCCCGCCGGCGCGATCGCGATAATTGCGCGTTTCGACGAAGCCCTGCTGGCGTTGATGCGGGCTGATGCGCAGACCGTCTTCAGTCGTCGCTTCGAATTGCTCGCTCCCTCGGTCGATCAGACGTTCGACTTGCCTGCCGTGTTGGCGGTTTCGGTCGGTCCCGCATGGACCAATCTTCCACCGGATCAGAAAAATGAGCTGCTGGCCGAATTCCGTCGCTACACGGTGGCCAGTTACGTGGCGAATTTCGACAACTACGCCGGCCAGCATTTCGCCATCCTGCCCGAAACGCGCGGACTTGGTGCGGGGCGGGTCATCGTGCAGACCCGCCTCATACCGGTCAGTGGCGACGCAACAAGGCTTGATTACGTGATGCAGTTGACTTCTTCGGGCTGGAAGGCGGTCGATGTGCTCGCGGACGGGTCGATCAGCCATGTGGCGGTACAGCGTTCCGATTTCCGGCGCATCCTGTCACGCGGCGGCGGCAACGCGCTGCTGGCCAGTCTGCGGCGAAAAACATCCGATCTTTCAGGCGGCACGGTGGCGTAACGGGTTGCTGCCGGAACGCGACCGCACACGGCGCTGGGCAGGCACCATCAACCTGTCGTCGATGAAACAAGGGCGGAACTTGCCGAGCGTCACGAACTGGCCTGGCAGAACTGGATGCCCGGGATCTTGCAAATGGACACCGCGATCACTCTCAGCCGATACCGTCTCGCGCCTGGAAGCCGGCACGCACTTACGCGCGTTGTGCGGCGACGCGGGTGTCGGCTGCCTTCCCCTGCTCCATTGACGAGGTGCGGAAGACTTCGCAGCAACCGGAGCGATGCGCCGTGGTGCCGCTTATCGGATCGCGCGCGGCCGGATCGACGGCCAGATTGTAGTTGGACCCAAGCGCGCTGAACGGATCATAGCCCGGCGCACCGGCCTCGGGAGCCGCCTGCCACCAGCCATGCTCGCCCACCACCACGCGCGGGTCGATAGCGGCGTTCAGCAGCGCACGCGCCCGCATGGCGCCCGCCTGCGTCTCGACGCTCACCCAGTCTCCCGAGGCGATGCCGCGCCGCGCCGCGGTCTCCGGATGCAGCATCACCTGGGGATTCATTGCGCGCCGGCGCAGGCTCGGCAGCGCGCGGTGCTGGGTCTGGCAGAACAGCGTCGGCTTGGCGCAGGTGAGCACAAGAGGGTAGCGCTCCGCGTCCGGGTTCGGCGGGGGGACAAATTCCGGCATCGGCGCATGGCCCTTCGCCTGCATGGTCTCGGACCAGAACTCCACCCTGCGCGAGGGTGTGGCAAAGCCGCGCGCATGGCCCGCCGGATCCGGCTCGGCGTGCTTGGCATGGCGGGTGGTGAGCGGCACGCGGATGCCCCTCGGCTCGGCCCGCAGGGCTTCCAGGCTCAGCCCGCTAGGTGCGAGCTGGTGACGGTAGGCCGCCTCGACATCGCCATTCCAGAAATGCTCGCCCAGTCCGAGCCGGACGGCGAGATCGAATATGATGTCAGTGTCGGACCGGGCGAGACCAGGCGGTGGCACGACAGGCTTGCGGAGCTGCACAAGGGATTGGGCCTCGGCGCTGATCTCGAAGCCGAAGCGCAGCGCCTCACGCTCGAAGCAGGAAGCGACCGGCAGCACGATATCGGCGAGCTCGGCCGTCGGGTTCAGGAACAGATCGGCGTGAACGTAGAAATCCAGTGCCGCAAGTGCCCGCCGCCCACGCAACGGGTCGGAAAACGCAAGCAGCAGGTTGGAGCCGAACCCGATCAGCCCGCGCACCGGGTAGGGTTCGCCCTCCAGCACCGCGCGGTAGAAGTCGGACGCGGAGACGTTGTTCCACTTTGCCGGCCCGAGCGGACGGCTCTCCAGCCCCACGGCTGGCGCCATATGCCGCGCCGCCGGCAGGTCCTCGCCGGTGACCACCGGGTTGGGAACGGCAGGGAACAGCACGTTGCCGCCACGCTGGTCGAATGAGCCGGTGAGCGCGTAGAGCAGCGCCATGGCGCGCGCTGTCTCTGTGGTATTGGCGTGATGCTCATGCCCGCTCCAGGCGTAATAGGAGACCGGCCGCGAATGCCAAAGCAGCCGCGCCGCTGCCTCCACCTGGTCAGGCGCAATCCAGCAGATCGCCGCCACCCGCTCGGGCGTATGCCGGGCGCAAAGCTGGGCGTAATGCGCGAACACCGGGCGGCACGGCAGCATGCCCTGCTTGGTGGCGACCATGACTTCGCCTTCGAGAGCAAGGCGCTCGACAGGCGTGCCGTAGCGGCCTATCGCGGGGTCGTAGGCGACGGGCTGGCCCGCCAATCCGTCCCAGGCGACGAAATGACCGGCACCTCCACCCTCGGCGAGGTCCACAGCGCGCAGCAGCCGACCAGTATCGGACCGAACGAGATGCGGCGCGTTGGTCCACGCCCGCACGAACGCCTGGTCGTACCAGCCGCGACTGATCATCACATGCGCGAGGCCGAGCGCAAGCGCCCCGTCAGTGCCAGGGCGAGGGCGCAGCCAAAGATCGGCCTTGCCGGCCAGCCCGACGTGGCGTGGATCGATAACGATGAGCTTCATCCCATGCTTGAGCGCCTCGACGGTCGCTGTCGCGTGCGTCAGGCGCGTGTAGGAGGGATTGTAGCCCCAAAGGATCAGGCAGCCGCTGTTGGCAATGTCCGCCATCGCCCCGCCGCCGCTGCCGGTGGCGACACTCGCGACACCAAACGCGTAGCGCGTGGCAAAGCCTCGGCCCCAGCCACACAGGTCCAGTGCCCAGACGAGGTTCGGTGTGCCGAAGGCGTTCATCAACCGGCGAACGAAGGGCGCCGAATCGCCGATCGCGGTGGTCGAGGGGGAAGACTGGCTGAAGGCCACGCTGTGTGCCCCGTGCGCCGCCGCCAGTTGCCGCATTGCCGCCGCCGTCGTGTCCAGGGCCTCGTCCCAGGAGATCTCCACCCAACCCGGATCCGCCTCGCCCTTCGGCCGGGTGCGGCGCAACGGCCGGGTGAGACGCTGCTTGCTGTAAACCAGTTCCGGCGCGGCGCGGCCCTTGGCGCACAGCGCCTGGCCGGTCGGATGTGTGGGGTCGGGATCGAGCCGCATGAAACGCCCGTCTTCCACGCTGGCGATGCTGCCGCAGCGGGCGATGCACAGGCCGCAAAAGCCGGGGACCTTGGTAGCCTCTGTTGTGCTTATCAATCGGCCAGCCCTCCACGATGAACGAGCGAGTCGTCGCTACGGCGCACCTCACAGGCCTGAACTCGTCGTACTTCGGCGAATTGTACCACGCCTCGGCCTTGTCCACTCGCGGCGCCCTGCACATGCAGTGCGGCGCCGCCTGGCGCACCTGCCACGGTGCCACCAGTGCGTAGAGCATTCCTGCTGCCTCTGCACAGCGATTTTGACCGGTCGTGCCGGCCGCTATCTCAAGATCCTTCTGCATCCGTCTCTGCCGCCAGCCAGGATGCATAGTGGGCGGCCAGGTCGTTGATCGCGCTCGACGCATCGCCGCTGAATGAAGATCCGTGCATCACAGCAAGTAACCGGGGCTGGAATCGTGTCAATCCACGTATGGTGGGTGCTGTGGCTGGACTAACGGCAGAGAGTGACTTCAACACGGTCGTGGCTGGCTCAACAATGTCGCTCTCCGTCAGCGCTGGCCGATCCCCGCCATGCGTAAATAGATCGCCGCAAAACAATGTAGAGGTCTCCTGCTCGAAGATAACCCCCGCGTCCCATCCATGCGGGACATGAGGTGTGTCGATAAACTGGATACGCCTGCCACCCAGGTCCAGGACATCACCACCTGACAGTGCGCGTGGCGCTCGATCCGCCATGTCGTTGATTGAGACGCGGCACCCGACAACGCCGTGCACGACCTCGGCGAGCGGCGACACTGCCAGCCATTCATTCATCGCGCCACATTCATCAGCTTCCAGATGACCGAACGAAATCCAGCGGAGCTTATCGAGAGGAAGTATCTTTGCGACGGCGGCCGACACATTCGAAAACTGCTTGCGATGCCCGCAATGAAACAGCATCGGTTCATCAGCGAGAATCAGGAACTGGTTGAAGGTGAGCCCCTCAGGTGGCAGCACATGGGGCATGAATGTGGATATGCGGAAGATATGGTCTCCGATTTCATCGACTTTGGCTTCCATTGCTCCCCCCTCCCCGGCTCGGCGCGTTGCCTTGCCAGCGCATCTGCTCTACAGCAAACCGCAGGTCGGTTGAGACAGGACAACGGCGCGCCCTCCTCGTCATGGCCCGGCTCGTCCGGGCCATCTGTCGCGGCACACTTGCTGGAATAGGTGGCCCGGACGAGCCGGGCCATGACGATGAAGACAGGCCGCCTCTGCGTCCCAACTGACCTGCGGTTTGCTGTAGCTGGACCAAATCCAGGACACGTTCGAACCGTCAAAATCACTGTGACGGAGTACCAGGTGCTTGATGTTCATGGAGGCCTCCGGTTCGTCGCGTCAGGGCCGAGTCCTTTGATCGTCGCACCCTGACCGTGCGTACGCCAGTACTCGCTCGATAGATCCTCGATCTACGAAGCCACAGCGCTGGCAGTCGGTTGGGCCATTTGCCTCAGCTTCGCCAACAGGATCTTGGCGGCTGGGCCTGAGGAACTTGGATTCTGTCCGGTGATCAGCAGGCCGTCGCTGACGACGTGAACCTCCCAGTTGGCCTTCTTCGAGAAGATTGCGCCCAGTTTCAGCATCTCATCTTCGACAAGAAAGGGCACGACCCTGGTGAGGCCGACGGCTTCCTCCTCACCGTTGGTGAAGCCGGTAACTTCCTTGCCCTGGACCAGAAGGCTGCCGCCCGGCGTCCTGACGTGACGCAACGCACCCGTGGAATGGCACACGATGCCGATTGGCTTGCCGGCGGCAAGGAAGGACTCGATCAGCCTGACGGAATGCTTGTCCTCGGCGAGATCCCACATCGGGCCGTGGCCGCCCGGGTAGAAGACGGTGTCGAAGTCCTCCTGCCTGACGCTCTCGAGAGGAACGGTCTTGTCGAGCTGAGCTTCCGCAGCCGCGTCCTTCTCAAACCGCCGCGTAAGATCGGTGCGGAATTCGGGTTCGTTGCTCTTGGGGTCGAGTGGCGGCCGGCCGCCCTTTGGGGACGCGAGCGTGACCTCAGCCCCAGCGTCCTTGAAAACATAGTACGGAGCTGCAAGCTCTTCGAGCCAGAAGCCGGTCTTGCGACCCGTGTCGCCCAGCTGATCGTGGGATGTCAGCACCATAAGTATTTTCATGTTCCTGCTCCTCCATTGAACAGTCGTTGGTCCGGCCGACTGTCGTTGCCGATGGCGTTTCGCTGAAACGGAGCGTGGGCCACGTTTCCCGAAGCCCCGCCTCGAGGATGGCGACGTCCTGCTCGCCGGTTCCACCGCTTGCGCCGGCGCGCCGCTCATGCGGTGCCAGAGAACGACGTTGCCGTGAATGCCGATTGACAGGTCTGCGCCGTCTTCATTGTTGCGCTCATAAGGGCCTCCTTGAGCAACCACAATCGGAGCGCGCTCAACATCCCCAATTACGGCACGGTCCTCTTGAACGGCGCTCGCGACGATTGGACGATCTTGCTGTCAATGACTGCCTGAGTCCGTGGGTCCCTTGGCAAGACCGCATGTCCGCTGCGCTGTTGCGGTCGCTTGCCGCCCGTGTGCGGATCGAGCGAGGGTTGCCGGGATGGTCTGGGCACGCCTCGACGCATAGCGGATGAGCCGTGAAGAAGAAAGAGCATGCAAACCTGCGGGGATTTGTTGCTTATCGGGCAAGTTCCGGGATCAGCTCGACCTCGATATGAGACTCGAGATGTTTATCGCCAGTGCGCTGAACACGGCAATCGGGGGAAAATTTGCGCAATCCTGTAAAAGCGCGAGCCAGGCTTCGCGAGTAGATGCGTCGTCAGGGATTGACGTGTTGACCCAAGGCCAGGCCGCACCGAGGAGAACCTCGTGGGCGCAACACAGTTGTCGTGCCGGCGTCGCTGCGCGGCCCTCTCAGTGCCGACGTCAGTGCTTTGAAAGAAACGGAGATGCACAAGGATACCTCGGGCGTGGCCCTGATCACCGGCGCCTCCTCGGGCATCGGAGCGATCTATGCCGATCGGCTGGCACACCGCGGCCATGACCTTGTTCTGGTTGCGCGAAAGCAACAGCGTCTGGAGATCGTCATGGCCCAGATTGCCCGCAGGACCGGGCGCAAGATCGAGGTGCTGGCCGCCGATCTCACCGATCCGGCCGATCTCGCGAGGGTCGAGCAGGTGCTGCTCAGCAATTCGCGCATCACGATGCTGGTCAACAACGCGGGGATAGGGGCCACCGCAGCGCTGCTCGGCTCCGAGGTCGACCGGATGAGCCAGATGATCGCGTTGAACGTCGGCGCACTCACCCGGCTGACCTATGCTGCGGCTCCGGCCTTTGTCGCCCGCGGTTTCGGGACAATCATCAATATCGCCTCGATTGTTGCCGTTCACCCCGAGATTCTCAATGGCGTGTACGCGGGCACGAAGGCCTTCGTGCTCGCCTTCAGCCGGTCGCTGCACCACGAGCTGGGTGACAAGGGCATCCGCGTCCAGGTGGTCCTTCCCGGCGCAACCACCACAGACTTCTGGGGCATTGCCGGCATGCCGGTCGAGTACCCTCCCGCGGCGTTGGTCATGCCGGCGGGCGAGTTGGTCGATGCGGCCCTGGCGGGACTTGATCAAGGCGAGTTGGTCACCCTACCGTCGCTGCCTGAGCTGGCTGATTGGAAAGCCTACGAGAGCGCCCGACAAGCTCTGTTTCCGAACCTCTCCCGTTCGTCGGCGGCTTACCGTTATCGCGTTGCCGGCCGCTTCGGCGACTGAAAGGGCATTCCGGCGAGTCGCTCAGCTTTCCAAAGTCAGTGCGAAATCGAAAGCGCAGCAAGGGGTAAAGAGACGATGACCGGGTCCCACTGCACTTGCCAGAATGTTCACCGAACGGCGCGTATCCGTTCGGGCACGACGACGCATACTTTCCAGGGCAACGGTACGGCCAGGCCTCATGGTCAGAAACGGGAGTAGCAGAATGGACGAGAACGAGATTCGCGAGGCGCTCAATCGCCACTGGGCCGCCTCGGACGCAAACGACTTCGACGTTGAGCACGACATGTACCGGGAGGACGCAGTGCTTGAATACCCGCAATCGGGCGAGCGCATCAGGGGCCGGCACAACATCCAGGCGTCCCGCGTCGCGCAGCCGAACGCGAAGCGCTTCACGGTGCGTCGCATCATCGGCAGAGGCGACCTGTGGGTCACGGAATTTATCCTCACGTATGACGGCCGGCCATCCTATTCCGTCAGCGTCATGGAGTTCCTGGATGGCAAGGTGGCCCGTGAAACCCAATACTTTGGCGATCCGTTCGAACCCGGACCGTCCCGCGCGCACCTGGTTGAGCGAATGTGAGGAAATCGGCGCGACAGTGGTGCGCCCGCGCGTGCTGGACCGGGCGGAGGTTCCCCTCGACACCGCCAGGCTCGCGCGTTTTCTCATCGGCAAAATGCTGGTGCGGATGCTGGCCGAGGGCGTGGCGAGCGGCCGCATTGTCGAGACCGAGGCCTATTCCATCGGCGACCCCGCGGGCCACGCCTACCGCGGCGTCACCCCGCGCAACCGGGCGCTTTTCCTCGAGCGCGGGTACGCCTATGTCTATCTCGCCTATGGCAGCTCGTTCATGCTGAACGTCTCGAGCGAGATATCCGGTGTGGGCGCGGGCGTCCTGATCAGGGCGATCGAGCCGATCGAGGGCATTGCGATCATGCAGCGAAATCGGGACATCGAGCGGGTGCGAGACCTGGCGCGCGGCCCGGGGCGGCTGTGCGCAGCCTTGGACATTGATCGCCGGCTGGACGGCATCGACCTCTGTCAGGCCGGCCCGCTGTGGCTCGGATCCGACGGCCATGCGCCGGACGAAATCGGGCAGGGCAAACGGATCGGCATCACCCGTGCGGCCGACAGTCCGCTGCGGTTCTACGTCCGGGGCAACGGGTTCGTCAGCGGCCCTCGGGCGCTCAATCAATAACAGAAGCAACGTTACGACACCTGGCCAGGCCGTGTCCGCCGATCATCCGCAGATCACACGCACCGCCTTGCGCGCAATCTTCCTGAGTCATGATCGGGCTGCAAATGCCGCTCGACCGCGGCGAGCGCATGGAGTGGTTCGACTCTGCCGAGATCTGGGCAGAGGCGGCTGCCTCGGCAATGGGGTTCTACCTCTCGGGCATCCCCTCATTTTGGCCATAGCGTGGCATTGACATAAAGGAATCGGCAGCGCGGTCGGAGATTCCGAAAACGAATTAAGGGCTTTTATGTCGGCTTCGCAACGCAAAAACCCTTAATTCGTTCAGGTATCCAGCTACCTGGAAAAGTCGGGCAGCTTCCAGTTTTCGAGCCGCCGGTCCACCTCACGAACCCGTCAACAAATTTGTCTGGTGTCCCCAAGGTGTCCCGGAGAACGGAGCTGGTGGTGTTGGGGACACCATATCCCAGGGGTTCTGCGGGTTTCATTGGTGGGCGCACAAGGACTCGAACCTTGGACCCGCTGATTAAGAGTCAGCTGCTCTACCAACTGAGCTATGCGCCCGCACCAACGAGGCGCGCTTTCTAGCAACCTTCCGCAGCAATGCAACCCCCTTTCGATCAGGTTCCAGCCAAAATCGTATCCGCCATCTTCTCCGCCGTCATCAGCACCGGGAAATTCGTGTTGGCGCACGGCACCACCGGAAACACCGAGGCGTCCACCACCCGCAGCCCCGCGACTCCGCGCACCCGCCCCGCCGGGTCCACCACCGCCATCGGATCGTCTGGCGCGCCCATCCGGCATGTGCAGGAGGCATGCCACACCCCCACCGCCGCCTTGCGCACGAACGCCTCCAGCTTGTCGTCGTCGGTCAGCACGTCCTGCAGTGTCGTGCCCTCCATCACCAGGGTCTGGATCAGGTAGCGCCGCAGCCGCTCCGGGCCGTCCAGCGCTTTCGCCAGCGCGTCGGTGATCAGCTTGTTCCTGCGGCTGAGCAGGCCGACCTGCCGCACCTTGTCGCTGTAGCTGGCGGGGAACGGGTCGCTGGTCACGCCCTGCATGACCGGCGTCAGGTGCAGGGCGGCGAACCGGCGCACGCCGTCCATCATCCGCTCCAGGTCGCGATTATCGGACAGCAGGTTGAAATCCACCTGCGGCTCCTCGCTCCAGCCGGCCGAGCGCAGCCGCACCTGCCCGGTCTCGGAATACGTCTTGTAGACCGCGATGATGAACGAGCCGATCTGCTCGCCCACCGCGTGCCAGGACGTCTTGTTGGTGACGACGGTGAACATGTCCCCGGCCGGCACGCCGGGCAGGTTCGAGGAGTAGCGCAGCCCGGTGTAGATGTGCCGCCGCGACCAGTCCTGGATGATCCGCGCATGCGGCTTCAGGAACGCCGCCACCGCCACCGCCGGATGGTCCTGCAGCCGCTGCCCCACCCCCGGCAGCGCCGAGCGCACCGCGATGCCGTGCTCCCGCAGGTGCGCCGCCGGGCCGATGCCCGCGCGCATCAGGTGCGCCGGCGAGTGGATGGCGCCGCACGACAGGATGATTTCCTGCCCACGGAATTCCTGCGGCCGGCCCGCCACCACCGCCTTCACGCCGATGCAGCGCTGCCCGTCGAACATCAGCTCGGACACCTGGGTGTCGGTGGCGATCGTCAGGTTGTCGCGCAACCGCGTGCCGGGGTCGAGATAGCCGATGGCGGCCGACACCCGGCGTTCATAGGCGTTGGAGATGGTGATCGGGAAATACCCGTCCTCCCACGCGCCGTTCTGGTCCAGCAGGTATTTGTAGCCGGCTTGCTCGAACGCCTGGCCCACCGCCTTGGCGTGCTCCGGCCACAAGTCGGGGAAGATCCGCCGCACCGGGATGCGGCCTTCCCGGCCGTGCCACGGGCCGTCGAAGTCCATGTCACGCTCGACTTTCTTGAAGTAGGGCAGCACCGCGTTCCAGTTCCAGCCCGCCGCGCCGCGCGCCTCCCACTCGTCGTAGTCCGTCGGCGCGCCACGGTTGGCGAGTTGGCCGTTGATCGACGAGCCGCCGCCCAGGATGCGCGCCTGCTCATAAGTGCGCAGCGGCGGCGCCTGCTCGCCGGGGTTGTTGTGCGGGATCACCTCGGTGGTGACCTTGAGCCGATTCCAGGTGTAGGCCGGGTTGAGGTAGGCCGTGCCGGGATAGGAATCCAGCACCGCCGCTGGCACCTTGCCGTGCGGCGTGTCCTGCCCCGCCTCCAGCAGCAGCACATTGTTGCCGCTGCGCGCCGACAGCCGGTTGGCCAGCACCGAGCCGGCCGAGCCGCCCCCCACGATGATGGTGTCGAAGGTCTTGGACGCCATGGCGTTCCTCCCGGCTTTTTTCTGGGGGCAGGATCGCGCTGCGACAGTGGGGTGGCAAGGCCGCCACCCGGGCGGCGGCGCGATGCATCACCGTTTCCTGCCAGGCGACGTTTCGCCGCGGTTCGACGGCGCGGTCAGCGTGAACCAGCCTGGCGCCTGTGCAGGCTTCGAGACACGCTGTTTGCCTTGAAGCCGTAATATTCTGAAATCATAACTTTATTGCTCCTGCCTGGACGGCCGATGCCATGCAGATGTGATGACAGGATACGTGTGCTCCTGTCGGGACATCCTGTTGCACAGGCACCGTTATTCCAGCATGCTCCGTTCCGCCGCCCGGTCGGGTGGTGGACGACAAGAATGCGAAGGGAAACGGACCATGCGATTTTCGCCCAGGACAGCCATGCTCGGCGTGTTCGGACTGGCGCTGGCGGTGCCGGCGGCCCAGGCGGCGGACCCCATCAAGATCGGCGTCATCGCGGAAACCGCGGCGATCAGCGGGGTCGGCATTCCCAACGCCGCCAAGATGGCGGCCGAGGAGATCAACGCCAAGGGCGGCATCAACGGGCGGATGATCGAGATCGTGGATTACGACGACCATAACTCAGCCGTCGACGCGGTGCGGGCGTTCCAGCGCGCCGCGCAGCAGGACAAGGTGGTGGCGGTCATCGCCAGCTACATCAGCGAAGTGGTGCTGGCACTGGAGCCCTGGGCCGGACGGCTGAAAATGCCGATGATCACGCCGGGCGCCGCCAGCAACGACATTACGAAACGCGTGCACGACGATTATGCCCGGATGAAATACGTCTTCCACGGCTACCTCGCCTCCACGCAGATCGCCGACATCGTCTGCAAGAGCGCCAAGGAACTGCTGGCGCACGACCTGCACATGAAGACGTCGGTGGTCATGAGCGAGGACGCCGCCTGGACGATCCCGCTGGACGAGGAGTACCTCAAGTGCCTGCCGGCGGCCGGGCTGAAGGTGCTGGACCATGTCCGCCTGTCGCCCGACACGACCGATTTCACCCCGATTTTCAACAAGATCGAGGGCGAGAAGCCGGATGTCATGATCACCGGCATCAGCCATGTCGGCGTGCAGCCGACGGTGCAGTGGCAGCAGGAGCAGGTGCCGATCCCGATGTTCGGCGTGTCCAGCCAGGCGACCAACAGCACGTTCTGGAAGGACACCAACGGCGCGACCGAGGGCGTGATCTTCAACATGGTTTCCGCTCCGGACGTGGCGGTGACGCCGAAGACCATTCCGTTCGCGACGAAATATCACCAGAAGTACGGCAACCTGCCGGGGTATGCCGCCTACACGTCGTATGACGACGTCTACATGTGGGCCGACGCGATCCGCCGGGCCGGCAGCACGGATCCGGACAAGATCGTCGCCGCGATGGAAAAGACCGACTATGTCGGCACCATCGGGCGCATCACCTTCCTGCCGAAGGAGGACACCTTCGCCCACGGCATGCGCATCGGCCCTGGCTATATCACCGGGCTGATGGTGCAGTGGCAGAACGGCCAGCCTGTGACGGTGTGGCCCGAGAAGGTGGCGACCGGGAAGATGAAATTCCCGAGCTTCATCAAGCTGCCACAGTAAAGCGAGCCACGTCGGTCTTGATCGCCCGGCATCGCCGCTGTCCCCGTCATGGCGGCCGAATGGCCGCCATCCACGCCTTTGCCACAACCAGCACCGAAAGGCGTGGATGGCGGGCCTGCGCCCGCCATGACGATTGGGTGCAGCCCGGCCCGCCCCAGCCTGATCCGACGCATTCAGCGCGCGGGTGGCGCCGTCCGCCACCCAGCCATCCCGCCGCATCGGCCCAACCGCACGGACTCTCATGCTCGCATTGCAGATCCTGATCGACGGCTTTGCGATCAGCAGCCTTTATGCCCTCGGCGCCACCGGCTTCACCCTGATCTTCGGTGTCTCCGGCGTGCTGAACCTGTCGCACGGCGCGATCATGGTGGTGGCGGCAGTCATCGCCTGGTGGGTCGCCGAGGCGTTCAACACCGGCCCCTATCTCGGCGCCATGGCCGGCGTGCTCGCCAGCCTGGCCTGCGCCTTCGTCACCTACCGGGTGATCGTCCGCCCGATCCAGGACTCCCGCGCCATCCCGCGCGAGGAGAAGGAGATCTTCGTCCTGACCAGCACCTTGCTGTGGGGCATCATGCTGCAGGAGGCGATCGCCTATCTGTTCACCAGCAACCCCAAGACCGTGCGTCCGCTGATCGAGGGCGTGGTGCCGATCCTGGGCGTCCGCACGCCGTTGAACGAGGTGCTGACGGCGGCGCTGTCCTGGGCGGCCATCGGCCTGCTGTACCTGCTGGTCAACCGCACCCGCACCGGCAAGTCGCTGCTGGCGGCGTCGATGAACCCGCGCGGCCTGACCCTGCTGGGGTTCGAACTGTCCCGCATCTACGTGCTGGTCTGGGCGATCTATGGCGTGCTGGCCGGCATCGCCGGGGTGCTGCTGGGCGCGTTCCTGGGCGTCAGTTCCGACAACGCCGGCCTGCTGACCGCCAGCGCGTTCTCGATCGTCGTGCTGGGCGGGCTGGGCAGCGTCTCCGGCTCGCTGATCGCCGCTTATGTCGTCGGCTACCTGGAGACAATGACCGCCTACCTGGTGTCGCCGTCGATCCGCACCGTGCCGGTGCTGCTGCTGCTGGTCGCGGTGGTCTATGTCCGGCCGCAGGGCCTGCTGGGGAGGCGGTAAGCCATGATGCAACGCTATCGGACTGCCCTGATCGTCCTGCCGGTGCTGGTGATCCTGGCGCTGCTGCCGCTGGGCGTCGGCGGCTACATCCTGGGGCTGCTGACGCTGGGCTACTATTACGCCGTGTTCTCGATGTCCTGGGACCTGCTGTTCGGCTTCGCCGGCGAGGTCAATTTCGGCCCCAGTTTCCTGATCGGCGTCGGCGCCTATGCCGCGGCGCTGCTCAACCACTACTGGGAGTGGCCGATCCCGCTGTGCCTGGCGGTGGGCGCCGTCGCTGCGGTGCTGGCGGGGGTGGCGCTGGCGGTGCCGGCGCTGCGGCTGACCGGGCCGTATTTCGGCCTGGTGACCCTGGTCGCGGTGCTGCTGCTGCAGAACGTGCTGGTGCTGTTCGCCGGCGTCACCGGCGGCGAGATCGGGCTCGACCTGCCCGACGTGCTGTCGATCGACGCCAACACCAACTACTACTACGCGCTGGTGTTCATGGTGATCAGCGGCGGCATCCTGTTCGGGCTTTCGCGCTCGCCGGTCGGGCTGATCCTGCAGGCCAGCGGCCAGGACGCGATCGAGGCCTCGGCGCTGGGCTTCAACGTCGCCAAGCACAAGCTGACGGCGTTCTGCATCAGCGCGTTCTTCTCCGGCCTTTCCGGCGCGATGCTGGTCTTCTACCTGGGCACCGCATCCGTCGGCACGGTGGTGGACATCGCGGTGGGAGTGAACGTCATCATCGCCGCGGTGCTGGGCGGGCGGCGCACCATCATCGGCGCGGCCGTCGGCGCGGTGTTCCTGATTGGCGCCGGCGAGATCCTGCGTCCGCTCGGACAGTTGTCCACCTTCGTCGTTGCCGCCGTCGCCCTGGTGGTGATCCTGTTCTTCCCCGGCGGCTTCATGGGCCGCCTGCTGCATGCGGAGGGCCGGGAATGACCGCGCTGCTCGAAGTCGATGGCCTGATCAAGCGCTTCGGCGGCCTGGTCGCGGTGCGCGACATCAGCTTCTCCATCGGCCCGGGTGAGATCCTCGGGCTGATCGGGCCGAACGGGTCGGGCAAGTCCACCGTGATGAAGTGCATCATGGGGATCGAACGCCCGACCGCCGGCGCGGTGAAACTGGACGGGGTCAATGTCGCCGGCTGGCCGACGCACCGCATCGCGCGGCAGGGGGTGGGCATTGTCTTCCAGCACGCCCGCCCGCTGCACCGGCAGACCATCCTGGAGCACATCCAACTGGCGCTGCTGCCGGACAACCTGCTGATGCTGCGCACCAACAGGCAGGTGATCCGGGACGCCGAGGAGATCGCCGCCCGCGTCGGCCTGTCGCGGGTGATGCACCGCCTGCCCGGCACCCTGCCGTTCGCCGATTTGCGGCGGCTGGAACTGGCCAAGGCGATCGCCCGCAACCCGAAGGTGGTGCTGGTGGACGAGCCGTTCGCCGGCCTGACCGCCGCCGAGGTGGCCGATTTTTCCGAGCTGATCGCCAGCTTCCGGGCCGAGGGCCACGCCGTGCTGCTGGTCGACCACAACGTCAAGGGCGTCGCCGCGCTGGTGGACCGCGTGCTGGCGATGTACCTAGGCGAGCAGGTCGCCGAGGGCACCGCCGAGGCGGTGATGCGCAACGAAACCGTCCGCCGCGTTTACCTGGGCGGCAAGATCGAAACTGCCGCCCGGCCCGAGCGCGAGGGCAAGGGCCACACGCCGCTGCTGGACGTGCGCAGCCTGAACGTCCTGTACGGCAAGGCGGTGGCGCTGGAGGACGTCTCGATCCATGTCGGCGAGGGCGAGTTCGTGTCTGTCGTCGGGCTGAACGGCGCCGGCAAGACGACGTTGTTCAACGCGATCTCCGGCCTGGTGCCGTTCAGCGGCGCGGTGAACTGGCGCGGCGAGAGCCTGGCCGGCCGCACGCCGGGCGCCATCGCCCGCGGCGGCATCGTACAGTGCCCGGAAACCCGGGAACTGTTCGGCGACATGTCGGTGCGGGAGAACCTCGATTTGGGCGGCCAGCACCTGACGGTGGACGAGGCGGGGCGGCAGCTGGACTGGCTGTTCGGGCTGTTCCCGATCCTGAAGGCGCGCCAGGGCCAGGCGGCGCGCACCCTGTCGGGCGGCGAGCAGCAGATGCTGGCGATCGCGCGGGCGCTGATGATGCGGCCGAAGCTGCTGATCCTGGACGAGCCGACGCTGGGCCTGGCGCCGGTGATCCTGGAGCAGTTGTCGAAAGCCATGGAACGGTTGCGGCAGACCACCGACATCACCGTGCTGCTGGGCGAGCAGAACGTGACGTTCGCCCTGCCTCATGCGGACCGGGTTTATGTCCTCGAGCATTCCCGCATCGGCTGGGAAGGTGATCCGGGCCGCTTCGCCGAGGAGGCGGGCGCCGGCTACCTGTAGGGCAGTATCGGCCCGGCCAGATCGTATCCTGGCGGCGTGCGTCGCGCCGGTTGCGGCGCCGCGGCGGACTGCCTCGCCAGCCCGCATCGGCCTGTGCTTCGTGCAATCGACGCGGTGATCGGCGCCCGATGCCGCGCGGATATAGGTTGGATGACGTGACCACGTTTGATATAGCCGCCGTGAAGGGGCACCGGCAGGCTGCGCGTGGGGCTGCCGTGGCCGGTTATTCGTCCGGCGGATTGGCAGGAACGGCAGGAATTCACCTTTCACGCAGGAGAGGCGCCTGAGCCGTCTGATTAAGCGCAGCTTCACGTTGGCGGGGCATCGCACCAGCATCGCTCTGGAGCAGGAATTCTGGGACGCCTTGCTCGGTCTCGCCCGGGTCCGCGGCCAGAGCCTGTCGGCGTTGATCGCGACGGTGGATGCGGCCCGTGGCCCGGACTCGCAGCTTGCGTCGGCGCTGCGGGTCATCGCGCTGCTGAGTGCCGGGGAACGCGCCCGGTCGTCGGATTAGCCGCACCGGGGTTGTCATGGTGGGGCTTGCGGCGGTCGTCTCCCTATCGTCCGGCGATCGTCTCCCTATCGTCATGGCCGGGCGTGTCCCGGCCATCTGCGCTTCGACGGTTGGGGGTGGATGGCCGGGACACGCCCGGCCATGACGGAGGGGCAACGAAGGCGCCGCCCCCTTGTTTCAACGCCAACGGAACGTCCGGCGGCCATCAGGCATCACCTCAGGCTGCCGACGAAATCCGGCAGCCCCACCAGCCGAGTGGTGGCGACGCGGGCGGCGTGCAGCACGCCGCGCACCGCCTCGGTGGCGACGGCCAGGTCTTCGTTGATCACCACGTGATCGAACTCGACCCAGTGGCGGATCTCGTCGCAGGCGACCCGCATCCGGCGGTCGATCTCCGCGGAGCCGTCCCCGGCGCGGCCCACCAGCCTTGCGCGCAGGGCGGCGATGTTCGGCGGCAGGACGAAGACGCTGACCACGTCGGCCGGTAGTTTCTGCCGCAACTGCTGGTGCCCCTGCCAGTCGATGTCGAACACCACGTCGCGGCCGGCGGCGAGCGCCTTCTCGACCGGCGCCCGCGGCGTGCCGTAGGCGTGCGTGCCTTGCAGCACTCGCGCCCATTCCAGCAGTTCACCGTCCTGCTCGGCCCGCTGGAATTCCGCTTCCGTCAGGAAATGGTAGTGCACCCCGTCGATCTCCGCCGGCCGCCGCGCCCGGGTGGTGACGCTGATCGAGCTTTCCAGCTCGGGCTCGGTGGCCAGCAGGGCCTCGGCAATGGCGGTCTTGCCGGCGCCCGAGGGGGCCGAAAGGATCAGGCAGACGCCCCGGCGCGCGATCTGGATCATTCGATGTTCTGCACCTGCTCGCGGAGTTGCTCGATCGCCGCCTTCAGCTTCAGGCCGGTGGCGGTCAGCGCCGAGGTCGCGGACTTGCTGCACAGGGTGTTGGCCTCGCGGTTGAACTCCTGGATCAGGAAATCCAGCTTGCGGCCGATATTGGCGGCCTCCCGCAGCAGGTCGTGCGCGGCGGCGATGTGGCTGTTCAGGCGGTCCAGCTCCTCGCGCACGTCGGAGCGGCTGGCCAGCAGCGCCACTTCCTGGTGCAGGCGGTCTTCTGACAGGTTCGGGGTTTCGCGGATCAGGGTCTGGAGGTTTTCCAGCATGCGCGCCCGCTGCGCCTCGGGCTGGCCAGCGGCCTGGACGGCGGCGTCGGCGCACAGGCCGGCGATCGTTTCGAGCTGCTGGTTCAGCACCGCGGCGAGACGCGCGCCCTCGGCCTGCCGGGCCTCGACCAGGCCCTTCACCGCTTCAGCGAAGCCGGCGTGGACGGCGGCCACCAGGGCTTCCTGTTCCTCCAGCCGCGTGGCCTCGGCCTGGCGCAGCACGCCGGGGAGCGACAGCAGCGCTTCGGCGGAGGGCGGCGCGCTGCCGGGCAGCCGCCGGTGCAGGTCGGTGGCGATGCGCAGCACCTGCTCCAGCGCCACGGGGTCGAGTTCCAGCCGGGTCTCCGAGGGCCGCTTCAGCGTCAGGTTGGCGCTGACGTTGCCGCGCTTCAGCGACTTGCCGGCCAGTTCCCGCCAGGCCGCCTCGCGGCTGTCCCAGCCGTTCGGCAGGCGGAAGCGCAGCTCCAGCGAGCGGCCGTTGACGCTGCGGAGTTCCCACGCCCAGGCGACGCCGTCGGTGGCGCCCTCGGCGCGGGCGAATCCGGTCATGGAGGCGATTGGTGTCGTCATGCGCCGGGTCATACCAGCGGCGGCGCCCAAGGCGAAGCGAAAGCACGCGGCGGCAAGCGAAAGCGGCGGTTACTCGCCGGCCTTCGGCACCGGTGCAACGCCTTGCCGCCGCCCGGTCAGTTCGTCGCCGGCGGTGGCCGGCATGAACAGCGCAATCGGCGCCGCGGCCAGCGCCATCAGGCTGACGACGACGAAAGCCGTGCTGAAGTCGGCGGTCTGCGGCGTGCCGTGGCCCGAGGCGAGGCGCGCCAGCTCCAGCGACAGGGCGCCGATGGAGACGCCGATGGTGCCGGCGAACTGCTGCCCGGCGGTGTACAGGCTGGTCGCCGCGCTCATCTGCGCCCGCTTCACGTCGCCATAGGCCAGGGTGTTGTAGGCGGTGAACTGCAAGGAGCGCAGGAAGCCGCCGACCAGCAGCACGGCATAGATCGCCGCCGCCGGCCAGGTTGGGCGAAAGGCGGCGCAGGCGGCCAGCATGATCCCGGACAGCACGCCGTTCCACAGCAGCGTGTTGCGGAAGCCGAACAGCCGCAGCGCGTGCTGCGCCGCCGGCTTCATCACCAGCGCGCCGGCCGAGCTGGCGAAAGTGATCAGGCCGCTGCGCGCCGCCGAGTCGCCGAAGCCGACCTGCAGCATCATCGGCAACAGGAAGGGGATGGCGCCGATGCCGGTGCGGAACAGCATCATCGCGGTGAAGGACAGGCTGAAAGTGGGCAGCCGCATCAGGGTGAAGTCCAGCAGCGGCGCGGGGTGGCGGCGGGCATGCAGGTAGTACAGGAACGCGGCGGCCAGGCCGCCGGCGATCATCGCCTCGGTCAGTGCGGCGGAGGTGACGCCGCGGCCGACGGTTTCCAGCCCGAACGTAGCGCAGGCCAGGCCAATGCCGACCAGCGCCAGGCCACGCAGGTCGAAGGCGCCCTTCGGCGGCTCGCGGAAATCGGTGATGAACAGGGTGACGGCGGCCAGGCCGATGATGCCGATGGGGATGTTGATGAAGAAGGTCCAGCGCCAGCTGAAATACGTGACGATGAAGCCGCCCAGCGGCGGGCCGACGACCGGGCCGAGCAGGGCGGGCATCGTCAGCCAGGCCATGGCGGCGACCAGCTCGGACTTCGCCGCGGTGCGCAGCAGCAGCAGCCGGCCGACCGGCACCATCATGGCGCCGCCGAGGCCTTGCAGCACGCGGGCGGCGACCAGCTCGACCAAGCCGTCGGACAGGCCGCACAGGATGGAACCGATGGTGAACACCACGATCGCCGCGCGGAACACGTTGCGGGTGCCGAAGCGGTCCGCCACCCAGCCGCTGGCCGGGATGAACACGGTCAGGCTGAGCAGGTAGGAGGTCAGCGCCACGTTCATTCGCACCGGATCGTAGCCGAACGCGCGCGCCATCGTCGGCAGGGCGGTGGCGATGACGGTGGAGTCGAGGTTCTGCATGAACAGCGCGCAGGCGACGATGACCGCGGTCAGGCGGGTCTGCGTCGAGACGCGGGTGGGATGGGTGGTCGGATCCGGCATGCCGCCAGTGTCGCGCCGGCGGCGGCCGAGGGGAAGGGTGCCGGCGGCACCGTGGCGGATCGCTTGCCAATCCTTTGCTACCGGATGTTGCAGGCAGGGCGAGGGCATGACCGGCTCGGATGCGGCGCAGGTCGCCCCCCGGGCGGCCATCCGTTCAACGGCCGGGCGCGGACGGTCGCGGCGTGCCGGCGGCCGGAAACCCCGGATGCAAGCGGCAATGGCCGTGGGGCCGGGATGGCAATACAATTATATTCTGAGGCGTAATATGTTTCTTCCGGCGGAGAGACAACCTATACTGGTGGGACCAGGAGGCCCCGAGGCGCACGCATGACCCCGCCGACCGACGACGTGAAGAACTGGATGAACATGTTCCGGTGGATCGTGAAGCTGATCCGCGATGATTTCGACGTGGACGAAACGATCCTGGTCCACACCGCCGTGCTGGAAACCGATTGCGGCCTGGTGATCGAGCAGGTGGAGGCATTGCTGGAGATCATCGGCAGGAGTTTCGGCCTGGCGTTTCCCGACGGCACGCTGGACGAGGTGGTGAAGCTGGAGGAGCTGTGCATGCTCGCGGCGTGGCTGAAGGGGCTGTACAGGCGCCCGGAGTTCATATCGGAGGAGTTCGAGGCGCGCTGCCGGGCGGCGAACCCGGGGTGTTCCTGATCGTCGCCGGACATTTGTATGAAGCGCCTGTATGAAGCGCCCGGTTGGGCCAATCCAGTTTCGTCCTGATGACAAAATTGTACAACAGATTGCCCGGCATGCTTTATATGGCTCGACCAGACGTGGTGCATGCGGCGTTCCCTTTCCTGCCGCGGCGCAGCACGGCGTGGTTGTGGTGCCGCCGGGTATCTTGCCCCGGTGTTCAAGGAGCGGACCGGTAAGCGGTGACGTGATGCAGCAGGTCCTGGCGATTCTCAATGACCTGAAAGCCGGCCAGAAGACGCTCGAAGCGGGTCAGGCCCGGCTTGAAGCCGGACAGACATCGCTGGAGGACAGGCAAATCAGGCTGGAAACCGGCCAGACCTCCCTGCGCGTGGACCTGATGGCCCGCATGGATCGGCGGGAAGACATGAACACCAAAATCCGTGACGACATCGCGGTCAATTTCGGCACGGCCGATGCGGTGCGGCGCGCGAACGACAACACGCGGGAGGAACTGCGGGCGCTGTCGGAGGTCGTCAGCCTGATGCATCGCCAGATCAGCCGCCTGCAAACCGAGGTCGAGCAGATGAAGGGCTCGGCCTGAGCCCGGGGCCATCGGCCGGGCGGAGCGGAGGCGCTCCGATCCGCCTGAATGCCGGCCTGCCCGTCACCGGCAGCGCCACGCAGCGTCTCTCCACAGACGCGGCGACATCCCGGTACGGGCGGCGATCGATCGGCATGTGACATGTTTGTGTCCAGACGCTTGCACAGATGCGGCCAGTCATTGCTGTGTAGCGACGAATTCCCGCGCCGCCGCCGTTGCGAGCCGCCTGAGGCGCCGATTGGTTGCGCCGACTGGTTGCGCCGCGGGCCGCACGGTCACACCTGGGTATGGCGGTTGATCATTCGTTATGCTATTGCTTCGGTGGACTCCGTCGGACCCGGCTACGTCAGCTTCCCGTGAGCTAACGGCAAAGGATATGACCATGTTCAAAAAACGTTCCGCCGCACTCCCCGAAGGTCAAGAGGGAATACAGAGCTATACAGGTAAAGGAAAGGCGCCAGCCTATCGCCCGACGCCGAACAAGACCTACTGGCCTGGCGCCCTTCTGGGCACGTTCGTCGGCGCATCCTACCCGCTCTACTACGTTGGCAATATGGTTCTGCAGGCACATCCGGCCCAGCCGGCCTGGACTGTGCTGGTTAGCCAGGGGTACATCTATCTCGTCCTGGCGGCTGCCGTCGTGCCCGCTTTCATTACGGCAAAAGTGTTTGAGCTTTTGCTTGGGGCGGTCTTCCAGAAGCACGATCGTTAGGAAAGCGGTTCCGCGCCGCATCGGCTGTCGTTCGGCCTGTGGGGGTTCCAGGACAAGGTGGTGAACAGCGAAGAATCGGGCTGCCGCACCCGTTGCCCCTCGGTCACGGCGGGACGTATCCCGGCTACAGCAGACCGCAGGTTGGTTGAGACACGGCGACGGCGCACCTCACTCGTCATGGCCCGGCTTGTCCGGGCCACCTATTCCAGCACGTGTGCCGCGACAGGTGGCCCGGACAAGCCGGGCCATGACGATGGGGGAACGCTCTCGGCCGTGAGGCAAGCACTTGATTTTACGGTCATTTCCGACTCGTTTCCAGGATGTGTGCATTGCGTAGGGACAAGCCGGGCCATGACGATAAAGACAGGCCGTCTGCGTCCCAATTAACCTGCGGTCTGCTGTATCTGTGCTGCGACGGCGGGAAGCGGATGGCCGGGACACGCCCGGCCATGACGATAGAGCAACGGACCTGATGCCGATCAGCTCCGGTAGGAGCCGTTGATGTCGATGTAGCCGTGCGTCAGGTCGCAGGTCCAGACCGTGGCCTTGCCCTGGCCCAGGCCGATGTCGATCGCGATCCCGACTTCCCGTCCCTTCATGTGCGCCACCACCGGCGCCTCGTCATAACCGGGGATCACCGCGCCGTTGCGGGCCATCCAGACCCCGCCGACGCCGACGGACAGGGCGTCGCGGTCCGCCGGCTCCCCGGCCTTGCCGACGGCCATGACGATGCGGCCCCAGTTGGCGTCCTCGCCGGCGATCGCGGTCTTCACCAGGGGGGAGTTCGCCACGGCCAGGGCGATCCGCTTGGCCGAGGGGTCGCTGGCGGCGCCGGTGACGTCGATCCGCACCAGCTTCTGCGCGCCCTCCCCGTCGCGGATCACCTGCAGCGCCAGATCCAGCAGCACGTCGTTCAGGGCGCCGGCGAAGTCGGCCAGCATCGTGGCGCGGGCCTCGGCGGCGGCCGGGATCTCGGGATGTTGCGCCTGCCCGGTGGCGACCAGCAGCACGGTGTCGGAGGTCGAGGTGTCGGAATCGACGGTGGTGCAGTTGAAGCTGCCCTCGACGCCGGCCGCCAGCATGGCCTGCAACGCCTCCGCCGGGATCTTCGCGTCGGTGAACACGAAGCACAGCATCGTCGCCATGTCGGGAGCGATCATGCCGCTGCCCTTGGCGATGCCGGTGATCCGCACCGGCGCGCCGCCGATTTGCGCCAGGCGGGTGGACGCCTTGGGGAAGGTGTCGGTGGTCATGATGCCGCGCGCGGCGGCCTCCCAGCTGTCGGCGCGCAGATCGGCGTGCAGGCCGGGCAGCGCCGCCACCAGCTTCTGGTGCGGCAGTACCTCGCCAATCACGCCGGTAGAGGCGACGAAGACCTGCTGCGGCTCACATCTGGCCAGTTGCGCCGCCGCGTCGGCGGTGGCGGCGCAGGCGTCGCGGCCGGCCTTGCCGGTGAATACGTTGGCATTGCCGGCATTCACCACCACCATCCGCGCCCGGCCGCCCGCCAGCGCCGCCCGGCACCAGTCAATCGGCGCGCCGGGGCACTTGTTGGAGGTGAACACGCCGGCCACCGTGCTGCCGGGCGCCACCTCCATCATCACGACGTCGGTGCGCCCCTGGTAGCGAATGCCCGCAGCCGCCGAGGACAGCCGCACCCCGGCAAGCGGCGGCAGGTCCGGCAGCGCGACAGCGAGCGGGGAGACAGCGGTGGCCATGGCATCCGTCCTTGGTTCAACGTGATGCCGCCGGTGCGGTGGCACCGGCGGCGGATGGTCGGGTTATAGCAGGTGTCGCGGTGTCGTGGCGGGCGCGATGGCGCTGGGTCGTCGCTCGCTTCTCGCCCCACCGTCAGGACCGGGCGGGTCCCGGCTATCCGCGCTTCGACGGCGGGGGGTGGATGGCCGGGACACGCCCTACGCAATGCACACATCCTGGAAACGAGTCGGAAATGACCGTAAAATCAAGTGCTTGCCTGGGCGCCGAGAGCGTTCCTCCATCGTCATGGCCCGGCTTGTCCGGGCCACCTGTCGCGGCTGCTGGAATAGGTGGCCCGGACAAGCCGGGCCATGACGAAAGGGAAACGCAGCGGCGGACCGTTTCCAGGATGTGTGCATCCCGTAGGGACACGCCCGGCCATGACGGAGAGAGAACGGCCCGCCGCGGCGGAGAGGCAACGGTCCGGCCCGCCGCGGCGGCGACAGCCGGCCTCTGCGCCAGCCGCTATTACTTCTCCGGCGGCGGCTCAGCCGTGTCGGTTGGCTTGACCGGCGTGCCATCCGGGTTGAACTTCTCGATCTTCACCGCGCTGCGCACCGAGGCGACTTCCTTCTGCACGGCGGCCTGGATCATCGCCTGGCGCAACTGGTCACGCTGCTCCGCGAAGCTCGGCGGCGGCGCGGTGCGGTGGCCGAGCACCTGGATCACGTGCCAGCCGAACTGGGTCTTCACCGGGTTCGGCGCGATCTCGCCGTCCTTCAGCGAAAACGCGACATCGGCGAATTCCGGCACCATCTCGCTCTTCTTGAAGAAGCCGAGGTCGCCGCCCTGCTGCGCCGCGCCCGGGTCCTTGCTGTACTGCTTCGACAGCGCGGCGAAGTCGGCGCCCTTCTTCAGCTCGGCGATGATCTTCTTCGCCGTCGCCTCGTCGGGCACCAGGATGTGGCGGGCATGCACCTCGATCTCGCCCGGCTTCTTGGCAATGTCCTGTTCGTACTTGGCCTTCACCGCCTCATCGGTGATCTGCGGGCGCACCACCTTGCTCAGCAGCGCGGTTTCCAGCGCATGATCGGCCGCCATCTGCATGGATTTCTGGACGTCGGGGTCCTTGTCCAGGCCGGTGCGCTGCGCCTGGATCAGCAGGGCGCGGGCGTCGATCAACTGCTCCAGCAGCATGGGATAGAGCTGCTGCGGCGGCATGGCGCGCGCCTGCGGCGGCAGGCTGCCGACCGCGTCCCTGACGTCGCTCAGGTGAATCGGCTGGCCGTTCACCGTGGCAAGCACCGGATCCGGCTTCGTATCGGCGACAGCCGCTCCGGCGGAAACCGCGCAGCACAGGGCGGCTACGGCAAGCCAACGGGCCGGAGCCCCGAATGAGCAGTCCGGGAAACGCTTCATGGCAACCCCTGATGAATGACGGGCCCGCTTATGACGGAACCTTGCGCGCGTCACAAGCGCGGGCTCAGTCCGCCGGCGGGGCGCTGGCGCCGCCCTTGAGCCGGGGACCGGTATCCATAGCCGATCCGTCCAGGTTGAACCGGCGTATGTCGAGCTGGGCCCGGGCCTGCCTGACCGACTGCCGTACCGCCGCGGCGAGCAGTTCCTGGCGCAACTGATCGTGAACGGCGGCATAGGCGGGCGGCGGGACCAGGCGCTTCTCCTCGACCTTGATGACGTGCCAGCCGAACTCGTTCTTCACCGGATCGGACGCCACCTGGCCAGGCTGCAAGGAGAACGCGACGTCGGCGAAGCCAGGCCAGACCTGTTCTCGGCGGAAGAAGCCCAGGTCGCCGCCCTTGCTGGCATCGGGATCCTTGCTGACGGCGCGCGCGAGGATCGCGAAATCCGCGCCATGATGCAGCTCGTCCAGCACCTTGCGCGCCTCGGCCTCGGTGCTGACCAGGATGTGGCGGGCGCGGGCCCATGCTACAGCAAACCGCAGGTAAGGTGAGACGAGGCGACGGCGCCCCTTCCGCGGCATGGCCGGCCATCCAGGCCGCACACGGTGCTGCGTGACGATGAGGGCAGGCCACTGCCCCCAAAGCGGCGTCTCAATCTATCTGCTGTATGCCCGGCCGGAGCATTCAGCGCCAGAAAAAGTGACCGGTCGGCTGCGCAACCGAAACGCGGTCAGGGTCCGAACAGCGACAGCAGGCCCTGGAGCAGTTGCTTCGGCGTCGGCGGACAGCCGCGGATCACCAGGTTGACCGGCACGACCGTCGCCACGCCGCCGACGACGGCATAGCTGCCGGCGAACATCCCGCCATCGGCGCCGCAATCACCGACTGCCACCACCCATTTCGGATCGGGGGTGGCGAGCCAGGTGCGCTCCAGCGCCTCGCGCATGTTCCTGGTCACCGGGCCGGTGACCAGCAAGACGTCGGCGTGGCGCGGCGAGGCGACGAAGTGCAGTCCGTAGCGCTCCAAATCGTGGAAGGCGTTGTTGAGCGCGTGGATTTCCAGCTCGCAGCCGTTGCACGACCCGGCGTCCACCTGCCGGATCGACAGGCTGTGGCCGAGCGTCGCGCGGGCGGTCTGGTCCAGGGTGGAGGCGAGCGCCGCCAGGTCCGGGTCGGGGGGCGGCGGCGGCTCGGTCAGCGGGCGGCGCAGCCCTTGCAGCAGGTGGTGCAGCATCAGAGCATGCGCTGCAGGATCAGTTTCTGCACGTCGGAGGTTCCTTCATAGATCTGGCAGACGCGGACATCGCGGTAGATGCGCTCCACCGGGTAGTCGGCGAGGAAGCCGTAGCCGCCCAGGGTCTGGATCGACGCGGTGCAGACCGCCTCGGCGGCCTCGGAGGCAAACAGCTTGGCCATGCAGGCGGCTTCCAGCGAGGGGCGGCCCTCGGCCTTGAGGCGGGCGGCGTACAGCGTCAGTTGGCGGGCGGCTTCCAGGCGGGTCTTGGCCTCGGCCAGGCGGAAGCCGACGGCCTGGAAGTCGATGATGGAACTGCCGAACGCCTTGCGTTCCCGGGCGTAGCCGACGGCGTAGTCGAGCGCGGCGCGGGCCATGCCGACGCTCTGCGCGGCGATGCCGATGCGGCCGCTTTCCAGGGTGGAGAGGGCGATCTTGTAGCCCTCGCCTTCCGCGCCGATGCGCTGGTCTTCCGGCACTTCCATGTCGTCGAAGCTGAGCGCGCAGGTGTCGGAGGCTTTCTGGCCGAGCTTCTCCTCGACCCGGGCGACCGAGAAGCCGGGGTGGGTCTTGTCGATGATGAAGGCGGACAGCCCCTTCTTGCCGGCGGCGGGATCGGTCACGGCGAAGAACACCAGGCTGCCCGGGTGCGCCGCGTTGCTGATGAACTGCTTGGAGCCGTTGACGACGTAGCGGTCGCCCTTCTTCACCGCGCGGGTCTTGAGGTTCGAGGCGTCCGACCCGGCCTGCGGCTCGGTCAGGCCGAAGGAGCCGACATGCTCCCCGGTGGCCAGCTTGCGCAGCCAGCGGTCCTTCTGCGCGTCGGTGCCGAAGTTGTTGACGACGATGCAGGTGGGGGAGTTGTGCACCGACACCATGGTGGAGATCGAGCCGTCGCCGGCGGCGATTTCCTCCAGCAGCAGGGCGTAGGTGACGGGATCGATCTCGCTGCCGTCCCACTCCGCCGGGGTGGTGGCGCCGAACACGCCGAGTTCCCCGAGTTCGGCGATGATCTCCGGCTCGATCCGCTTCTGCTTCTCGCGTTCGGCCGCCAGCGGGGCGAGGCGTTCCTCGGAGAAGCGGCGGACCATGTCGATGATCAGCGTGTCGCCGTGCGGGGAGACGGTGTCGGGCATGGTGATCGGCCTCGCTGTGGGTGTTTGCCGAGCGTTTACACTTGGCCGCAGGTCCGGTCCATCACGCCGCGCATCAGCGGCGCCGGTCTTGCCGCACGGGAGGGTCCGGCGGGTCGAAGGCCAGAGCCTCGGCCACTGTCCAGGGCAACGTCGTGGGAAATTTGGCGGCCGGCACACCGGTTTCCCGTGCCGCCCGCCGCAGCGCGTCCGGAAAGGCGGATATGGCGATGGTGTCCGCCTGCCGCCCCAGGCTTGGGATGCCGTCGATGATCGAGCGAATTTCGCTTTGCTGTTCGAGAATGGTGCTGATCCAGCTCCGGGTCAGCCTCTCCGGCTGGACTCGAATCTTCAGGAGATGCAGCAGCAGGACAGTCAGCCGCGACTTCAGTTCACGGCGGTCGCGAATGGTCATCTCGGTCAGGTATTCAATCAGGCTGGCGCGGTCGAGACGGCTGTAGTCCTGCGCCGCCAATGCGGCAATCTGAGCGGCGATCCAGGCGTGCTCGTCCGTCTCGTACAGGTTACGCGCCGGAGGCGGCGGTAAGGTATCGATTGAGTCGGGCATGTCGTTCAGTTCCGGAAAGTGCCATGGCCGCTATCCGTCGGAATTTAGCCGAAACCGCGGCGGGCGCCTACCCGCCAGTGACGGTGCTGGCGGTATCCTGCGGGAGTCCGCTGTCCTGTTGATACTGAAAACAAGCATGTGCGTTCCCGCCGCCTACGACCCGCTGGCAAACAGGGCGAGTCGAAGCGGATCTCCATGCCCGGCGTCTGCGCGCCGTCGGTCAGCGCCGGGACCCGTTTGGCGAGGTCGTTCGCCAGGCCGGTGGTGCTGATCAGCCCGTTGCGGTTGGTGTCGACCGCGGGATCGTTGAATGCGTCGAGCAGCACCTTACAGCAGACCGCAGGTTGGTTGAGACACGGCGACGGCGCACCTCACTCGTCATGGCCCGGCTTGTCCGGGCCACCTGTCGCGGCACACGTGCTGGAATAGGTGGCCCGGACAAGCCGGGCCATGACGATGAAGACAGGCCGTCTGCGTCCCAACTAACCTGCGGTCTGCTGTAGTGAAGGGGCCGTGCTGCCAAGCGTCGCGCTTCTGCGAGGTTTCGCTGCCGCTGGAGGAGGTCAGCACCGTCACGTTCGCCGCCGCGAGGCCAATGCGCAGCGCGTCGGCGTCCAGCGTGATCCCCGCGTCGTTCATCGTCATGGCGCCGGAATGGCAGGCGTCCAACAGCACCAGCACCCGGCCGTACCGAGCGAGTTGCAACAGCTCGCCCCTCAGCTCCTCGGCCGACAGGCCGTCCGCCTGGATGCCGGCGCGCATGATCTTCAGGGTACGCAGGGTGCCGGTGACAGAGGTCCGAGACCTGTGCCGCTGTCCGAGTTTCCACGGCGCCCGGACGTAAGTGGATAATCTCAGGCCATCACGCCAGCGGATCATCCCACGGATTCAGCAGTGGCACGCCGGTAGCGGCAAAGTCGCCGATGTTGCGGGTCACAACCGTCATGCCATGAACCAGCGCCGTCGCCGCGATCAGCCCGTCCCGAACCGGCCGCGGATCAGGGACATGCAGGGCTGCACTGCGCCGTGCTACGATCGTATCAACAGGCAGGATGCGTCCGGCAAACGCCGGCAGTACATATTCGTCCAGCCAGGCACGCAGGAGTGATCCCTGCCTCGGGTCGCGACGCTCAGCCAGCAACACGCCAATCTCCAGTTCCTGGACCACGATCGTCGAAAGAAAAAGACCGCCGGCCGGAACCGTCTGCACCCACGTCGTCACGTTTTGATCGGCCTTGCCGGCACGTGCCTTGCGCAACTCGGAAACGACGTTGGTATCGAGCAGGAACATCAGGTGAAATCGGCCGCGCATGCGAGATCGCGCCGGGCCGTGACCTCCAGTTCGACGTCCTCGATGCCTGGCGGCAAGCCCAACCGTTCGATGATGCTGTCCCCTCCCGAAGCCAGGCGCCGATAGTCCGCGATGGTGAGCAGCACATGAGCCGGCGTGCCGCGGTCGGTGATGAATACAGGGCCGTTCGCGGCGGCCTTCTTGGCGCGACTCGTGTCCTGGTTGAACTCTCGGCTAGAGATCGTGGTTATGGTCATGACGTGGCCCGCATGGGGTGAAATGAATGTAGGTATGTTGCTACATTTCTGGGCCTCGTCAAGCGGCACGATCACCCGCATTGCTGTCCGCTCGTCATGCGGGGCGCGCCCGACGCGCTGTACCCGGGCGCAACGTCGGCGCCTCGACCCGCCGCCATCGCGTGCGGCCTGACAGCCCGGCCGGTTGCATAGCCTCGGGATCGCCCATAGCCTACCAGCCAGCATTCGCTGCAAGAACGATCCGACAGGAAACGCATGGCCGACGACAACGTGACCGAAACCCCCGCTCAGCCCATGCATGCCTCCGCCGTCGGCTGGGAGCCGGAACTCGCCGAACTGCGCGAACGCCAGCGGCTTGCCCGCGAACTTGGCGGCACCGAACGCGTCGCCCGCCAGCACGCCGGCGGACGGCTGACGGTGCGGGAACGGATCGATCGCCTGCTCGACCACGGCAGCTTCAGGGAAATCGGCAGCATCGCCGGCAAGGCAACCTACGACGCGCACGGCAACATCGTCGCCTTCACGCCGGCCAACTGCGTGTTCGGCCGCGGCACCATCGATAACCGCCCGGTGGTCGTCGCCGGCGACGATTTCACGCTGCGCGGCGGGTCCGCCGATGCCTCGATCAAGGGCAAGCCCAAGATGTCGGAGGAAATCGCCACCCAGTTCCGCATGCCGCTGATCCGGCTGATCGAGGGCTCGGGCGGCGGCGGCTCGGTCAAGACGATCGAAACCACCGGACGGGCGAACCTGCCGGGCGGGCTGACCGAAACCACCTCGTTCGACCTGGTGGCCAACCAGATGTCGCAGGTGCCGGTGGTCGGGCTGGGGCTTGGTTCGGTCGCCGGACTGGGGGCGGCGCGGCTGGTGGCGGCGCATTACTCGGTGATGGTCAAGGAAATCGCCGCGGTGTTCGTCGCCGGCCCGCCGGTGGTGGAACGGCTGGGCGAGCCGCGCACCAAGCAGGAACTGGGCGGCTGGCAGATCCAGCTGCAATGCGGCGCCGTGGACCACGCGGTCGATACCGAGGACGAGGCGTTCGAGGCGACACGGCGGTTCCTGTCGTACCTGCCCGGGTCGATCCACGACCTGCCGCCGCGCGTGCGCGGCTGGGACAACCCGAACCGGCGGGATGAAGCCCTGATCTCAGTGATCCCGAAGTCGAAGAAGCAGGCCTATCACATGCGCCGGATCATCGGCGCGCTGGTTGACAAGGACAGCTTCTTCGAGATGGGCGCGCTGTTCGGACGCTCGATCATCACCGGCTTCGCGCGTCTCGACGGCTGGCCGGTTGCGGTGATGGCGGGGGACCCGCTGTTCGACGGCGGCGCCTGGACGGCGGATGCGTGCAGCAAGATCGTCCGCTTCGTCGACATGGCGCAGACCTTCCACCTGCCGGTTGTCCACCTGGTGGACTGCCCAGGCTTCCAGGTCGGCCTGAAAGCCGAGAGCACCGCGGTGATCCGCTGGGGCGTGCGGGCGCTGGCGGCGATCAACCAGACGACGGTGCCCTGGTGCAGCATCGTCGTGCGCAACTGCTACGGCGTCGGCGGCCTGGGCCACCAGCCGGTCGGGCACCTGTGCCTGCGCTATGCCTGGCCGTCGGCAAGCTGGGGCTCCCTGCCGCTGGAAGGCGGCATTGAAGCGGCCTACCGTGCCGAAATCGACGCGGCGGAAGATCCGGACGCGAAGCTGGCGGAAATCGAGGAACGGTTGAACCGCCTGCGCTCACCGCTGCGCACGGCCGAGGCGTTCTGGGTGGACGAGGTGATCGACCCGCGCGATACTCGCCGGCTGCTGTGCGACTTCGCCAACCTCGCAGCGCCGCTGCGCACGCCCGGCCCCAGTGCGTTCGGCATGCGCCCGTAACAGAGGCGTTTTGCTTCAGGGTTAATCAACCAGCGGCGCTGGCACCGCGATAACGAAAAATGGCGGCAGCCGTTGCCTCTCCGTCATGGCCGGGCGTGTCCCTACGGGATGCACACATCTCGGAAACGGTCCGCCGCGGCGTTTCCCTTTCGTCATGGCCCGGCTTGTCCGGGCCACCTATTCCAGCACCTGTGCCGCGACAGGTGGCCCGGACAAGCCGGGCCATGACGATGGGGGAACGCTCTTGGCGCCCAGGCAAGCACTTGATTTTACGGTCATTTCCGACTCGTTTCCAGGATGTGTGCATTGCGTAGGGCGTGTCCCGGCCATGACGATAGAGAGACGACCTTGCACCGCCCGACCTTCAGCGCCTGCGAGACTACATTTTCATGCTGGCCAGGCATCATGTCGCCCTCGCGCGCCGCGGCGCCTCCCACGCCAGCAACGGCAGCAGCGGCAGCGTCGCGGTCAGCGACACCAGGGCCCAGTAGCCGGACAGCGGCAGCACGCCCCGCGCATGCAGCGCGGCCGAGGCGATGCCCAGCGCGAACGCCAGGTCCCACAGCGGCGCCATGACGGTGTAGAAACCGCCCTGCTGCGCCGCCGGCAGCCGCACCTGGATGGCGGTGAACCAGGCGGCGGTCGAGACGATCTCCGGAATGCCCGCCAGCGCCAGGATGGCGATCGCCTGCGCGCTGCTTGTCGCCACCAGCAGCAGCAGATGCATCGCGCCCTCGGCCAGGCCGGTCAGCAGGCTCAGCCGGTAGGCCGACATCCGGCGCGACAGGCGGGGCACGACCGGCGCCGAGACCAGCGCGCCGATCAGCGCGCCCGCGCCCTGCGCCGCCAGCAGCCAGGTCCAGGCGGTGTCGGAGGCGCCGTACCAATCGCTGTTCGCCCAGAACAGGAACGGCCGCAGCCCACCCAGCATCACCAGATACGTCACGCTCGTAATCACCAGCCCGGCCACCTGCCGATCGGCCCGGATGGCCGCCAGGACCGGCCAGAGGCTGCCGCGCGGCGTGTCGGACCCGGCCGCGATTCCCGACAGCCGGGCAACCGGCACCGCCGAGGCCGCGGTCAGCAGCGCGAAACCGGCGAAAGCCGGACCAAACCCGGCCAGCACCGCCAGGCCGCCGAGCGCCGGTCCCGCCACCTTGGCCGCCCGGTCCGCCACCGAGCACAGCGTGTTGCCCGCCATCTCCAGCCCCGCCGGCGTGACCGGTACGCGCAGCGTCAGCAGCCCGGGCATGATGAACAGGTCCAGCGTGCCGATGGCGGCGATGACGATTTCCAGCAGCGCCAGGCTGCCGCACCAGGGCAGCGCCGCGGTCAGTGCCGCCATCAGCAGCATCGCCGTGCTGGCCAGCCGCGCCGGGCCGAGGCGGCGCATCCGCCCGGCCGCCAGCGGCGCCAGCAGCAGCTTCGGCAGGATCCGCAGCGCGAGGCTGGCCACCAGCACCATCCCGGCGCCGAACCGCTCGGCCACCAGGATCGGCATGGCGGCGATGACGCACCAACTGCCCAGGTTGTTGCACAGCAACGCCAGGAAGAAGGCGCGGAAGCGCGGCGCCGCCAGCAGCGTCCGCCACTCGTTCATCGAGGACCGCGGTCAGTACCCCGTGCGGGTGGCCGCGACGGCGTAGTGCTTGCGGGGGAATTCCTCGGTGTACGACCGCAGCCCCGTGCGTGGGCCCATGTCGCGGTACGGCTTCGCGCGCAGCCGTTCGACGTCCAGCTCGATGCCGAGGCCGGGGGTGGTGGGCAGGTCAACGAAGCCCTCGTGCACGGTCAGCGGCGCGGCCGCGATGGCGTCGCAAGCCGGTTGCAGATTGATGAAACATTCGGCGATCCAGAAGTTGGGGATCAGCGCCGACAGGTGCACCGTCGCGGCCAGGCCGACAAGCGTGGAGTTATAGTTGTGGGGCGCGATGGCCACCGCGTGCGGCTGCGCCATGGCGGCGATGTCGAGCATGGCGCTGACGCCGCCGCAGTTGCAGATGTCAGGATTGAGGATGTCGGCCGCCCGCGCCGCCAGCGCCGCGGCGAACCCCTCCTTCGAATAGATCGCCTCCCCCGTCACGATCGGCATCGGCAGGGCGCGGCGGACCTCGGCGACGAGGTCGATGTTGTCGCACAGGCAGGGTTCCTCGTACCAGCCGATGTCGAACTCGGCGATACGGCGGCCGACGCGGATGGCGTGCATCGGCGCGAGGCGGCGGTGGACTTCGACCAGCAGGGTGAAGTCGGGCCCCAGCGCCTGGCGCATGGCCCGGACATAGCGCACCACGTGGTCCTCGTCCTCGCGGTGGATGAAGCTGCGCCAGGGGCCGGGGAACGGGTCCCATTTCAGCGCGGTGTAGCCCATTTCCTTGACCTTCACGGCGCGCTCGACGTTCTGCTCAATGGTTTCGGTGCCGCTGGACCAGCCGTTGGCATAGACCTTGACCCGTTCGCGGCTGGCGCCACCGAGCAGGTTGTACAGCGGCAGGTTGGCGTGCTTCGCGACGATGTCCCACAGGGCGATCTCGATGGCGCTCCAGGCCGACATCAGGTCGAGCGAGGTGCGGCGCATGGCGAAATCCTCGAACACCACCTGCGCGGTGTGGCGGATGCTGAAGGCGTCGCGGCCGATGATGTGCTGCGCGAGGTGGCGCAGCAGGTGCTCGATGACGGGTTCCTTGCCGGGGGTGACGTAGGCCTCGCCCCAGCCGTGCAGGCCGCTGTCGGTTTCGACGCGGCAGAACAGCAGGTTCTTGGCGGTGCCGGGATCGAACAGGAATGTTTCGATGCGCGCGATCTTCATGGCCGGTTCCCCGTCGGGCGTTGGGGTGGAAGTGTAGGGCGGCGCGGCGGCGGCGGGCAAACGGCGTGGGGCATGATCTGTTGTGCTGGCTGGTTCCGTTCGACATGAAGATCGTGGTCCGGACGTTGTTCGGCGGGTTCGGGCATGGGAAGGCGTTTGGAGGGGAAAGAGCGGCGGGATGGCCGTCCGTGGCTGATGGCCGGGGTCCGTGCGGTTTTGTCCGGCGGATTTTTCAACACGGAGAAAGAACGAGGATGACGGAGGGCCACGAAGAAGAAGTTTGTTGCGCTTCGCGCGAAGCGCCAGGTTATTGTTTCAACATAAGATGTTATTGCTTTGTCAGGATGCATTCGCCTGGCGGATGTCGGAGTGTTGCCAATCCAGGGTCGCACCGTCTCCGTGGCCCTCGGAGGTCCTCATTTCTTCTCTGTGTTAAATGACAGGTAGAATGAGCCCCACCGCCCCATCCCGGGACGCACAGCCACCACCACA
>NZ_NHRY01000036.1 GCF_002937115.1 Rhodopila globiformis | reverse complement strand
CCAATCGCCGCTCGCCGCGGACCTACGACCGCGACCTCTACAAGGCGCGCCATCTGATCGAAAATTTCTTCGCCAGGCTCAAGCAGTTCCGTGCCATCGCAACCCGCTATGACAAGACTGCCCGCAACTTCCTCGCCGCGGTCCACCTCGCCGCCGCCGTCGTTTGGCTTAATTGACGACACGCCCTAATGGGCATTCTCCCGGTTCGCCCAGAATGGCGCTGGCATGCAGAACCCGCCGAAGTGGATGGCTTGTTCACGCTCGGGTCCTCAGTTAGCGGCTATGCGGCGGCTTCGGGCGAAGCGCCAGGGCCGCATCCGGTTGGCTCGCAAAGCCAGGCTGGCGGTGCCGATGGCGGGGATTGCGGAGACGGCTGGCAGGAACGGTAGCGGTGCACGCTGTGTTCCGGCCTGCACCTGCTGCATCGGCCGCGGCGCGACAAGGCATTGACCCGCCGGCACTGCAACAGCGGAAATGCCGGACCGGACAGCTCGCTTGCTGCGCCGGGCGGCCGGGTGCGACAATGCGGATGTGGCCAACGACGCACGATCCACGCCTGCGCGATGCCACCAGGGAGGAACAACAATGAGCGAAACACAGCCGAAGTCGTACCGCGATCTCTACGGCGGGAAGTGGGAGCAGTTGCGCACCCGGAAGGACGACACCCTTTATGGGCGCACGCTGCTGCGGCCCGAGGATTTCAGGCACCAGACGGTCACCACGCACGATCCGCGCGGCTATGAGGTGAAGATCCACTACGTGCGCGAGGGCAGCGGCGAGCCCCTCTTCCTGTTCCACGGCTGGCCGGGCTTCTGGTACGACTACTGGATGAACATCAAGGAACTGGCGAAGCAGTTCGACGTCATTGCGGTCGATCTGCGCGGCTACGGCGACACCGACAAGCCGGGCTACGACCCGAAGACCAACCGCATCATGCTCGACCCTGTGCAGCATTACGATCTCGACACCACGGTCGACGATGCGATGCGCCTGGCGAAGGCGCTCGGGATCGAGCAGGCTTACTGGGTCGGGCACGACTGGAGCTCGCTGGTGATGCACAAGTTCGTCCGGCGCTATCCGGAGATGGTGAAGAAGCTCGTGCTGGTGAATCCGTTCCTGCCGGGCGCCGAGACCCGCTACCTGAGCCCGGCGTTTCACGAGCATTCCTACTACGCCTCGTTCCACGGCACGCCGCTGGCGGTTGAGCTGGTCGAGTCCAGCCGGGAAGCGACGAAGATCTACTTCCGCTGGTTCTTCCAGTGGTGGTCCGCCAACAAGAACCTGTGGACCCCGGAGGAGATCGAGATCCTGACCGACAACTTCGTCAAGCCCGGCAACGTCGAAGGCGGGTTCCACTGGTATCGGGCGAACCTGAGCCCGGTGGCCAAGGGTTGGGAGCCGCGCGACTATACCCCGACGCACATCCCCACCCTGGTGCTGTGGGGCGAGGGCGACACCTGCGTCGTGATCAACTGGTCGGACCTCGCGCCGCAGTTCTACCTCGACATGAAGTACATGCCGGTGCGCAATGCGGGCCATTTCCTCATGCGCGAGGCCCCCGACCTGTTCAACCGGGAAGTCGCGGCGTTCCTGCGGACCTGACGCACGCGCGGCGCCAGTGGAGGCGCGACGCACAAGGGTGCCGCGTTGCAGTGTCGCAATGGAGCAGGAAACGGCCGAGGGTGGGCCGGGCCGCGGCGCCGTGGCGTGAGCCTCGCATCGGGCGTGGGGTGTGGTGCCGACCGGGAGAGGGGGCGGGGTTGCCTCCCCAATCAAGCGGACACGGAGTTCCACGGGGTTTGCACGGAGTTTCACAGAGTTGTCCGGGGCGCCCGCGACATGGTCGCCCCTCTGTGGCAACGTCGGATGATTTCATGCGCGTCGCGCGAAGCGCAATATTCACTTCCTCCATGCAACTCCGTGCAAACACCGTGGAACTCCGTGTTCGCTTGATTGCTGCCGGTGAAACCGGCACCGGCCGTAACAGGATGAGGCACGACTGCAGCGGACCACTTCCGAAATCTGTGTATCCCGCGGGCCTTCGCCCGGCACGACGGGACGGACATGGCCGTGCCGCCAATTGACGCCTACGCTTTGGTACGTTCTCCTACCTTCAAGTATAGTCCCGGGAGGAGGACCGCCATGAAAGTTGGTGTCGCACTCAACATGCTGTCGCAGACCGGACGCCCCGATGCCGCGGTCGTCGCCGAGCACATGGCGCTGGGCGACCTGGCCGAACCGCTGGGCTTCGACTCGCTGTTCGCGCTGGAACATCACTTCACCGGCTACGCGATGTCGCCCTCGCCCTGCCAGTTGCTGTCCTACTATGCCGGGCGGACGCAGCGGATCACCCTCGGCACCGCGGTGATCGTTCTACCCTGGCACGACCCGATCCGCGTGGCCGAGGAAATCGCGCTGCTGGACGTCATCTCCGGCGGGCGCACGGTATTCGGCTTCGGCCGCGGCGCCGCCAGCGTCGAATACGAAGGCTTCCGCATCGACCAGGGCGAGGCGCGGCCGCGCTTCATCGAGGCGGCGAAGATCATCCGCATGGCACTGAGCCAGGACAGCTTCAGCTTCGACGGCGACTACTACCGGATTCCACGCACCTCGATCCGGCCGCGGCCCATATCGCATCCGGAACGGCGCTTCTTCGGCTCCGCCGTCAGCCCGGAATCGGTCGAGGTCATGGCGCAGCTTGGTCTTTCCATGCTGGTAATCATGCAGAACGAGTGGCCCAAAGCCGCTGCCGACGTCCACCGCTTCAACGCCCTCGCCGCCGCGCAGGGCTACCAGCCGCGGCCGCCGATGATCCTGACCAACGTTTCTGTCGCGGAAAGCCGGGCCGAGGCGCAGGAACGGGCGATCGAATACCTCGGCAGGAAGTGGGATTCGATCGACGCCCACTATCATTTCTCCGACGGACACCTGAACGCGGTGAAAGGTTACGAGTCGTACGAAAAGGTTGGCTCCACGTATGCCAAATTGCATGATCCGGCGAAGCGCGCAAAGGCGACGGATTTCTACGTCAGCATCCAGCTTGCCGGCACGCCCGACGACTGCATCCAGAAGCTGGAGGAACTGCAGGCGCTGACCGGGCTCGACCACCTGATCACGGAATTTTCCTTCGGCGGCCTGCCGCATCACGAGGCCGAAACGAACATGCGGCTGTTCGCCGGCACGGTGATGCCGGTGCTGCAGCACGACGCCCGCTTCGCCCGGCCGCCTGCCGTGCTGAGAACCGCCGGCGGCACGCAGCGGGACAACGTGTTCGCGCCGGCCTGACGACCTTGACACCGCGCCCCGCCTGAACCTTGATCGACCCGACACAAGGCGGGGAAGCGATGCAGACCAACAAGCTGCGCGGCAGTTTCCAGGACGCGGTGGCCGACATTCCGGACGGCAGCACCATCGCCTTCGGCGGCTTCGCCATGCCGGGGACGCCGTTCAACCTGATCCGGGCGCTGCTGCGGCAGGGCGCGAAGCGGCTTACTTTGGTTGCCAACACAACCGGCGGCGCGCGGCAGCCGCGCATGCCGGACATCGGCATGCTGGTGGAGAACGGCCAGGTCGCCAAGGTGATCTGCGCCTTCACCGCCGCGACGCGGCCGACCGACGTGCTGCCGTTCACGAAACATTACGAAGCCGGCGACGTCGCGGCCGAGCTGGTGCCGCAGGGAACGCTGGCGGAACGGCTGCGTGCCGCCGGCGCCGGCATCCCGGCGTTCTACACGCCCACCGGCGTCGGCACCGAACTCGCCGAGGGACGGGAAACCCGGATGATCAACGGCCGCGAGTACCTGCTGGAATACGCGTTGCCGCTGGACTACGCCTTCATCCGCGCCCGCACCGCCGATGCCGCGGGCAACCTGCGCTACCACCGCTCGCAGCGCAATTTCAATCCGGTGATGGCCACCGCCGCGCGCATCACCATCGCCGAGATCGACGAGCCGGTGCTGCCCCCGGGCGGCATCGATCCGGACGATGTCCATACACCCGGTATCTACGTGCACCGGCTGGTGCAGGTGCCGCCGGAGCCCGACGGACTCTGGCCCGCAAGACGGCAGGAGAAGCGGCGATGAGCGGCGCGAAGGGACTGACCCGGCAGCAGATGGCGGACCGGGTGGCGCGGGAATTCCAGGACGGCTGGATCGTCAACCTGGGTGTCGGCATCCCGACCATGTGCTCCAACACCGACATCGGCGGCCGCGACATCACCTATCATTCCGAGAACGGCGTCATCGGCTACGGCGGCATCGCCCCCGAGGGGCAGGAGGACATGAACCTGGTGAACGCCGGCGGCCAGAACGTGACGCTGAAGCCGGGCGCGGCGGTGGTGCATCACGCCGACAGCTTCGGCGTCATCCGCGGCGGCCGCATCGATGCGACGGTGATGGGCGCCTACCAGGTCTCGATGACCGGAGATTTCGCCAACTGGAAGCTGAAGGGGCAGAAGGGCGGCGGCATCGGCGGCGCCATGGACCTCGCGGCGTGCGCCAAGCGGGTGTTCATCATCCTGGAGCACGTCACCCGCGACGGCCTGCCGCGCCTGGTCACCGAATGCGACCTGCCGGTGACGGCGCGCGCGGTGGTGACGCTGGCGATGACGAATTACGGCCTGTTCGAGCCGACGGGCAGCGGCTTCCGTCTGCGCGAGATCGCCCCGGGCCTGACGGTGGCGGAGATCCGCGCCCGCACGGGCGGCACGTTGGTCGTCGCCGACGGACTGAATGAGATCGCCACCACCTGACAACGAGCGGACGGGCAGTTCCACCGGGCTTCCTGCGGGCAGCGGCCTGCCCGGCTCGTTGATGATTTCATACGGTTCGGGCGAAGCGTGGTCCGTGCCCTCACCTATGAAAATGCGGACCCACAGGCGCCAATGGGCAGGGCGAAGCCAGGTCGTCGCCCCATCGTCAGGGCCGGGTGTAGCCCTCGATCTCATCCGCCGCCCAGTCGGTGACCTGCTTGATGCTCTGGCCCTCGCGCAGCCGCGCCAGCATCTGGTTGTGCACCCCGCGGCTGTAAATCTGCACCGCAATGTCCGGCGGCGCTTCCGAGGCGGTCAGCGACGGCTTCTGCCCGCTGGACGGGCGCAGCGGGTAGTTGAACACCGTGCCCTTCGGCGGTCCGACTTCCTCCCAGATCTTGAAGTCGGTCAGCTTCGCATAGGGGGGCAGGTCGAAGCCGTCGCAGGCGTTGTCGCGCGCCTCGACCTTGTCGCGCTGCATCAGGTATTCCAGCAGTTCCTTGGCGGCGCTCTGGTTCTTGCTGAAATTGTAGATGCCCCAGAAGAAGCTCAGCGTCGGCACGAAGCGGCCCTTGGGACCCGCCGGCGCCGGAAAGGTCCAGCAATCGGCGGCGATCGCCGGCGCGTCCCGCTTCGCCACCGCCCAGGCCGACGGCGGGTTGAAGATCAGCGCCGTCTTGCCGGAAATCAGCGCCCGGTTGTTGGAGGCGTCGTCATAGCTGACCGCATCCGCCGGGTAGAACTTCACCAGCCGCTGGGCGAATTCCAGCACCTGGCGCATGGCATCCGAGTCGAGCTGCATCTTGCTCTCGGCATTGATCAGCGTCGCGCCATAGGCGGCGAACAGCGCGCCGTGCATGTCGGTGGCGTCGGTGTTCAGGCCGCCCGCGCCCAGGCCGCAGGCGAAGGTCATGTTGTCCTTCGCGGCCAGCTCGGCATATTTCAGCAGTTCCTCCCAGGTCCAGGCGTCCTGCAGCGCATTCTTCTCCGCGTGCGGCGGATACATCGCCTGCAGGTCCAGGCCGTGCTTCTTGAACCAGCTGATGCGGGCGCAGGGCGGCTTGGTCTGGGTGCCGCTGCTGGTGGGCACCGCGACCCAGTTGCCGTTCAACTTCCCCAGGTAGGTGACGATGCTGTTCGGCGTGCCGTTGGCGGCCGTCAGGCGCTGCATCACGTCGTCCACCGGCTGCAGGCTGTCACCGAAATTCTGCACGTCCCAGGACGCGAACGTCATCACGTCGTGGCCGGCCTTCGCCTGGGTCTCGGCGGCGGCCGTCAGCTGCAGCTTGCCGCCGTTGCTGGTGATGAAGTCGAGCGTGACGTCCACCTTGTTCTTCTCCGCCCAGGCGTTCACCTGCTGCCGCATCACGTTGTTGGCGCCCGGGACCCAGTGGTCCCAGAAGCCGACGAGCAGCTTGCCGGCGGCGGCGGCCGTGCGGATGTGCACCAGCGGCAGCGCCGCGGCGGCGGCTCCCAGCGTGGCGGCGCGGCGGCGGGTCAGGATCGGCGGTTTCGACATGGGCGGCTCCCTGGTTCGGTTCCCTCTGCGGCCAAATGGCCTTGTTCGCTTGGTTCACCCTTATGGACGGGCGTGGCCCCATTTTACGGCAGGTTGGGCGGCCCGGCGACCCCCCGGACCTTGATTTGCCTGCGCGCGGCAGGCGGGCCACCGTAACGGCATGGACCCGTTCGACCTGGCGATCATCGGTGGCGGCATCAACGGCAGCGGCATCGCCCGCGACGCCGCCGGGCGCGGCTGGCGCGTCTTCCTGTGCGACCGCGGCGACCTGGGCGGCGGCACGTCCTCGGCCTCGACCAAGCTGATCCACGGCGGGCTGCGCTACCTGGAGCACCACGAGTTCCGCCTGGTGCGCGCGGCGCTGACCGAGCGGGAGGTGCTGTGGCGCATCGCCCCGCACATCATCCGGCCGCTGCGCTTCGTGCTGCCGCATCACCAGCAGTTGCGTCCCGCGTGGCTGCTGCGGCTGGGCCTGTTCCTGTACGACCACCTGGGCGGCCGCGACCGCCTGCCGCCGACCCGGACGCTGCGGCTGGCGGACGACCCCGCCGGGGCGGCGCTGAAGCCGGCGTTCACCCGCGGCTTCGCCTATTCCGACTGCTGGGTGGACGATTCCCGCCTGGTGGTGCTGAACGCCCGCGACGCGGCCGATCGCGGGGCGACGGTGGCGCCGTGCAGCGAATGCGTGTCGGCAGACCGTGCGGATGGACTGTGGCATCTCACGCTGCGCGATGCGGAAACCGGCCGGACCTGGACAGTCCGCGCCCGCGCCCTGGTCAACGCCGCCGGCCCCTGGGTGGCCGAGGTCGCCGCCTCGGTCATCCGCGCCGCGGTGCCTGCCGTCCGCCTCGTCCAGGGCAGCCACATCGTCGTGCCCCGGCTGTACGGGCACGACTCCGCTTACATCTTCCAGAACGCCGACGGCCGCGTCCTCTTCCTCATCCCCTGCGAGCGCGACTTCACCCTGATCGGCACGACCGACCGGGACTACTGCGGCGACCCGTCCGAGGCGCGCATCAGCGCGGCCGAGATCGACTACCTGTGCCGCTCGGCCAGCGGCTACCTGCGCCGGCCGGTGACGCCGGACGCGGTGGTGTGGTCCTACGCCGGGGTGCGGCCACTGGCCGACGACGGGTCCCCGGCGCCGGCGCAGGCGACGCGGGACTACGTGCTGCACCTGGACGGGGCGCCGCCGCTGCTGTCGGTGCTGGGCGGCAAGATCACCACCTATCGCCGCCTCGCCGAGGCCGCGCTGTCGCTGCTGCGGCCGCATCTGCCGGCGGCGTCCGGCGAGGCGGCGGGCTGGACCGGGCGCGCGCCGCTGCCGGGCGGCGACTTCCCGGTGGACGGGTTCGAGGCGCTGCTCGCCGCCACCGCCGCGCGGTTTCCGTTCGTGCCGCCAACGACGCTACGGCGCCTGCTGCGCGCCTATGGCACCAGGACTGTTCAACTGGTCGGTACCGCGACATGTTACGCCGACATGGGCCCCGTTCACGGCGCCGATTTGACCGAGGCGGAACTGCGCTACCTGATGCAGGTGGAGTGGGCCCGCACCGCGGCGGACGTCGTCTGGCGGCGCAGCAAGCTGGGCCTGCGCCTGACGGACGCCGAGGTTGCCGGCATCGACGCGGCGATGCGGCGTATGGCCCGGGACGGCGTGGCGGCCGCCGTCTGATGCGGGCCGCCTGAGCAGGGGAAACGAGAACCATGGCGCGGCATACGCTCGTCATTGATCAGGGCACGACGTCGACCCGCAGCATCGTCTTCGACGGCGCGGTCTCGCCCGTCGCCACGGCGCAGCAGGAGTTCCCGCAGATCTATCCGCGGCCGGGCTGGGTGGAGCACGATCCCGAGGCGATCTGGGACAGCGTCGTCGCCACCGACCGCGAGGCGCTGGCGCAGGCCGGGCTGGCGGCGCGCGACATCGCCGCTCTGGGCATCGCCAACCAGCGGGAGACGGTGGTGATCTGGGACCGCCGCACCGGGCGGGCGATCCACAATGCCATCGTCTGGCAGGACCGCCGCACCGCGGGGGCGTGCGAGCGGCTGGAACAGCTTGGCTACGGCGGGCTGATCGCGGCGCGCACCGGGCTGCTGATCGACCCGTATTTCTCCGCCACCAAGATCGCCTGGCTGCTGGAGACCGTCGATGGCGCGCGCGCCGCGGCCGAGGCCGGGCACCTGGCGTTCGGCACGATCGACAGCTACCTGCTGTGGCGGCTGACCGAGGGCGCGGTGCATGCCACCGACGCCACCAATGCCTCCCGCACGCTGCTGTTCGACATCCGTCGCGGCGCCTGGGACGAGGAGTTGCTGGCGCTGTTCGGCATCCCCGCCGCGCTGCTGCCCGAGGTGCGCGACACCGCCGGGATGTTCGGCGACACCGCGGCGGGGCTGTTCGGCGGGCCGATCGGCATCCGCGGCATCGCCGGCGACCAGCAGGCGGCGCTGGTGGGGCAGGCCTGCTTCCGGCCCGGCATGGTGAAGTCGACCTACGGCACCGGATGCTTCGCGCTGCTGAACACCGGCCGCCAGGCGATCGCCAGCCGGCATCGGCTGGTGACGACGATCGCCTACCAGTTGGACGGGGCGCGCACCTATGCGCTGGAGGGCTCGATCTTCGTCGCCGGCGCGGCGGTGCAGTGGCTGCGCGACGGGTTGGGCCTGATCGCCTCGGCCGCGGAAGCCGGCGCGCTGGCGGCGGAGTCCGATCCCGGCCAGCCGGTCTATATGGTGCCGGCGTTCGTCGGCCTGGGCGCGCCGCACTGGGACAGCGCGGCGCGGGCGCTGCTGACCGGCCTGACCCGCGGCACCACGCGCAAGGAACTGGCCCGTGCCGCGTTGGAGTGCGCCGCCTACCAGACCCGCGACCTGCTGGACGCCATGCAGGCCGACACCGGCTCCGGCTGGGCGGGGGCACCGACCGTGGTGCGGGTCGATGGCGGCATGAGCGCGAGCGACTGGACCATGCAGTTCCTGGCGGACATCCTGGCCGCGCCGGTTGATCGTCCGGCCTGCCTGGAGACGACGGCGCTGGGCGCGGCGTACCTGGCGGGGATGGCGGCGGGGGTTTATCCGGACCCGGAGACGTTCGCCGCGGCCTGGACGGCGGAACGGCGGTTCGCGCCGTCGATGCGGGCGGCGGAGCGGGCGGAAAAGTATCGCGGCTGGCAGGATGCGGTGGCGCGGACGCTGCTGCGGCCGGGCGGCGCGGGAGGCTGATGGGGCGCGGCCTGTGGCGGGTCGTCGCGGCGGCGACCTGCCCGGCGTCGGAACACAGGTTCGCGAGACGCCTGTTTGTTGCTTATAACAAATAATTGCTTATTCACTTTGCCGTGCGGGGACATGCGTCTGGTATCGCTGGGGGTGCGGGCATTGATCGAAGCGGCATTGGTTACCGCTGCTGTATTTCATGAGTAACAAGACCGTGAAGCTCGTCGTCTTACATAAGTCTATTATCGAATTTTTCTGCCTTAGGTTGGCATGCAATCCAGGATTGCCATTTTAGCGTGTAAAAAAAGCGTGAATGCAATCTGGAGCGGGCCGGCAACAGTTCCTCAAGCCTATATGTTGCTATATCAGATCTATTGCGGCTACATCACATAATAGTCATGTAGCGGTTACTATAATGTCAACGGAATATGATTGCGACCGCGCGCTATTAATATTGATACAATCCGAGTGATTTTATATGAGTCACCAGCGCCGCGGTCTGGATGGCATGCGAAAATTTGGTCCGCGTGATCTAAAGTGTGTCTAGGTCTCAAAATTGCCACCCCTCGGTCCTAAGGAAGGCCCATAGCATGATGCAAGAAACACGACCTGCCTCAGCCGCCGCGCTGACCGCGCGAACTGAAGCGCCACAAAACCAGAAGACCACGATCCGGAAAATCGCCCTGGCCAGTGTCTGCGCGGTCGCCGCGTTCACCGTTGCCGCCGCGAACGCCAACGCCACGCCACTCACGCAATATGCCTGGACATCCACCTTTGTTGATGGCGGACCCGGACCCGGCTCGCACGGCAACAACATTGCCTTCACCGGCACGTTCAGCAACAATAACGGCGGGAACGGTGTGAACAGCGGCGTTTCTACTCAGTACACTGCCTCGCTCAATACGGCCAGCGCTCCCGATATCATCAGCCAGTATCTGACGATCTGCGAGACGGGCAATTCATGGGGTACCGGGACGGAGAATGTTTCGGTGACGTTCGCCTTCACCGAGCCCGGACAGGCGAACGGCTCCATCAACGGCACCGTCAAGGTCACTGGTTGGATGGACCCGACCGGGACAATCACTTGGGCAAATCCCGACCTTATCTCGTTTGCTGACGGTGCGCAGATCCAGGTATCACTGGGGAAAGTTTCAGGCTGGGACGTCGGAAATTACAATGGATGCCTCGGTAACTGTGCCACAGTCAATGCGACCTTCACAGTGCTGAGTGACCCGACCAGCGTCCTCGAACCGGCCTCAATGGCGCTGCTTGGCGTCGGCATGATCGGCACGGGCGTCGTGGCCCGCCGCCGTCATCGGTTGTCCTCACCGATGCTGGCCGCCTGATCGTAAAGCGCGACCTCTTGCGGCACAGTGTCCCTGTGCCGCAAGTGCAATGGCAACGCCTGACTGGCAAGGCCACGCAGTACCAAAACGGCGCTGCGTGCCTGCGTCCAGATAGCCAAACGCGCCAACTGCGGCGCTGCGTGCCAAGACCGCATCGACGGGACACATAAAGTGTCCGGGTCTCAAAATGAGCCACATCCTCTCACTCCTAACGAAGGCTCCCAGATATGATTCAAGAAACAAGACTTGCCTCAGCCGCCGTGCTGACACGGCGGGCTGAAGCGCCGCAAGCCTTAAAAATCACGATCAGGAAGCTCGCCTTGGCCAGTGTCTGCGCGCTCGCCGCGTTCGCCGCCGCCTCGAATGCCAATGCAGACCCTGTCCTTCAGATGCAACTGCAGTCAGGCGGCACGACCTACAGCGATTCACCCGGTGCCAGCCCGTTGACTTTGACCGAAAGCATCGGCAACTTTACGACAACGGTGAACACTGGGACCGCGACAACCGTTCCTTCGCTCGATCTGTCTTCGGTTGATATCAATTCCAGTGCCGGCGGCACGCTGGTCGTCACCCTGTCTGCGAGTGGCTTCACGTCCCCGGTCGGAGCAGCCAACTGGCTGTCGCAGTTCAGCGGCAATTTCGTCATTGGCTCGGGAACCGTCGAGTTACAGACCTATCTCAATAATAATGACACGCTGTTGAGTTTGAACGGCGCAACACTGCTCAACACACTGACCGACACGGCCACGCCCTTCGGCCTCAGCGACGTGACGTCCGCCTTAGCCGACGGCAGCTTTGCACTGACCGAGGTGCTGACGATCACCACGACAGGTGCTGCGCATGTAAGCCTGGACGGCTCGATTACGGAGGTTCCCGAACCCGCCTCCATGGCACTGCTTGGCATTGGCATGATCGGCACGGGCGTCATGGCTCGCCGCCGCCGACCGTCCATGCCGACCGTTGCTGCCCGCGTGTAGACAACTGCGTCTTCCGGCCCGTCTTGACACCACCGGAAGCGCGGTCACCGGCCGTGTCATGAAGACGCGGTCGATGAACGGAACTGCGCAGTGCCAGAATGGCACCGCGCAGCCGGCCGGCGGGATACGCCGTCGCGGAGAGACCTGCGCCGGCCGGTCACGCCGCCACACGTTGTTTGTACATCGTTACTATTCAGGACAACACCGCGTTGCCGCGACCGCCCAGCAGCATCGCCACCCGCCCCGCCATCGGCCGCAGCACCGCATCCACCGCCGCCACCGCCAGCGCCAGGTAACCACTCCCCGACAGCAGCCAGACGATCAGCGCCAGCATCACCGCCTCGGCGATCCGGCATCCCACCAGCGCCCGGAACCGTGCCCGTTGTCGCCCGGCCACTGCGCCCACCGCACGCGGCACCACCTGCGCCCGGCTGTTGTCATTCGCCTGCCGCTGCGCCGCGGCCTCGACCGTGCCCAGCGCCACCGTCTGGTTCGTCATCCGCTCGATCAGGATGAACGAGCCCAGCGTGCGGTCCCGCCCATAGATCGTGGCCGAAAGCGGCTTGTCGAAGCGCAGATCGACCACACCAATACCGTTCATCGCCAGGCTGTCGGCCGGCTGGTTCTGGAAGCTGTGGATATCGACCGCATGGCGCAGTTTCGCCACCGTGGCGTTCGCCTCCATGGTGCCGAGTTTGACGATGAAGCTCTGCCCAGGCCGCATCGGCGCCTCGCCCATCCACAGAAGCCGGGCGGTGATCGCCGTGTGCGCCTGCATCACCGAACTGCGGTGCACGATGACGTCGCCGCGCGAGATATCCACCTCGTCCGCCAGCGTCAGCGTCACCGCCTGGCCAACCGAGGCGGCTTCCAGGTCGCCCTCGGCGGTGACGATACGGGCGATGCTGCTGTGGCGCAGGCTCGGCAGCACCGTCACGGGATCGCCGACATGCGCCGTGCCGGCCGACACGGTGCCGGCATAGCCGCGGAAATCCAGGTTCGGCCGGTTCACCCACTGCACCGGGAGGTGCAGCCGCTTCGCCTTGTCCGGCGCCTCCCCCACATCGACGCTTTCCAGGTAGTCCAGCAGCGGCGTGCCCTGGTACCACGGCGTCCGCTCCGATCGTTCCGCAACGTTATCCCCCTCGCGGGCGCACATCGGGATCGGCACGATCGTTTCGAATCCAAGCGAGACGACCGCGCTCGTGTAGTCGGCGACGATGCGGTCATACACAGCCTGGTCGAAGCCCATCAGGTCCATCTTGTTGACCGCCAGAACGACATGGCGGACCCCGACCATCGATACGATAAAGGAATGGCGTCGCGTCTGCGGCAGGATGCCCTTGCGCGCGTCCACCAGGATGATCGCCAGCTCTGCCGTGGACGCGCCCGTCGCCATGTTGCGCGTGTACTGCTCGTGGCCCGGCGTGTCGGCAACGATGAACGACCGCTTCGGTGTCGAGAAGTAACGGTAGGCGACGTCGATGGTGATGCCCTGCTCGCGCTCGGCCGACAGCCCGTCGACCAGCAGCGCGAAATCGCGGTGTCCCTCGTGCGTGCTGAATTTCCGCGAATCCCGGTCCAGCGCCGCCAACTGGTCGTCCAGCACCGCGTGCGAATCGAACAGCAGGCGGCCCAGCAGCGTGGACTTGCCGTCATCCACCGAGCCGCAGGTCAGGAAGCGCAGCAGGGACGCCTCCCGCACGGCCACCTCGGCCAGCGGGGCCGTATCGGCCAGGGCGACGCTCATCAGAAATATCCTTCCTGCTTCTTCTGTTCCATCGAGGCGCCGCCGTCATGGTCGATCAGCCGCCCCTGCCGCTCGGACGAACGGGAACCGCGCATCTCGGCGATGATTTCGGCCAGAGTTGCAGCCTCGCTTTCCACCGCGCCAGTCAGCGGATAGCAGCCCAGCGTGCGGAACCGCACCGAGCGCATCTGCACCGTCTCACCAGGGCGCAGCACCATGCGGTTGTCGTCGCGCATGATCAGCATGCCGTCGCGCTCGACCACCGGGCGCGGTTTCGCGAAATACAGCGACACCACTGGGATGTCTTCCTGCGCGATGTAGTCCCAGACATCCGCCTCGGTCCAGTTCGACAATGGGAACACCCGGAACGATTCGCCCTGCCGCTTGCGGGTGTTGAACAGCGCCCACGGCTCCGGCCGCTGGTTCTTCGGGTCCCAGCGGTGCTCGGTTGAGCGGACGGAGAACACGCGCTCCTTGGCACGGGATTTCTCCTCATCGCGCCGCGCGCCGCCGAAGGCCGCATCGAATTTGTAACGGTCCAGCGCCTGCTTCAGCGCCTGCGTCTTCATGACATCCGTATGCAGGCGCGAGCCCGCGGTGAACGGATTGATCCCGGCTTTCAGCCCGTCCTCGTTGGTGTGCACGATCAGCTTGCAGCCAAGCTCGCGGGCGCGGCGGTCGCGGAAGGCGATCATCTCGCGGAACTTCCACGTCGTGTCGACATGCAGCAACGGGAACGGCAGGGGGCCGGGATAGAACGCCTTCAGCGCCAGGTGCAGCAGCACCGCGCTGTCCTTGCCGATGGAATACAGCAGCACGGGGTTCTCGCAGGTCGCGGCGACCTCGCGGAAGATATGGATGCTTTCCGCTTCCAGGCGCTGCAGATGGGTCAGGGACTTCATGCTGTTTTCCTTGCGCGCGCCAGGCGTCCGTCGGGGCCGACATGCAGGCCGCACTCGCGCGCCTGGTCCTGTTCCCACCACCAGCGGCCGGCGCGTTCCGGCTCGCCGGGGGCGACGGCGCGGGTGCAGGGGGCGCAGCCGATGGACAGGAAGCCGCGGTCGTGCAGCGCGTTGTACGGCACCCGCGCGTCGCGCACGAGCGCGGCCACCTGCTCACGCGACCAGTCAAGCAGCGGGTTCACCTTCAGCAGCCGGCGGGCCGGGTCCCAGGCGATGAAATCGGCATTCCGGCGGGTGTCCGACTGGTCCGCCCGCAGCCCGGTCAACCAGGCGGCGGCGCCGGCCAGCGCGCGGTCCAGCGGCTCCAGCTTGCGCACCGCGCAGCAGGCGCGGCGGGCTTGCTGCGAGTCATAGAAGCCGTTGATGCCCTGTTCGCGCACCAGCGTCGCCAGCGCGGCGGCGCGCGGATGGAAGGCTGCGACGCGGATGCCGTAGCGCTGCTCGGTTTCCGCCCAGACGGCGTGGGTTTCGGGGAACAGCCGGCCGGTGTCCAGCGTGGCGAAGCGGCAGGCGATGCCGGAGCCGGCGATCAGGTGCGTCAGCGCCTGGTCCTCCAGCCCGAAGCTGGTGGTGAAGACCAACGGCCCCGGCACGTTCTGCGCCAGCACCGCCAGCCGCCCGGCCGGGCTCAGGCGGGCGAAGGTATCATTCGAAAGGGCGCCGGACGTTTCTGTGCCAGTCCCGTCCGGCGAAACAACGATATCATCGTCACGTACACGCTCATCCAGAAAATCTGCCACGGTTTCCGGCTCCTTTGGTTCAGCAGCCGGGTCGAGCATGCGTCGGCTGAATTCCGCATATACAAGGCTTGTCCGCGGGTTCAATTGGCTTGCAGGACCGCGGCAACGCCCCGGCGCGAACGCCGGCGGCGGGCGGTTCCCGGGCGTCCCGGGCCGCCGCGCGAAGCTCTGCTCCCGAAGCCCGACACGCCGATTGGGTTCACCTCCGGCACTGCGCCGCGATAGAAGCCTCTTGCGATTGTTTCAGAGCCATGACCGCCCTCCGCCGTGGCCGCGGCGGGCTGCCCCGTGATATATTCATGGCGGGTATGATCAAATTGCCACACCTGGCGAGGACCCGCCGGCCGGGCGCCGCCGGCCTTGCCCTCCGGCGCGTTACCCCCTACTCAGCCGCCGAGTTTCACATCGTCAGGAGGCCGCCATGGCAACCGAGCGCACATTTTCGATCATCAAGCCGGATGCCACGCGCCGGAACCTGACCGGCAAGATCAACGCCGTGCTGGAGGCCGCCGACCTGCGCATCATCGCCCAGAAGCGCCTGCACATGACCCAGGCGCAGGCGGAAACCTTCTACGCCGTGCACGCGGCGCGGCCGTTCTACCGCGACCTGGTCACCTTCATGACCTCCGGCCCGGTGGTGGTGCAGGTGCTGGAAGGCGACAACGCCGTGGCCCGCAACCGCGAGGTGATGGGCGCGACCGACCCGAAGAAGGCCGATCCCGGCACCATCCGCGCCCAGTTCGCCGAGAACATCGAGGCGAACTCGGTGCATGGCTCTGACAGCGCGGAGAACGCGGCGGTCGAGATCGCCTACTTCTTCGCCGGCATCGAGCTCGTCGGATGAGAACCGTCGCCATGGACTGGATCGCGCTCCTGGGACGCATTCTCATGAGCGCGATCTTTTTCCACGGCGGCTATATCAAGGCGACGACGCCGACGGCGACGATGGCCTACCTCGCCGCCCAACACCTGCCGTTGGTCGGCGGCGCCTACGCCCTGTCGCTGCTGGTCGAGATCGGCGGCGGCCTGTTGTTCCTTGTCGGCTACCGCGCCCGCCTGACCGCCCTGGCGCTGGCGGCGTGGTGCCTCGCCACCGCGTGGGTCGCGCACTACCATCCCGAGAGCCGCGAGGCGATGTTCCACTTCCTGAAGAACGTCTGCATGGCCGGCGGCTTCCTTCAGGTGGTGGCCTATGGCGCCGGACGGATCAGCGTGGACCGGGGGTGAGAAGAGATCCAGGGGATGACTGGTCGCGCGGATTGGGCTGCTGCGCCCCCCTGGACGGGCCACGGGCATGTTTGCCTCCGCATTTTCAACACGGAGGATACGGAGGTTCTACGGAGGGCCACGAAGATTTCCCGGGGATGGCAGCCGATCGGCCCATTGGCCCCGCCGGGCAATTTCAGGCGCTTCGCGCGAAGCGCAATATATTGCTTTTCTCCTTAGCGCTCCGTGGATTCTTCGCCTTCCTCCGGGTTGAGAATCGGCCGGTGACGCAGGCACCGCCGGCAAATGCGACGCACCGCTATCGATCCCGCCCGTGCCTCCATCAGGCCCATCCTGATCAAGGCCGCAGGAACCGGATTACAGCACCATCCTCGATCCCCTGCCGTGCCCACAGCCGCCACCGTTCCCCGGCCTTCGGCACAAGCGGCGACACGCGCGACTGCGGCGATTAGACCCCGTACAACCCGATGTCCTCCGCCAGCAGCAACCGCTCCCGCAGCAGCGCCACCACCGCCGCCCGCCGCGCCGCCGCCCGGGCGTCCTGCGGATAGCGGGCCGCCACTGACGGCCGCGGATCACCCGCCCGCTCCGCCTCGGTCGCGGCAAACGCCAGGAATGTCCCGTCGCGATCGGCCAGCTCGCCCTCGGGGTATGGCGGCGCATACAGGTTCCAGCCGGCGAAGGTGCCCAGTGGCACGGCGATGTCCGGCAGGCGGATGCCGGCCCGCTCGTTGCCGTCAGGGTCCACCTGCGGCACCAGCGGGACATAGGCGCGCTCCGGCGGCCTCGGGTCGGTCCAGTCCGGCAGCGGCGCCGCGTCATTGGCGGCATGCGGCCAGGCCACGCCGGGGATGGCCGGGAACGCCACCCTCTCCGCCGCCACCAGCGTGCCGTCGGCGATCCGCGGCAGGCGGCTGTCCGGTGGCGGCCGATCGGCGGCGACCCACTCGTCCAGCGCCACCAGCAGGGCCCGCACCGCCGGCATCGGGTCGTGCCAGTTGCGCGGATAGCGGCACGGGCCGGTATCGCGCGGCATCCCCGCCTTGCCGCCGTGCTGCGTGCCGGCGATCAGGTAGCCGCGCACGGTCCGCGGCAGGTCCGCGTCGCGCGTGCCCAGCGGGTCGGTGTGCAGCAGCGAGGCGCCCTTCTGCCAGTACTCGGTCGAGGTATTCGTCTCGATCAGCTTCGGATCGCTGCCGTCGCCGCGCAGCAGGCCACCGGACCCGCCGGTGACCGGGTCGTCCATCGCGGCAGCCGCGTGCGGGAATTCCACTTCCGGGAAGTCGTGGTCCTCGTGCCAGGTGCGGGTGCGGAACGGCTGGCTGAACGGCGCGTTGTGGAACACCCGGCCGATGCCGGCGACATGGGTGAACACGCCGTCGAACACGCGCCGCCCGTCCTCGTCGGCGTTGAAGCCGTCGGCGACGTGGCTACGCAAATAGCGGCCGGACTGCGAGATCCCGAACGCTAGCGTATGCGTCACCGGCCGCCCCGGCAGGTCCGCGCCGCGTCGCCGCAGGTGGCTGACGATGTCCCGCGTCGCCGCGAAGCCGATGCCGGCGACGCGCGGCTGCGTCGCCTGGTAGCGGACCTCGTAGATCGATCCCGGCTCAATCGGCGGCTCGGGCCGCACCGAGCGGCTGTCGGGCATCGTCGCCGCCACCGCCACGCGCGGCGCGGCCTGCGTCCGCCGCACTGTCACAGAGGCCGGGCCAACCGCTTCGTACGCCAGCCTGAACACCTCGTGCACGCCCAGCCGTGTGCCGGAGACGAACTCCTCCCGAATCGGCTGGGTGACGCCCTCGATTACCGGCACCTCCAGCGACAGCCCGGTGGGTTTCGGCGCGGCGGGGTCCCAGCCGGTCCACAGCAGCAGGAACCCCATCCGCAGCGGCAGGGCGTTGCCAAGCTCCGCCGCGGTCTGCGGCTGGTTGCCCATGGCGCCGGCGCACAGGTTGGCGAACAGCATGATGCGGCCGCGGTTGTTTACCTCGTAGAGCAGCCGCCCGTTGCCCTTCGCCGCGTCCGCCGGCCGCAGCAGCACGAAATCCGAGCGGTACTCCACACGCCCGTCCGCGTTGCGCGGCGCCCGGTCGAGCAGCGCTATGTCACGGTTGCGCGGATGGGCCGGGTCCAGCGCGCCGCTGGCGACGCCCTCGATCCGCTCATAGGCGCCGGTGCCGCCGAACGCGGCGCCGCCGGCGAACGGCGAGCGGTTCCGGATTTCGATGCTGGTGATCATGGGGCTGTCGGCTCCGCTTCGATTCTGCAACCGCTGCCGGTCGCGCCGGGGATCATGTCGATGACAACAAAACCATCAGGCGCTGCACCCGCGACGCACCGGCCGGGCTGTTGGCGTGGTGCAGAAACTATCCTCCGGCGCGTAGCGTAATCGGCTGCGTGCCGGCATCCAGCCGGTAAATGGTCACCTTGTCGGGATCGGGCGCCCTTCCCGGAACGGAAGATCACCGCCCGTTCCGGCGGCCGGTGAGCGGTGACGTCGGCGGTGCGGTCGGGGCGGACGAAACGGCAAACCGGCGTCGTCAACCGGCCCGGCGGGCGGCACGCTCCTCACCCGGCTATGCGACGGTCAAGGGTCTGTGCGCCTGTTTCCCGGGTCTCACCGGTGCAGTCCCGCCGGTTCCAGGTCCTGCCGGGACGTCCTCAAAAAATGCGAGGCCCACACAGAGACTCTTTGCCTCGACAGAAGCGGTTCCCGCGCGCGATAGTCCACCGCAAGCATCACCAGGCCGGAGGAGACGCCGGTGGATGTCGGGGAATGGCTGAATGGCCTGGGCCTTGGCCAGTACGAGGCGGCATTTCGCGAGAATGACGTCAGCGCGGCGTTGCTGCCGAACCTGACGGCCGATGACCTGAAAGATCTTGGCGTCGCCTCTGTCGGCCATCGCCGCCAGTTGCTGGTCGCCATCGCCAGGCTGCAGGGCACCGACGCGTCCGCGCCGCCGGCCGGCTCATCCGGCGATCACCCGGCGCCGGTACCGGCAGACGTCGCCGTTCCGCCCGCCGGCGAACGCCGCCAACTGACAGTGATGTTCTGCGACCTCGTCGGCTCGACCGCACTGGGCGAAAAGCTCGATCCGGAAGAACTGCGCGACCTGTTGCATGCCTATCGCACCCTGTGCGGCGACGTCATCGCCCGCTACGACGGCTTCGTCGCCCGCTATGTCGGCGACGGCATTCTGACCTACTTCGGCTGGCCGGCCGCGCACGAGGACGATGCCGAGCGCGCCGTGCGGGCCGCGCTGGAGATCGTCGAGACGGTCAAGCGGTCCTCCACCACGGAGGCCCTGTCCGTCCACGTCGGCATCGCGACCGGCCCTGTCGTGGTTGGGGAACCGGCCGGCGCGGGCGAGCAGGCCAGGCTGGCCATTGGCAGCACGCCCAACCTGGCGGCGCGGCTGCAAGGGATAGCCGCCGCTGACCAGGTCGTCATCGCCGCCTCGACCCGCCGCCTGATCGGCAACGCGTTCGACCTGAGCGGTCTCGGCGGACACAACCAGAAGGGGATCGCCGAACCCGTCCATGCCTGGCGTGTGGAGGGTCTCGCGGTCACCGAAAGCCGCTTCGATGCGCATCACGGCCCGGCCGGGCTGACGCCGCTGGTTGGCCGCGCGGAGGAAGTCGATCTGCTGCTGCGCCGCTGGGCGCAGGCGCAGGACGGCGAAGGCCAGGTGGTGCTGCTGGGCGGGGAACCCGGCATCGGCAAGAGCCGTATCGTGAGCGTGCTGCACGAGCGTCTCGGGGCCCAAGGCGCGCAGGCGCTGCGTTTCCAGTGCTCGCCCTATGCCGTGAACAGCGCCTTCTGGCCGATCACCGACAACTTCGAGCGGGCTTTGCGGTTCGCGCCGGACGAGACCGCGGAGGCAAAGCTCGACAAGCTCGAGGCCCTGGTCGTCGGGCACTATGGCCGCCCACTGGGCGACGTCCGGTTCGTCGCATCGATCCTGTCCATCCCGTGCGAGGACCGTTATGGGGCCTTACCCATGACGCCGCAGCGGCACAAGGACGAGACGCTGCGGGCCCTGGTCGATATCACCGAAGCGGCCGCTCGCAGGCAGCCCAGTGTCATGTTGTTCGAGGACGCGCACTGGGCTGATCCCACCACCCTGGAGGCGCTGGACCTGCTGGTCGACCGGGTGAAGGCGATCCCGCTGCTGGTCGTGCTGACCCACCGGCCGGAGTTTTCCTCGCGCTGGTCCGGGCATGGCCATGTCGGCGCCCTGAACCTGTCCAAGCTGACCCGAACACAAAGCCAGGCAATGGTGTCCGCGCTGGCGGGCGGCAAGGCGCTGCCCGGGCCGCTGTTGGAGCAGATCCTGACCCGAACCGACGGCGTGCCGCTGTTTGTCGAGGAACTGACCAAGGCCGTTCTGGAATCAGGCGCGCTGAAAGAGGCCGGCGATCATTACGAGTATGCTGGCTCCATGCGCACTGTCACCATTCCGGCGACATTGCGGGACTCGCTGATGGCGCGGCTGGACCGTTTTCTGCCGGTGCGGGAGATTGCCCAGATCGGCGCCGTGATCGGCCGCGAATTCAGCTACGTGATGATCGCGGCGGTGGCGCCGATGCCGCAGGCCCAGCTTGACGGGGCCGTGGCGCAGCTATGCGAGGCGGGGTTGGTCTTCCGACGTGGCACGCCGCCGGATGCCATCTACACCTTCAAGCATGCGCTGGTGCAGGATGCAGCCTATGACTCGCTGCTCAAGCGCCGCCGCCAGGAGCTGCACGGCAAGATCGCGCGCGTCATCGAACAGCGCTTCCCAAGCATCAGCACCACCGAACCCGAGGTGCTGGCACACCACCTCACCGCCGCGGGCCGTGCCGAAGCTGCCATTCCGCTGTGGCAGAAAGCGGGCGAGTTGGCATTGCAGCGCACGGCGCTGACCGAGGCGATCGCACACCTCAACCAGGGACTTGAACTGATCGCCACGCTGCCTTCGTCATCGGAGCGGGATGCTGGTGAACTGGAACTGCGCACGCACCTCGGCACCGCGTGGCTGGCGCTTCAAGGCTGGGCTGCGCCGGAGGTCTGGAGCAGCCTGCATCCGGCCCAGGCCCTGGCAAAATCGCTTGGACGCCACGATGCGTTGGTGCCGATCCTGTGGGGGTTGTTCCTCAACATCCTGACGCAGGGGCATGCCGCGGAATCACTGACATGGGTGCAGGAGATGCTGGATGTTGCGGCGGAGACCGGTGACGCTGATCTGCGCGTCGCCGGACACACCGCTGCCTGCATTTGCTACACCTGGCTAGGCAAGTTCACCAAGTCGGCTGAGCATGCCAGCAAAGTCCTGGAACTGTACGATCTCGAAAGGCATCGCCATCTTGCGGACATCCTTAACCACGATCCCAAGACCATAGCTGGTATCTACGCTTCGATCAGCGCCTGGATGCTGGGCTACCTGGACCGGGCGTTGCGGCTGAGCGAGGAAAAGGATGTGCATGCCCGTTGCCGCGCCCACCCGTTTGATCTCGGATTTGCACTGACTATGGGTGTGCATGAATTCGACCGCCGCTACAACCACGAGGACCTGCGCCAACGTGCCGAGGAATGTGAGCGCCTCGGTCGGGAGAACAGCCTGCCCGTGTTCGGGGCGATACTGGCACCCTTTGCATATGGCCAGGCGCTGATCCGGGAAGGAAAGATCGCGGAAGGCATCGCCCCGCTCAAAGCCGGCATCGCGGTCTGGAACGCGTGCGGTGGCAAGGTCAGGGGTCCAACCCTGAACGCTTTCCTGGGTGAAGGCATGGCGCTCATGGGCGATCTCGACAATGCCTTGCGGCTGATCGACGAGCAGATCATCCAGATCGAACGGCCGGGGTGGGAGGAGCGCATGTCCTATGCCGAGATCCTGCGCCTCAAGGGCTGGATACTCTCGCTCAAGGGCGATCCGGCAGGTGCCGAGCGGAACTTTCTCGCCTCGCTTGACTGGGCGCGCCGCCAGCAGGCGAAATCCTGGGAATTGCGCACGGCGATGAGCCTTGCGCGGCTGTGGCAGAGCCAGGGCAGGCGTGCGGAGGCCTATGCGCTGCTGGCGCCGGTTTATGCCTGGTTCACCGAAGGCTTCGACACCAGCGATCTGCAGGAGGCGAAGTCCCTTCTCATCGAACTTGGGTAGCGGCAGCCACAGTCACGATCGGCACAGCGGTCTGCGCGGCCAGTTTCACTGTCCCGGACGCATGCAGACTCTCAATCGGCGACTTTGGCCAAGAGCCGTTACACCTGCTACAGTCGCGACCCATGATGAGAAACCGGAACGAGATCCCGCGCCAGGCGCCGGCGGATCAGGCCCCAAAGGCCGCGCGGCTCGATCAGGATCACGGCGATGGACAGAGCGCCCAGCAGCATCAGGTGCCAGGTGCCAAAGTCCGACAGGTACTCCCGCAGGACAAAGAACAGGATCGTTCCCAGCACAGGTCCCTCCAGGCTGCCGACGCCACCGATCACGACATTGAAGATGACAAACACCGTGTAGTCGATGATGCTGAATGAAGCCGCCGGAGAGATACGCAGCTTTTGCAGCGTGGCGATGGCTCCGGCGAGACCGAGGAACGGCGCCGTCCACAGGAAGCACAACATGCGCGCCCGCACCAGGTCGACGCCGACGGCGCCTGCCCCTTCCTCGTTGTCACGCATCGCCATCAGTCCGATGCCAACCCGGCTCCGCAACAGCAGCCACGTGCTGAAAAATGCGGTCGCCGCCAGGACAAGGGCCAGCCAGTAGACAACGATGAAGCGCTCGGCCGGGCGTGCGCCCAGGGCGCGCAGGACCGGCAGCGGCAGGCTGACGCCGGAGCCGCCGCCAAAGGCCGAGAGCTTGCCGGCCACCAGCATGAACAACTCCGCCACCACCCAGGTGCCGATGGCCAGGTACATGGCGCGCAACCGGAACACGATCGCCATGGCCGGCAGCGCCAGCGCCAGGGCAACGAGGCCGGCAAGCAGGATGGCCGCCGGCGGCCTGATCTGGGCCAACGCCGCGAAGCCGTAGAACGCATAGGCGCCGATACCGACAAATGCATGCTGACCGACCGTCACCACGTCCGCATAACCGGCCAGCAGGTTCCACATCAGCGCCAGCACCAGCATGGTCAGGAATTCCGTCAGGACCGAGATGGTTCCGAGCCCGAACACCCAGGGCGCCACCGCGAGCATGAGCATCCCCGCAACGAGCACCGCCCGTCCGGCAACCACGCGAGGCGATTGTGACCGCAGCATCGGATGGCCTTCAGTATTTCGGGAAGAATCCCTGTGGTCTCAGAAGAAAAATCAGCAGGAAGGCGGCGTGCCCGGCAATTGCCTGCCACGCCGCATCGAATTCGCCGCCAATGCTTTGCGCCACGCCCAGGACGATGCCGCCGGCCAGGGTGCCCCACAGGCTGCCCAGCCCGCCCAGCACCACGGCCTCGAAGGCGATCAGCAGGCGGCTCGGCCCGCTCGCGGGATCGAAGTTCATCTGCAATCCCATGAAGCAGGCGGCAACCGCTGCCGTTGCGCCGACGACAGCCATCGCGGCGGCGAAAATCCGCGGCGTCGGCAAGCCGATCAGGTTGGCGGCCGCGACATCGTCGGATGCCGCGCGGATGCGGGCGCCAAGGCGCGAGCGATACAGCAGCAGGTCCAGCAGCCACACCATGACAATGGCCGTGAGCAGTGTCAGCAGCGGCAGGATGCCCACGTAAAGGCCGGGCGCGACCTGCCACGTCGCCGTTTCCAGCGCGCCGCCGGGGAGCTTGCGCGTATCCGCGCCAAAACCCTGCAACAACCCGTTCTGGATGATGATCGCGATGCCAAAGGTGATCAGCAGCACCAGCAACGGATTCTGCCCGGTCACGCGCTGCAGCAGCAAGCGTTGCAGCGCATAAAACAGCGCGCAGGACAGCGGCACGACCAGGACCAGGCTCAGCAACGGATGGATGCCAAGCCCCGTGCACACCGCCAGGGTCAGGAACGAGAGCAGCACGATCAGGTCGCCATGCGCGATATTGACGAAGCGCAGCACGCCAACCGTCAGCGACAGCCCGAGCGCGAACATGCAGTACAGTCCACCTAGCAGCACGCCCTGGATGGCCTGGTCTGCGATCGCTGCGGCCATGGCGCCTCAGGCTCCGAAATAGTGCTGCATGATACTGTCCCGATCGGTCTCGGCCGGTCGGCCGGACAGCACAACCCGGCCTTCGAGCAGGCAGTAAAAGCGATCGCATACGGCCAGAGAGCGGCTGATATCCTGCTCGACCAGCACGACCGTAATGCCGCGCCGGCGGATCTCCGGCATCAGCGCATAGATCCGGTCAACGATCCGCGGCGCCAGCCCGAGACTCAGCTCGTCGCACAACAGCAGCCGCGGATCAGCCAGCAGGGCGCGTCCAAGCGCGGCCATCTGCTGCTCGCCGCCGGACAACTGGCCGGCGCGTTGGTGGCGCCGCGCCAGCAGGACCGGGAACATCGCGTAGATCTCGGCCACGCGCAGTCCGCCGCGCCGCCCCAGGTCCCAGCCGATGGCAAGGTTCTCCTCCACCGTCAGCGACGGAAACAATCGCCGGCCTTCCGGCACCAGGGCAATGCCGGCTGCCACGATCGCCGGCGTCGGCAGCGCGGCAATATCGCGCCCGGCAAAGCGGATGGCGCCGCTCACCCGACCGGCCTGGCCCATAATGGCGTTGAGCAGCGAGGACTTTCCGGCCCCGTTGGCACCGATGATCGCAACGACTTCACCGCGCCCGACCGCCAGGCTGATCTCGTGCAGCGCCTGGAACCGACCGTATGACACCGACAGCCCGTGGACGGAAAGCAGCGGTTCCACTCACCGGCCTTCCGTGCCGAGATAGACGTCCTGCACGCGGGAATTGGCCAGCACGGCGTCGGGCGCGCCTTCGGCCAGCACGCCGCCGTCGTGCAGCACCGCCAGCCGGGTCGCAATCCGCCGCAGGGTCTGCACGACGTGCTCGATCCAGACCACCGCCATGTCCGGCGTCTGGGCCCGGCGGACGATACCAATCAGGGTCGCGCATTCCGGTTCGGTCAGTCCGCCGGCGATCTCGTCCAGCAGCAGCAGTTTCGGCGCGACCGCCAGCGCCTTGCACAGTTCGAGGCGCTTCAGGTCGAGCAAGGTCAGCGCTCCCGCCGTCCGCGCTTGCTGGGCGGCGAGACCGGCAAGCGCCAGCACCGCCTCGGCACGGCGGCGGCCCTGCCGCAAGCTGGCACGACTGCCATGCACGGCGGCGACGAGAACGTTTTCAAACACGCTCATATGCGCGAAGGGACGTGGAACCTGATAGGTGCGACCGATGCCAAGCCGGCACCGGTCCCAGGGCGGCAGTCCGGTGATGTCGCGCCCACTCAGGCGGATCGTACCAGCGGTGGGCGGCAGCACGCCGGCGATCAGGTTGAACAGCGTGCTCTTTCCGGCGCCGTTCGGCCCGATGATGCCGAGCACCTCGCCGGGTTGGACGGAGAGCGAGAGATCCTCGATCACCCGGAGCCTGCCAAAGCTCCGGCTGAGCCCCGCGACTTCCAGCAGCACGTGGCTAGCTGCCGTAGGTCATCGGCTCGGGATGGCCGCCGAGCGGGACTTCGGGCACGTCCTTGTTGTCCACGATCACCAGTTCCAGCGGCCATTTCTTTCCCTTGCGCCATTGGCCGGCGACGACCAGGGTCTCTGCTGTATTCGGGAACGGTCCCTTGCTGAAGTTGATCGGCCCGACGATCGACTTGCAGTCCGTCGTGCGCAGCGCATCCCGGATCGATTCGGGTTTGTCGAGATCCTGCGTGCGTTTCAGCACGTCGAAGCAGACCTCGAGCAGTGAATGCCGGAACCCCAGCGCCATTGACGCCTGCCGGTTGCTGGCCTTTTCGTATTCATCGGCAAGTTCCGCGCAGCTCTGGCCGGTCATGGTCGAGCTGTACGGATGGAAGCGCGACCACCACACCTCGACGGCGAAATTGATGGCCCGATCCCCATAGGGATAAACGCCAGGCGGAAACTCGCCGACTTTGCCCGGTGTCACAACCCGTGGCCGATAGGCCTGACGCGCCGCTTCATTCCAGAATGTGGTGAAATCCGGCGATGGCAGCACTGCCAGGGCCGCGTCGGCGTTGGCCGACTTGAAGGCGGCAATCTGGGCATTGAAGTTGCTGGCTGGAAGGTCGAAACGGCCAGGATCGACCACTGTGAAGCCGGCCTTCTGGAAAATCGGCGGCATGACCTGCGCGAACGCATTGCCATCGGTATCGTTGGCCCACAGGACACCCAGATGCTTTGTGACACTGAGCCTGTCCCAGACGGATATAAAAGTGCCAACCACCTGGCCTGCGGAGAAGAAGAAATTATAGGTCCAGTCGAACCCTTTTTTTGGATCGCCATGGCGGCCGAAGAAATACGGTTCGAGCGGCGCATCGTTGGTCAGGCACGGCACGCCGTTCGCCTCGCACTGATCCGATACCGGATTGACCGTCTCCGGCGTGGCGAAGGCGCACATGATATCGACCTTGTCCTTGAGGATAAGGTCGAGCGCGACTTCCGACGCCCGGTTCGGATTGGACTGGCTGTCCTTCGCCAGGATCTGGAAGGGATGATTGGCGCCGTTGATCGGCAGCATGCCGCCATAGGTGCGCCTGACCTGGTCCAGCACGAACGGCACGTGCTCGGTGAACAGGGCGAGCGACCCGGTCATCGGCATGATCAGGCCGATCCTTAGGGTGCGTGGCGCGGCGATGGCGGGGCGTGCGAGCGGCAGGCCGGTTGCCGCCGCAACAGCGAGGCTCTTCAGTATGGGGCGCCGCCCCAATTGCCTGCAGTGGGTGTTCATGGGACGCCTCCTGCAATTACTGTTTTATGTTCAGTAAATCACGGCAGAGGAACCGCCGTAAATAATTTCCCGCGAAATTGATACTCTGGATTGTCTCCTATGAAAATGCGATCTCCTATGAAAACGCGGTCTGGCAGGGGCCGCGGCGCAAGGTCGTCTCCCTATGGTCATGGCCGGGCGTGTCCCTACGGGATGCACACATCTCGGAAACGGTTCGCCGCTGCGTTTCCCTTTCGTCATGGCCCGGCTTGTCCGGGCCACCTGTCGCGGCACACGTGCTGGAATAGGTGGCCCGGACAAGCCGGGCCATGACGATGGGGGAACGCTCTTGGCGCCCAGGCAAGCACTTGATTTTACGGTCATTTCCGACTCGTTTCCAGGATGTGTGCATTGCGTAGGGCGTGTCCCCATGCGTATCAGGATAGGGCGGCGGCTGGAGAAGGATTTGGTGCCCGGTCCGTTGCCTCACCATCATGGTCTGGCGTGTCCGGATCATGACGATTAAGCAATAATCGTGCCGCCGCTCGGCTATGCTGGCGCTCCATGCCGGTCAGCCCTACTGGACCGGGTCGCGAGATCCAGCCTGTGACCAATCAGAACAGCCACCGCAGTGGCTCCAGCCCGAACAGCAGGCGCCCGGCCATCTCATAGGTGCGCAGCGATCCTGCGACGTGCTGGTTCATGGTCAGGATGTCACGCAGGCACCGGTCCAACGGTCCTTTCGCATAAACCGCAGTCCCGCCCGCCGCTTTGTAGACAAGCTGCACGGCCTCCACGCACGCGCCGATGATGTGGGCATGGGCGGTGGTGAACCGGGCCAGTTGCAGCGCCGACGGTGGCCGGCCCGCGACCAGCGTCTGCCACAGCGCGCCCATCTCATCGAAATAGTACGCGCGAACCGAGGCCAGCAGCGTATCGGCCCGCCCCACCGCTTCCTGAACGAAGACCTCCTCACGCAGCATCCTGGGCGCCTCAGGACGATCGCCGAGGGTGTATCGGCGGGCAGGTCTTGTCGCTGCGTTCTCGATCAGCGCATCGACCGCATGGCGGGCAATGCCGAGCGCCGCAGCCCCTCCCTTGGCAATGAACAGGAACGGGAAGGCATGCAGCGGGCCGGGCCGCCTGACCACCGCCGGATCCTGGAAGCTGAAGGTCTGCTCCGCCGGAACAAAGACGTCGCGCACCAGGATATCGTTGCTGCCCGTGCCGCGCAGCCCCGTCGTGTGCCAGGTGTCGAGGATTTCGCACTGGGAAACCCGGAGGAAGCATTGCCGGGTTTCCGGCACACCCTGCGCATCCGTCCGCGGCGCGCCATCCTGGTGAACGATGCAGCCGAGCCACGCCCACTCGCTGTGGTGGCATCCGCTGACGAACGGGAACCGTCCCTCGACACGATAGCCGCCTGCCACGCGGGTGGCCTTGCCGGTCGGCGTGGCGGCGGCGCCGGTGGCGACCCGGATGTCGGGATACATCGCGCGCGCCACGTCCTGGTCGAGAAATCCGCTGACATAGCCGCTGTCGCAGCCGATCATGGCGCACCAGCCGACGGATCCGTCGGCCATGGCCAGCGTCTCGATAATGCGGAACTGCGTCAGCGGGTCCAGTTCCGGACCGCCCCAGGCGCGCGGCATCACCATGCCGAAGATACCGGCATCCTTCATGGCTTTGGCGACGGGCGGCGGGATGCGGCGTGCCTGCTCGATCTCGTCGCCTGCGGCTGCGATCTGCGGCGCCAGGGCGATGGCGGCGTGAAGGATTGGCGAGTCATCCGCTGACGCCGTACCGGCGGTCCATGTCATGGCGCTTCTCCCCGTTTGTTGCTATAGCGTTCGAATTTGGTCGGCCTAAGCCCGGGCGTGGAAACCTGGCGGTGATGACCGGCCTGATTGCACGCGCCGCACCGGTCTTTCGCCTGCACAGGTGCGGCCTGTCGGCCTGAGATCAGCCGCTGTCCGGTTTGTGGTTGTTGAGCCTCGATGCCTGATCGACAAGCACAAGTTAGAAGACAAACGCATGAGGCTCTCCGGCTCAAGGGCGATCTTGCACGGGCCGGGCAAAATTTTCACACCGCGCTCACCTGGGCCCGCCGCCAGCGGGCGAAAATTTCTGCAACCGCGTCCATCGATCAGCCTCGCGCGGCTTTGGCCGGTCCGGGGGCGGCGCCGCTCCCCACTTGACGCGGGAAAAACTTCCGCTAGCAGCACTCCCACGAAAGACGGAGGACGCCCGTGCCACAGCTTATCGCCGGCAACTGGAAGATGCATTGCCTGACTGCCGACGCCATCGCCCTTGCCGAGGCGGTCGCCGCCGGCGCCGCCGGCATCACCGCCGAGCTGCTGGTCTGCCCGACCGCCCTGCATGTCGCCGCCGTGGCGAAAGCCCTTGCCGGTTCCCCCGTCGCCGTCGGCGGCCAGGACTGCCACCAGACGCCGCAGGGCGCGCACACCGGCGACATCGCCGCGCCGATGCTGCGCGACGCCGGCGCCAGCTACGTTATCCTCGGCCACTCCGAGCGCCGGCAGAACCACGACGAAACCGACGAACTGATCCGCGAGAAGACCATCGCGGCCGTGGAGGCCGGCCTGACCCCCATCGTCTGCGTCGGCGAGACGCTCGACCAGCGCACCGGCGGGCAGGAGACCGAGGTCGTCGGCTGGCAGATCGCCGGCAGCCTGCCGAAGCCGTTCGCGGGCGTCGTCGCCTATGAACCCGTCTGGGCCATCGGCACCGGCAAGACCGCGACCGAGCAGGACGTCGCCACCATGCACGCCTTCATCCGCGAGGAACTGGTGCGCCAGTTCGGCGAGGACGGGCACGGCATCCGGATTCTCTACGGCGGCTCGGTCAAGGCGTCCAACGCCGCCGCGCTGCTGGCGGTGCCGCATGTCGGCGGCGCACTCGTGGGTGGCGCCAGCCTCAAGGCGGATGAATTTCTAACGATTGCCCGCGCCGCCCGGTCCGGGTAAGAGGGCGCGCGGCGATGCCCGTGCCCCGGGCTCCATCGCCCCCTTGCTGTTGGGAAAGTCTTGGCCGTTGAATACCGTCCTGCTGATCATCCACCTGTTCGTCACCATCGCCCTGATCGGCGTCGTGCTGATCCAGCGCAGTGAAGGCGGAGGCCTGGGGATCGGCACCTCCCAGGGCATGGGCTCGTTCATGGGCGGGCGCGGCACCGCCAACCTGCTGACGCGCACGACGGCGATCCTGGCGACCATCTTCATGGGCCTGTCGTTGACGCTGGCGCTGCTGAACCGCGGCGCCGGCAGCGCCAACCACTCGATTCTCGAGACCGTGCCGGCGCAGACGACCCCGGCGCCAGCCCCCGCAAAGCCGCCGCCGCCGCCGGCCGGACCGTCCGCGCCGACGAACTAGGACCGGGCGGCTTCAACGTTGCCAGGTGGGCGCCGGCCTCTCGTCGCCCTGCCGGGCGCAGGCCTGTCGCCTGTGCCTGGGTAGCCGCCGTGACGGGGGGCAGCGCCCGCGCCAACCGGCAACCGCTGTGACGAAATCAGCGGGACTTTTCTGAATTTCTTGATTTTTCACCATCGGGCTTCCATTGGCCCGATTCGGCTTGTTATGAAGGTCGCCCATGACGCGATACGTGTTCGTTACCGGCGGCGTGGTCTCCTCCCTCGGCAAAGGCATCGCAGCGGCAGCACTCGGCGCGCTGCTGCAGGCCCGCGGCTACCGGGTGAAGCTGCGCAAGCTCGACCCCTACCTGAACGTCGATCCGGGCACCATGAGTCCATACCAGCACGGCGAAGTGTTCGTCACCGACGACGGCGCCGAGACCGACCTGGACCTCGGCCACTACGAACGCTTCACCGGGGTGCACGCCACGAAGCTGGACAACGCCACAACCGGCCGCATCTACAGCGAGGTGATCGCCCGCGAGCGGCACGGCGACTACCTGGGCGCCACGGTACAGGTGATTCCGCACATCACCGACGCCATCAAGGAAGTGGTGCTGCGCGGCACCGAGGACTTCGACTTCGTCCTGGTGGAAATCGGCGGCACCGTCGGCGACATCGAGAGCCTGCCGTTCCTGGAGGCGATCCGCCAGATGGGCAACGAGCTAGGGCCGGAGCAGGCGATGTTCGTGCACCTGACGCTGGTGCCGTACATCCCCTCGGCCGGGGAACTGAAGACCAAGCCGACGCAGCACTCGGTGAAAGAGCTGCTGAACGTCGGCATCCAGCCGCAGATGCTGCTGTGCCGCTGCGACCGGCCGATCCCGGCGAACGAGCGGCGCAAGATCGCGCTGTTCTGCAACGTCCGGACCGAGGCGGTGATCCCGGCGCTGGACGTCGATACCATCTACCAGGTGCCGATCGCCTACCATGCCGAGGGGATGGACAAGGAGCTGCTGCGGCATTTCGGCCTGCCGTGCGACTCCGAGCCCGACCTGACGCGCTGGCGGCGGATCGTCGAAACCGTGCAGACCCCGGAAGGCGAGGTCCGCATCGCCGTGGTGGGCAAGTACACCAACCTGCTGGACAGCTACAAGTCGCTGGCCGAGGCGCTGGCGCATGGCGGCATCGCCAACCGGGTGAAGGTCCACCTGGACTGGGTGGACAGCGAGATCTTCGAGCACCCCGGCGCGATCCACCGGCTGGAGGACGTGCACGGCATCCTGGTCCCCGGCGGCTTCGGCGAGCGCGGCACGTCCGGCAAGATCGAGGCGGTGCGCTTCGCCCGCGAGCACAAGGTGCCGTTCCTGGGCATCTGCTTCGGCATGCAGATGGCGGTGATCGAGGCGGCACGGAACCTGGCCGGGCTGCAAGAGGCGTCGTCGACCGAGTTCGGCCCGTGCGACACCCCGGTTGTCGGTCTGCTGACCGAATGGGCGCGCGGCAACCAGATCGAGCGGCGGTCGGAGGCCGACGACAAGGGCGGCACGATGCGGCTGGGGGCCTATCCCGCGCTGCTGCGGGACGGCAGCCTGGTGCGGGCGATCTACGGCGGCGCGCCGGAGGTGTTTGAACGGCACCGCCACCGGTACGAGGTGAACGTCAACTTCCGCGACTGCCTGGAGGAGACCGGCCTGCTGTTCTCCGGCATGTCCCCCGACGGCGTGCTGCCGGAGATCGTCGAGCTGCCGGGGCATCCGTGGTTCGTCGGCGTGCAGTACCATCCGGAGCTGAAGTCCAAGCCGTTCGACCCGCATCCGCTGTTCGCGGGGTTCATCGCCGCGGCGGTGCGGCAGGCGCGGCTGGTGTAGACGTTGCGGCCGATCGGCGTGGCGGGAGGGGCTGGCAGGCCACGTTGACCGCGCACGACCGGAACAATAGGGTGGCGTTACAGCCGGGCCTGTTAGCATGACGCTTCGCCGCCCCGCCAATAAGGATACCACCAATGTTGGTCATGTGGGTCGCGATCGGTCTTCTGGTGTTCCACGCCTTCCTGATACCGGCGGCGCTGTCGTTCTCGTCCTTCGGCACGATGGGCCGACCGGCCGGACGGCAGGAGGGGCAGAGCGGCTGGGGACGCCGCAGCACCAAGCCGGCTGTCTATACGGTGGTTGAAACCATCCTGAGCCTGGTTACATTCAGCGCCGGGCTTGCCGGCGGCTATTGGAAACTCCAACTGCTGCCTTCTGCCGCCCTGTCGGCAACGCTTGTGCTGGCATGGCTGCTGTTCTGGTTCATCGTCCGCCCGCGTTCGGCCCGAGGATCAGCGGCGAGCCGGCCATAGCGCGGCAGGCAGTAGGCAGGCGGTAACCACAGGATTCGCCGGGAAGACCCCCCTGCCAGGACATCCCCGTTCCCGCAGTCACCCGAACGGATGGCTGGAAGACAGCGCGCCCACCGCCGGGACCGGGTGATCCGCCAGCACGCCGAGGCCGCCATGCCACGCCCGCTCACTGGCTGATGGCGCCTGGCCGGCCGCACCGTCGTGCCGATCCCACAGGGTTGACGGCGCGGCCGCCCCCGCCAGCAGGCGGCTGAGTGCGCCGCTACCCGTGGCCTGCGGCACGGCATCACCCGCCGAGCCGGACGCCGCGTCAGCCTGGGCAAGGCCGGCGCCGGTCGTCGCGGTCTGGACGCCGCCGATTTGCTGGCCGTCCACGTTGACGGTGAACTGCGCGTTGCCCTGCCAGGCGTCCTCGCTGACCGACAGGGCCAGCGTGTCCTGGCCGGCCCCCAGCACGGTCGCGGCGGCGGGCGCCGGCGTCGGTGCCGGGACGGCGGGCTCGTCCACCCGGGTGTTGAGGTCCACCTCGACATTGGCGGCGCCGATGGAGACGCTCCTGGTCACCGGCGTGGCCAGGCCGCCGCCCGAGAAAGTGACGGTATAGCTGCCGGCGCCAAGCGCCATCTGGTAGCCACCCGAGGCCCAGGTCGTGGTCTGCCAGGTCTGCCCGCTGGCCGACTTCACCACCACCGAGATGCCGCCGAGGCCCTCGCCTGGCTCGTAGAAGTTGTCGCCGTTCCCGTCGTTGTAGGCGACGACGGTCAGGAACGTGCCGCTGCTGCCCGACAGCGCGAAATCCTGGGTCGCGTCCACGGCGGCGCTGCCCTGGAAGGTGCCGCCGGCGACGCCCATCCCGGCTTCCTTGTACGCCGGGTTGAGCAGGTTCTCGCGATGACCGGCCGACTTGAAGAGCATGGTTTCCAGCGACTGGACGGTCGCGGCGGACAGGGAGACGCCCGTGCCAAAGAGGACGGCGATGTTCTCGCCCCAGACCCACGAACCGGAGAAGCTGTAGCCGGCCGCCACCATGCTGTCGCCGGGCGAACTGCCGCCCGCGCCGGTGTGGGAGAACGTGTTGGCAGCCAGCATCCAGGCGCTGTGCTGCTGCGCGGCGCTGATCAGGGCGGGGTTGAAGGCGAGCGGCGCCTCGGGCGCGCCGGAGATCGTTCCGGCGGGAAGACCATCGTTCAGCCCGATGCCGAGGCTGGCCGCGGTTGCCGTGGGATTGGCGCGAGCGGCGTTCACCAGTTCTAGAAGGTACTGTTCATAGGCTGACGGCTGGGCCATCCGTCATCCCCCGCATCTCTTGTTGCGGCACGTTACCGTTTTTTGTCCGGAAGCTGGGCGCAAGGCAACCACACATCGCGGTGAGGTCCTGCCCGGCGCGGCGAAAGATGCAGATGATAAGGAATCGTCACGAAGAAAACAAATATATTATATCGAAACATAATGCCCGGGATTCCTCACACCATCGCCCGGACCGGCTCTGGCTTGGACAGGCGGCGCCTGCGTTCCCGCTGATTGAGCGTCGCTGGCGGCGGACGTGCAGCCATCACGATCGGTGAAAATGGGCGAGGTCGGTGCCTCCCCGTCATGGTGGGCGCAGGCCCCATTGGCGTTAAAATAGGGCTGGCTGTTGCCTCCTCGTCATGGCCCGGCTTGTCCGGGCCACCTATTCCAGCACTGTGCCGCGACAGGTGGCCCGGACAAGCCGGGCCATGACGGAATGGCAAGCATCGTGCCGCCGCCACGCTATGTCCCCCTGATCCCCTGTGGCCCTCCGTCACCCTCGGCTTACTTCTCTGTGCAAACAAAAATACGCCATCAGCCACGCTGCCGCCGCCAGGGACGCACCGCCCGTATCAAACCGCAGCCAACGCCAGCTACGAAAGCCCCCCTGTTCCTCCACCACCCCGTCTCGCCCGTTGGTTGAATTGTGTGGCACTCACCGCAAGAGCAACGGTATAACCCCAGAAATCGCAATAATACGTTTCGAATAATGATACTTCATGACGAGATATGCAGGCGGCCGCCGCGCATGGGGCGCTGCGAAGCGTTGAACGACCAAATCCACGGGTTGCCGCGATGAACGCCATCCCTCCCGGACTGCCGGCCTCCTGTGAGGAACGCGCCGGCGCGCCGGGTGCCCTTCAGCATCCGCCAATCGGCGCGTGCCTGCTCGACCGCGACCTGCGCTGCCTGAGTCTGAGCGGGAACCTGGCGGCGATGCCCGGCCTGCCGCTTGCGGCGCAGCTCGGCGGCAGCGTCGCCGAGGCGTTGCCGGCGCTGTTCCCCGGCGTCGAGCAGGCCCTGCGGAACGCGCTGGCCGGCGAGACCGTGGACGGGATCGAAATCCGGGGCGAGGCACTCAGCCCGGCGGCGACGGGCCGCGTCTTCGTCATGTCGCTGCAGCCGATGCAGGGCCGGGACGAAGACAGTGCCGGCGTGTTGCTCTCGTTCCTGGACGTCACCGCGCAGCGGCAGACCGAAGCGGCGCTGGAGGCCCGCACCCGCGACCTGGAGGAAGTGGAACGGATCGCCACGCTGGGCTCCTGGACCTGGCTGGTGGGCACGCAGGAATTCACCTGGTCCGACCAGCTCTACCGGATCTTCGGCCGTGATCCCGCCAGCTTCCAGCCGACGCTCGACGGCACCCTCGCGAGCATGCACCCTGACGACCGCAAGCCCACCATGGAGCGCCTGCAGGCGGCGGTGCGCGACAAGGTGAACCACGGCCGCGAGTTCCGGGTCGTGTGGCCCGACGGCACGATCCGCCATTGCTGGGCCGAGGTCCGCCTGGATACCGACAGCGCCGGCACCGTCGTCCAGGTCCACGGCGTCTGCCAGGACATCACCGCCCGCAAGCTGACCGAGGAGGCGCTGCGGGAGAAGGAGGAACACTACCGCCACCTGGTCGAGCTTGGCGCGCAGATCCCCTGGACCGCCGCGCCGGACGGCACCGTCCTCGAGGTCGGCCGGCGCCTGCAGGCCCTCTCGGGCGTGACCCCGGACGAAACCATCGGCACCGCGTGGGCAAGGCTGGTGCATCCGGATGACCACACCCGGACCATGGAGGCCTGGTCACGCTCGCTGCGCTCCGGCGCGCCGCTGGATATCGAGTACCGCGTCTGCCTTCCCAATGGGGCCGTGGAATGGCTGCGGATTCGCGCCGCGCCGCGCTTCGACGACGACGGACGCATCCTGCGCTGGTACGGGACAGCCGAGAACGTGAACGAACGCCGGGCTACGCAGGAGGCCCTGCGCGAGAGCGAGGCCCGCTTCCGCGCCATGTTCGAGCAAGCCGCGGTCGGCATTGCCGAGGGCAGCCTCGACGGCCGGTGGCTGCGGGTCAATCCCCGGCTGTGTGAACTGATCGGCTACACCGAGCGGGAACTGCTGGAACGCACCTTCCAGGATATCACCCATCCCGACGACGTTGACCGTAACGTTGCCGAGATGCGGGCGCTGCTCGCGGACGAGGTCGATCATCTCCGGATCGAGAAGCGCTACCTGACCAGGGACGGCGGCATCGTCTGGGCCTTGCTGACCGTCTCGCTCATCCGCGGCCAGGACGGCGCGCCCGTTCGCTTCATTGCCATCATCCAGGACATCTCGCAGCGCAAGCAGATCGAGGCGGCGCTGCGGGAGAGCGAGGAACACTACCGCTACGCGGTCGAGCTCAGCCCGCAGATGCCGTGGATCGCGGCACCGGACGGCGCCATTCTGGACGTCGGGCCGCGCTGGCTCGCCCTCACCGGGCTGACGCTCGAGGAGACCTGCGGCAGGGGTTGGATCCAGACGGTGCATCCCGACGACCGGCCGGCGGTGCTGGCGCAGTGGGCGCGCTGCCTGGCCAGCGGCGAGCCGTTCGATACCGAATACCGCGTCCGGGTTCCCGCCGACGGCATGTGGCACTGGCTGCGGGTACGCGCGGCGCCACGGTGTGACGGCGACGGGCGCGTCCTGCGCTGGTATGGGATGGCCGAGGACGTGCATGACCGCAAGGTTGCGCAGGACGCCCTGCGTGACAGCGAGGCGTTCGCCCGCAGCGTGCTCGACAGCAGTCCGGACTGCATGAAGGTCATCGGCCTCGACGGGCGCCTGCAGTTCATCAGCGGCCCCGGCCTGCGCGCGATGGAGATCGACGACTTCGCCACGCGGCGCGGCCAGGCCTGGGAAACGCTGTGGCCCGCCGGTTACGCGGCCCAGGCACGCGAGGCGGTGCGGCAGGCCAGGTCGGGCGCCGTTGCGCGCTTCACCGCCTTCCGCCCGACCGTCAAGGGCACGCCAAGGTGGTGGGATGTCTCGGTCAGCGCCATTCCCGGCTCCGACGGACGCCCGGTGCGCCTGCTGATCGTCTCGCGCGACGTGACCCGGGCCAAGCAGGCGCAGGACGAGATCGAGCGCATCCGCGCCGAGGTGCAGGCCGCGGCCGAGCGTCTCTCGGCCGTGCTTGAAAGCACGACGGATGGCGTCATCCTGCTCGGCCACGACTGGCGCGTGACCTACGTGAACCGGCAGGCCGCCGCCCTGCTCGCCCCGCGCGGGCTGCACCTCGGCGCCAGTGCCCGGGACGCCTTCCCCGAGGAGGCCTGGCAAGGCTTCCACCAGCACTGCCGGGAGGCGCGGGACGAGCAGGCGGCCACGGCGTTCGAGGCGCACCAGGCGTTGCTCGACCTGTGGCTGGAGGTGCACGCCTATCCGACCGCCGACGACGGCCTGTCGCTGTTCTTCCGCGACATCACCCAGCAGCGCCGGGCGGAGCGCGAGCGGCTGCTCGCCCAGGAACGCCTGGCGCACCTGGCCTGCCATGACGCCCTGACCGGCCTGCCGAACCGCGCGCAGTTCCGCGAGCAACTCGACGGCGCGCTGGGCGGGCTGAACCACGGCAGCCAGATCGCGGTGCTCTACCTCGACCTCGATGGCTTCAAGGCGGTGAACGACAGCTTCGGCCACCCTGCCGGCGACGCCCTGCTGTGCCAGGTCGCCGATCGGCTGCGGCGGTGCATGCGCCAGGCGGATAGGGTGGCGCGGCTCGGCGGCGACGAGTTCGCGGTGATCCAGACCGAGGTCAGCCAGCCCGAGAGCGCGGCCGCCCTGGCTCAGCGTCTCGTCGGCGTGCTCGGCGAGCCCTACGACCTCGGCAGCCACCAAGTGGTCATCGGCACCAGCATCGGCATTGCGCTGGCGCCCGAGAACGGCGTCGGGGCCGACGACCTGATCATGCGCGCCGATGTGGCGCTGTACGCGGCCAAGGCGGCTGGCCGCGGCACGCACTGCTTCTTCGAGCCGCATATGGACGAGGGCCTGCGCGACCGGCAGACGCTCAAGACCGACCTGCGGCTGGCGCTCGACCGCGGCGAGCTTGAACTGTACTACCAGCCCGTGCTGGACATCCACACCGGCCGGATCGCCTGTTTCGAGGCGCTGCTGCGCTGGCGCCATCCGCTGCGCGGGCTGGTTTCCCCCGGCGATTTCGTTCCGGTGGCGGAGGAGACCGGCCTGATCGCCCCGATTGGCAAGTGGGTGCTGCGCCAGGCCTGCCGCGAGGCGGCGCGCTGGCCTGGCGAAACCGGTGTCGCCGTCAACCTCTCGTCCTTGCAGTTCCGCAGCCGCGACCTGGTGCAGGTCGTCGCCAGGGCGTTGGCCGAAAGCGGCCTGGCGGCGCACCGGCTTGAGCTCGAGATCACGGAATCCGTGCTGCTGCGCGATACCGAGGCCAATATCGCCACGCTGTGCGCGCTGAAGGCGCTGGGCCTGCGCATCGCCATGGACGACTTCGGCACCGGCTACTCGTCGCTCAGCTACCTGCGCCGCTTCCCGTTCGACAAGATCAAGATCGACCGCAGCTTCGTCTCCGACCTGCCGGACGGCGGCGGGTCCGGCGCCATCGTGCGCGCGGTGGTTGGCCTCGGCGCGAGCCTGGGCGTCACCATCACGTCGGAGGGCGTCGAGACACCGCAGCAACTGGACTATCTGCGCGCCGAAGGCTGCGACCAGGCGCAGGGGTATCTGTTCAGCCGGCCGGTGCCCGGCGGGGAGGTGGCGGCGCTGGTCACGCGGCTGAATGGAGACGCTGACGCGGCGTGACGGCGGCGACCCGGCCGGGGTGGGTCACGCAGAGGCTGCGGCGCGGATACGGATACCGCCGACGCCGCAGGCGGTGTGGGCGACCCTGCATGACCATTGCTGGCATGAGGCCGGTTTTCGTATAAGCTGGCCGTATGCCGGATGGTCTCTACGAGCGTGACATCCTCGCCTGGTCGGAGCACCAGGCTGATCTGCTTCGCCGCCTTGCGCAGGGGGAGCGGGTGAATGACGTCGATTGGGTCCATGTTGCCGAGGAGATCGAGGACGTGGGCCTGTCGGAGTTGCACTCGGTCGAAAGCTTCCTGAATCTGATCATGCTTCATCTGCTGAAGCTTCATGCCTGGCCCGAAAGCCAGGCGTGTGGCCATTGGCGCAGTGAGATCGTCGGTTTCCAAAGAACCCTGAAGCGACGCTTCTCGCCTTCGATGCGGCGCAGGATTGACGTTGGCGGGCTCTATAACGATGCAATCGACCAGTTGCGCGCGGGTGACCCCGGCGTCCGGTTGCCGCCGGAGAATCCGTTCATCCTGGATCATCTGCTGAATGACGATTTGAGCAGCCTTCTCAGCCGCTTCCCGCCGGACTGAACGGAAACCAGGTCCGGCACCGGCGGGTAGTCGCGCAGGTCGTCGTCTTCGAGCGAGGGTTCCGGGATCTCACCCACATAGACGCGGTGGATGTTGGTCAGGAGCAGGTTGCCGGTCGGACGGACGAAGCGCACGCCATCCTGGATATGCAGCGCGATCTGGAAATCCTCGCGCCAGTTGCGCCCGGCGTGGCCGTTTGTATTCTCCGAGCCAGGATGCCAGGCAAGCCGCCGTCGCTCCACGGCCGCGGCACGCGCTTGCTGACATGTGCCTTTTCCCCTGTTAAACGTCCTCTCATGCCGGACGGTCTCTACGAGCGTGACATCCTGGCCTGGTCGGAGAATCAGGCCGATCGGCTCCGCCGCCTTGCGCGGGGGGAGCAGGTGAACGACATCGACTGGGCCCATGTTGCCGAGGAGATCGAGGACGTGGGCCTGTCGGAATTGCGCTCGGTGGAAAGCTTCCTGACCCTTGTCCTGGTGCATCTCCTGAAGCTTCACACATGGCCCGGCAATGAGGCTTGCGCGCATTGGCGCGGTGAGGTCGTTGGTTTCCAGGACGAAGCAGAGCGCCGGTTTTCGCCGTCCATGCGGCAAAGGATCGATCTCGGGAAACTCTATGCTGGCGCGGTCAGGCGATTGCAGGCGATCGACCCCAACAGCCACTTCCCGGCCGAAAACCCGTTCTTCCTCGACCAGCTTCTGACCGGGGACCTGGATGAGTTGCTGGCCCGGCTTCCGCGCGACGGGACATAGCCTCCCGTCACGCGCCGGGCAGCTTCATCGCCGCGCGCCCACCCCCCGGCATCACGCCCCGCGGACGCGTAACCGCCGCGGCCACAGCCCCTCCCGCTGCTGCTCCTCCATCGCGACAATCTGACGCACCCGCAGCAGGTCCTTCCGCGCCAGCAGGCCGACAAGGCGTTGCCCGTCGCGCGTGATCACCGGCACGCGCCCCGCCTCCGCCGCCACCATGCGATCGGCGATGTCGCCGACCGGCTCGTCCGGGTAGCAGACGATCAAGGTCGGGTCGCCGACGGCATCGCCGAGCGTGCCCTCGGGCGGGCGCCGAACCCAGTCGAGCACGTCGGCGCGCGACACCATGCCAAGCACCCGGTCTTCGGAGTCGATGACGGGATAGGACTTATGGCGCAGCCCGCCTTCGGTGAAAAAGCGGACAACGTCACGGATCGGCATGGCGGCGCGCAAGGTGTCGACCGGCGTCGCCATCACCTCCCCGACCGCCGTCAGGGCGAACGGATCGGCATGATATTCGCGCACGATGTGATGGCTGCGGCGGGCCACCTTCTCGGTCAGGATCGAGCGCTTCAGCAGCAGCGCGGTCACCGCGTAGCTGGCGGCGCAGGCGGCGAACAGCGGCACGATGGCGGCGAAGTCGCCGGTCAGTTCCACCGCGAACAGCGATGCGGTCAGCGGCGCGCGCATCGTGCCGCCCATCATCGCCGCCATCCCCAGCAGCGCCCAGAAGCCCGGTGGCGCGGCGGGCAGCACATGCCCGGCGAGCGCCCCCAGCGCGCCGCCCATGATCAGCAGCGGCGCCAGCACGCCGCCCGAGGTGCCGGACCCCAGCGACACCGCCCAGATCACCGCCTTCACCGCCAGCAGCACCGCCACCGCCGTCAGCGTCGGGTGCCCGTCCAGCAGGTGGGCGATGTTGGCATAGCCGACGCCCAGCGCCGCCGGTTCGATCAGGCCGCCGACGCCGACGACGATGCCGCCCAGCGCCGGCCACCACATCCAGTGCAGCGGCAGGTGCCCGAAGGCGTCCTCGCTGCCGTAGACCATCGCCGTCAGCACGCCGGAGCCGAGGCCGCTCAGCACGCCGATGGCCAGCCAGGCGCCGACGAATTCCGGCTGCATCGGCGTCGCGCCGGCACAGGGGAACAGCGGCGCCGCCGCCAGGACTCCGGCGCGCTCGACCGCCGCGGTGACGCAGGCGACCACCACGGGAATGAAGCTGCGCGGCTTCCACTCGAACAGCAGCAACTCGACCGCCAGCAGCACGGCGGCGATCGGCGTGCCGAACACCGCCGTCATGCCGGCCGCGGCGCCGGCCACCAGCAGCGTCTTCCGCTCGGCTGCCGTGATGTTGAACAACTGCGCGAACAGCGACCCGATGGCGCCGCCGGTCATGATGATCGGCCCCTCGGCGCCGAACGGGCCGCCGGTGCCGATGGAGATCGCCGAGGACAGCGGCTTCAGCAGCGCCACCTTCAGGCCGATGCGGCTGCGGCCGATCAGGATCGCCTCCAGCGCCTCGGGGATGCCGTGGCCGCGAATCTTCTCCGATCCGTAGCGCGCCATCAGCCCGACGATGATCGCGCCGGCGACGGGGATTGGGATGGACACGGGACCGAGATGCGCCGTCGTCAGGTCGTGCGGCGCCAGGGAAAAGTCATGGAAATAGGCCAGGTTGGTGCACAGGGTGATCAGCCGCAGCAGCACCCAGGCGGAGGCAACGCCGCCGCTGCCGATCACCAGGGCCATCGCCGCCAGCAGCAGCACGCGCCAGTCCACCGTGAAATCCGCCCCGTTCCGGGTGCTCATCAAATGCTCCGCCACTATGTCGGGATACGACATAGATGCTCGCGGCTCGCGGGAAAAGCCCTGGTTGGAAAATGGTTGTGCCGCCGCGGGCGCGGGATGATGAACGCGGCCTGGGCGACGCAGGCAGGCCACGGCCGGGACGGACAGGCGACCGATGCAGACCGAGGACATCACCGACGCGGACTACGCCACGCTGGCTGCCTTCCGCCTCGCCTTGCGGCAGTTCGCCGCCTTCAGCGAGGCCGCGGCCAAGGCGGTCGGCCTGACGCCGCGGCAGCACCAGGCGTTGCTGGCGATCAAGGGCGCCGCGCGGACCAGCCCCGGCGGGCTTGGCGTCGGGGAGATCGCCAGGGCGCTGCTGATCCGGCACAATTCCGCCGTGGAGCTGGTGGATCGCCTGGCCGATGCCGGCCTGGTGCGGCGCCAGCCGGACCCGTCGGACGGCCGCCGCAGCCTGGTGGCGGTAACCGACCAGGCGGAGCGTCTGCTGCGCGGGCTGTCGGCTGCGCATATGCAGGAACTGCGGGCGCTGCGACCGCGCCTGCTGGCGCTGCTGGATGTGCTGTGAGCGCACACCCGGGTGCGGTGGCGGAACGGCGTCCGGCGGGCGTCCGCTGCGCCGCCTGGCCGGCTCCGCCCGTCCCGGGCGGCGGTTCGTCGCAGGCGACGGTTCCGTGGCGGCCCGGGGCCGGGCGACGCAATCCGGTTGACGAACGCCGTCCGGATGCGTATTTCGCAGCCTCTCGCTGGATGGCGGCGTAGCTCAGCGGTAGAGCAGGGGAATCATAATCCCTTGGTCGGTGGTTCAAATCCGCCCGCCGCTACCATTTCCCCACCTCTCCGTTGACATGGTTGGTTTGACCGGCCCTGTTCGGTGCGGCTGCATGCCGGTGCGCCGGAACAGCCCGGACCGCCTGCCGGAGACAGCCTCAATGTTCCTTTCCGTATGCCTTCATGACGTCGGCCATGGTTTCGAACTTGCCGTCCGGCATGCCGTGGATTGTCTCCAGCACCTCCTTTTCGGCACCGTTATCCTTGGCGCACTGCTCCAGGTCCTGCCTGCTGGCCGGGAAATCCATGCCCTTCAGGTAATGGGTGATGTTCGCGGGCGCGTGCCCGCCGAGGCCACGAGTCATGTTGCTCCCCCAGTCTCGAGGACATAATCAGAAAGCATCACGCATGGCCGGCGTCGCATGCCCGCGCTCAAGTGGTGGCGACAGGCATTCCTGGGACATCGTCGCGCCGCACGGCAATTCTTCCGGGATGACCAGGCCGCACTCCGGGCAGCGGGCGAATGCCTCGGATCACCCCTGCCCCCGTCACCCCCCGCGCCGGTACAGCCGGTTCCGCCCGGAGCCGGCGCCGCGCACCGTCATCACCTCCCGCAGCCCGGAGGCGGCCAGCGGCGCCTCGATCCGCGTCGCCGCCTCGGCGGCGTTGAGTCCCTCGACCTCGATCATCAGGCTGGCCACCAGCGGCAGCGTCTCCGGCGCGCCGCGCAGGATCAGCGCCTCGGCCCCGTCGACGTCGATCTTGATATGCGTCGGCGCCGGCATCGCGAAGTCGCGGCGGAAATCGTCGATCCGGTAGGCCAGCGTCGCCTGGGAGAATATCGAATGGCTGTGCCCGAACTGGTCCGGCACCCCGGCGACGGAATTGCCGCCCGAACCGGGCGCCAGGGTCGCCAGCTCCAGCCGCGTCAGGCCGGACCGGTCGGAGAACGCCACCGGCAGCGGCAGCACGCGGTCGCCCATGCCGTTCAGCGCCAGGTGCTCGACCAGGACGGCCAGGCTGGTGGCCTTCGGCTCGAACGCGCAGACCTGCACGCCGGGAGTCAGCGCCGCATACATGGAGAACATGCCAACGGCGGCGCCGATGTCCCAGAACACGTCGCCGCCCTGGAAACTGTCGATCCAGGCCAGCATCTCCGGCTCTTCCGCGCGGAACTGCGCCGCGGCGGCGGCGAAATGCGGGCCGCGCGAGGCCAGCAGCCGCAATTCCTGGCCCTTCGCCTGGATCGTGACGGTGCCGTCCTGCTGCAGCAGGTCGATCAGCCGCGCCCGCGTCATGGCGGCACGCGGCGCGCTTTGCGGCGCCGTTGCCAGTTGCACGATGGCCCGCAACTGCCGCGCCAAGGTTCGGCTCATGTCGATCCAGTCCTGTCCTGCCCGCAATGCCCCCGCCGGGCCCTGATGACAGAAGCCCCCCGGCGCCGCCTTGTTGCCACCGTGGATCGGCTTGCGCCAGGGGGAGCGGGGGAGAAATGCGTCGTCGGCCGGCCATCCCCGCAACCGGCCGGATCGGGCGCGGCTTCATGGCGCCCCCAACAGCGTTTCCTGGTCACAGAAACCCCGCCTCCAGGGAGGCGGGGCCTGTCGGACAATGATCCTGCAATTACGCTTCCCGGGGAAGCGCATACGGTTCGTGTCCCGCGAGCGGGGCGCGGCGCGCAGCCGCCGCACGGGACAGGCAGTTAATTATCTCCCTGTCGTGTCAGGTCTTGTCCCCGCCGCCCTGGCCCATACCGGTCTTCTGTGCCACCGCGTCACTGACCCGCTTGGGGACAGCATCGCTGATCTTGTCGAACGTCAGAGCATAGGCGAGGAAAACGACGCAAAGGATCGCAATAACGACCAACATCCTGTGTCCCCTTGTCTCGTTAAGGTTACCGTTTATGTCCGACTTCCAATTTAACGCGGCGCAAACCCCGCCGCTGCATGCAGAACTGGATTGTCCGGTCGCGATGTCCTAGGGCGTGTCGTCAATTGGAGCCAGCCGAGTGAGTCTGGGCTGCAACAGTGCGGCGGAATCGTTGATCAACAAGCGGCTTCCCGATTCCAGCAGCCCCGGTTCTTCGATGCATAGGCAGTCAGCTTTGGAGAGGCTGACCGATGCATCGACATGCCTTGCGCGACGACCAGTGGGAGCGGATCAAGGACCATTTGCCGGGCCGTCCGGGGTCCGTTGGCGCGACCGCTGCGAACAAC
>NZ_NHRY01000035.1 GCF_002937115.1 Rhodopila globiformis | reverse complement strand
GCGTGGTGTGGCAGCCGGAGCGGGCGGGAAGGATTTTTGCTCCACCGGATTGACTTGGGGGGCTGGAACGTTGCTTATACAGAATACCGGGCGATGGTCCGATCAGCCAGCGATTCCTGTGGCTGGGTGGTTGGGGTCGGACGTGAGCAAGGTGGGAAATTGACGAATGACTGATGTCGTCGTCGCCTCGCGGAGAGAATGATGTTTGTGCCGCCTTATAGTCTGATCAAGCAACACATTAAGACGGTGGACGACAATGCCGATGGCAGCGAGCAGCTGTGTGTTCCGCGCCATCTGTTCGAGTTCCTCCTGCGTTGCCTGTTGGAGACGGCTGACTTCGACGAAGACCAGTATCAGCGATGCAATCCGGATGTGGCGGAGGCGGTGCAGCACCGGACGTTTGCCAGCGGGCGGGACCATTTTATCCAGATTGGATATTTTGAGGATCGCACCGGCGGGATTCCCGTGAATGAGCGCTGGTACCTGGCACGGAACCCGGATGTCGCTGCCGCTAAGCAGGAGAAATCCATTGAGTCGGGCGAGGCGCAATACCGCTTGGCGGGTGCGAGTGAATGGCGCGAACCTAACCCGGAAGCGACTCCATATGTTCGTGCGTGGAAGGACGCGTTACTGCGATGAAGAAGTCCAGGGTCGACATGTCCATACGCATTGCTCCAATAGCGTTACGGTGTCGCTAGTTTCCGGGGGCGCTTGGTACCGGATGTATAATTCGCCTAAGGTACGATCGGCCTATTAAGAAGGTATTCAGCCTATGCGGCAAGTAGGATTCGCGGACTATGTTCGAGATCTAGCCATCGACCCTAGGATATCCGAGCAGATAATTGCCACCTGTGCTCCAGCCGACCGCTGTGCCGTCGTCATCTTTACGCCCCGTTCGGGTAGTTCCTGGCTTACTAAGATAGTCGCTGCCACCAATAAGCTTGGGTTTCTTGAAGAGTACATCAATCCAGACTTTGTGCGCGAGGTTGCGCTGCGGATGCACGCCACACAACAAGCAGTCCTGCTGGCAATGCTGAAACGGCAAGCAAGAACGGACAATGGCGTATTCACCATGGAAGCCCGGGCAGTTGATATCGAAATCTTCGGCGAAGACGAGTTTTTCGATGCGCTTGGTGGGAATATAGTAACGTTCATGCTTTGGCGCGACAACATCGTCGCGCAGGGTATTTCACTCTATCGAGCCGTAACCACGGGCTATTACCATTCGACAGATGCCGCAGCTCGCCCGCCCGACTATGACGCAGACAAAATTGCCGAGTGGATGCAACATATTGTCCAGACCGAGAACGAGAATTTATCACTAATCGAACGCCGTAACCTACATCCCCGTTTCTTGCGTTACGAGGATATCGTGCGCGACTGCCGCACGACGCTTGCTATATTTGCCGATGCCCTGCGGGTTGTATTAGTGGAAGGAGATTTTGATGCCAATCGCACGGGCGAACTACAGAAAGTCGGTGACGAATGGAATCGAGATGCAGAGCAGCGCTTTCGCAAGGAACGACGCGACTTTTTCTGGGACCTCGAGGCGCAGCGTCGAATCCGTCGCGGGCCGTAGGCAGCGGGTGCTGTCGCAGAAACAACAACTTATCTGGAAAACGTTTCGTACGCAGGACACCTAGGCAAGACATGCATGTCCCTTATAGTGTGGGCGCCCTATCGCATCACATGCGGCCAGCTCAATTCTGCTCCAGGGGATTGACGTGCCGGGTTCAATAACTACAACCTCTGTCCGTGATTTGCTTTCAGGAGCCGACGTGGCAAGTGATGTCCTCCGGGCGGATGTTGTCGCACCAAAAGGCTACTATACACGCCGTCCTGCGCGGATAGTGGGAATTGAACATATCGTGCAGGGTCGCGAGGCCTTCATGCAGCAGATGCAGGCGACGACTAATCACTACGACGAAATTTTGCGTTTAGTACTAAATGACGCAATCGTGGCCGGGCAAGGGAGCGTGGTTTCCGCAAGTGGGAAGCTACTGAGAGAGAGCGCGGTTGAATTCCTAAACCACGGTCGTACTCCGGATCAATTTCAGACCGCTGGTGATGGGCAATTCACACTAAGCACAGCACCGGAGCAACATATCTCCACCCCCAGCTTGCTCGTCAAACGCCCGTGGTGGCGCAATTACGGACACTGGCTGGTTGATGGCGCAGCGTTGCTGGCGACACTCTCGGCAATAACTTTACCCACCGACTGGCAGGTTGTTGTGGGCCTGCAAGAAAATCCAGCAATGCGTAAGGTCGTCCGAGATACCGTTGCTTTGCTAGCTCCGAACGTGCCAATCGTTGAGCAGCCCGACAATGCCGTCTGGACCTTCTCATTGCTTCACTATGTAACCCCAGTTCACGTTCCGCCGCTATTCAAGCTTCCTCTTGCCCGGAACAACCTACGAGCTTTGCTAATACGCCAGTTTCATCCCGCACACGCACCGCGACGTATCTATGTAGCACGCTCTGCGCCAATCGGCCGACGAATTGTCAACGAGTCCGATCTGATTGAGATCTGCCGGCGGAGAGGCTTTGAAGTTGTATTTCCCGAGAAACTAACCGTTTGTGAACAAGCTAGCTTGTTTAGGAATAGTGAGATTGTGGTAGGGGTTAAGGGTGCCGCTCTCACTAACACGATCTTTTCTCCTAATTCGCTGGGGATGATCGTGTTATCGCCGGGCACATTTACCGATCCATTTTTTTGGGATCTTGCCGGCCAAGCGAATATTGACTACACGGAGATATTCGGTCAAGTTACGATGGAGTCCACCCGCCCCTCCGAGCAGAATTTTTGGATTGACCCTCAAATTTTTAGCACCGAAATGGATGCGCTCGTTGAACGCCTGCCGCTAGTAACAATGTGAAGCAGCGAGCGGGCTGGAGAATTATGTATGTAATCCAAATCGCGGGTGCGTTGGCCTTTTCGGCTTGCCACCCTCTGTCCGAGGGGTCGTGGACATGACCCTTTGCCACTACGCTTTGTGTCTGACTTCACAGTAACTCTCGCTGGCCAGGAACCATGGAACGGATCAATAAACTGGTTATCGACTCGACCGCAGCTCTGAGCGACCTGTGTGAATTCGCAACCGAGTTCCCAACCGATAAATCGCCGTACCACTTTAGCGCAGCAAACAACCATCGGCACGCTTATACTGCAGTATACGACTTCTTATTCGCACAGCGGCGCTTCGAACCGCTCATCGTTGGCGAAATCGGAATACTCGACAACAACTCCATGAACGCTTGGCGCGCGTATTTTCCAAATGCAAGGCTGTTTGGGTTTGAATTTAGTCCTGATCGCATTGACAGCGCCAAACGGCAGAGATTACCGGCGGCCCAATATGCGCAAATCGACGTTAGTAGCCGCGAATCCATTTTTGATGCGCTTAATGCAGCATCTGTGACATTCGACGTCTTGATCGACGATTCGACGCACTTGTTCGATCATCAGATCAATGTTGTTGGCGTCGGGCTTAATTTCCTTCGGCCCGGAGGGGTTCTAGTTGTCGAAGATGTCTTCCGTAATTGGGACGAATCTCGATACAGGGATGCACTGAGACCGTACTATCAGTACTTTTCTTCCGGTTATTTGGTGGAGACGAACCATGATTACGCAAGCAGCGAAGGGAACATGGAGCCGTACTACAACAACGATAAGCTACTCGTTTTATTTCGAAATACGTCGGCAGTAAGGCGCGAGCATCCATCACGCGATCTCAACAGGACGCTTCTTTCTCGCGCACTAACAGAAGGTAAAATAGAGGTCACCGAGCTTGCGGCGCCGCTTGTCGTATCACCTCCTTGCCGTTACGAGGACGGGGTCGCGGGTGCGCGCGGCTACGTCGTGACGCATCTTAATTGCAAGCCGATAGAGCGACCGGAATTCACTACAGTGTACTGTGGAAGCGCAGCGGCTGGACGGCCTACAGGCGCCATCTCAGATATTCTCAGAGACGGGACACGGCTAATCAACCGGCGATGGTCCGAGTTGTCTGCCATGTACCGAATCTGGCAAGATGGCCCTCGATCAGACGTCGTGGGATTCAATCATTACAGACGCTATCTTTCGTTCAGCTTAGATCATGATGAGCCTATGGTCACCATAGCCAGGGATGATATCCGAGTAGTCGAGAACGCTTGTTACGATTCAGAAGTCATCTCGAGGGTGGGCCAAAACTACTGCATCGTTGCCAAACCTCAGCGCCTAGGGGGCCGCGTCCCGGATACATATGCTTCCTGGCACATTGGTTCGGACTATGAGCTGATGAGGCGGTTGGCGGTTGAACGTTACCCGCACCTTGCCGCGGAGTTCGACCAGCAGCTTGTGCGTGACGACATGTACGCTTGCAATCTGTTCTTTCTATGCTGGGCGGACTTCGACGACCTCTGCAAAGTTTGGTTTTCTGTGCTTGGCGACTTCTGCTCGGAAGTCAAATGGCCGCGGGGCGATCTTTATCAGAATAGAGACGTTGCGTTTCTGTCAGAGGGGCTTTTCGACGTGTGGGTACGGACAAAGCAGAAGGCCGGGCTTGAACTTGATGAGCGAACTACAATATTGATTCAGTGACCTGTGTTACTCGATAGATAGGAGTGATTCGGTCGCGTTTCCAAGGCCGGTGGTACGCGGGACATGGGTGCTGAGACTGAGCCGGCAACGCAGATAAACCTGAAGGAGACCAGGGGTCTTGGATAAACAGCCTTTAATTGCGGCGACGTCGCTGAGTACAGCTGTTCCGGACAACGATCGTGATTTAGTTCTTCATTTCGAGAGCCTTGGTGACAACTGCGAATTTGGACTTGTTCAGCGATACGCTGGAGCCGAGCCACTCGGTTTATTCAGGTTTAACTTCGTAACGGCATCTTCACTCATAGCGGGACTCCAGAAGCGTTTTTCTGATTTGGCGCTGCCGGGCCAAGTTCAGGTTGCCTGGGCCAATGAGTGGATAGTCGAAGAGCAGACCTATGGCTTTCGATACCATACGTTCGGTGGCGACCCATCCGCAGACGCTGGGCAGGTCACCGAAAAGCAGAGGAGATGGCTTCGATATATGGCGGAGAAGTTCATTGAACGGTTGGAGCTCAACGACCGTATTTTCGTCCGTAAAGGCGAAACATCGGCCGGTGAAGCTGATATCAGGGCGTTGCATTCGGCTCTGAGGCAACATGGCGACGTTACACTTCTCTGGGTGTGCCAAGCCGACAAGGAACATGCCACGGGGACTGTGGAGTGGCTTGACACGGGGCTGATGCGCGGTTGGCTAGGCCAGTTCGCGCCATATGACCGTGCAATCGACGTTGATCTAGTGGGCTGGCTACGACTCTGCCGGAAAGCGTGGGCTTTGCGCTATTTGGGCGATGCGGGTGCCTATCCTTGGTCCTGCGGAGTAGCCGAAGGCGCGCTCAATTTCGGCGGTTGGAGCGGCTCGCGCATCGCGGTTTCAGAGCTTTCCTGGGAGGTTCCGCCACGGTCAGTCGGCCAACATGTAATGCGGCACCAGTTGGTTAGCGATAATTCTGACTGGCGGGGAATGTTCGGCTGCTTGGTCAGATCGGCTCTGAGAAGTGATAGTTTGTATGTTGCGTCCGCCTACGTTTGGTTACCGCAAAACTTTTCTGGCGACAGTGTTGGCATTCTTCTTCACGGCAGACCATCATTGTACGGCCGCGGTGCGGACGTTCGTTTGCGTGCGGGATGGCAACGTATCTGGGTTAGCGCCCATCTGGCTGCGAGCGAGCCTGTCGCGTTTCCGAACCTGGTGCTCCGCGGGCCTGCCGGCACAACAATCTTTTCTACCGAGTGGCAATTGGAAACCGGCGCGGTCCCGAGCGATGCCCCCGAAGAGTCAAGAGCGAATGTCGTTTAGCCGACGTGGCTGGTAGTTTGGCAACAAAATCTGGAGCTGGAAGTGCCGTTCGATAGTTGAAGGGGAAAGCCGTGCGACCGGCCATCACCGTCACCACCAATAGCCGCGTATTCTTACTCATTGCGCAGTAAGTAGCTAGACAACCGGTAGCATCTCAGAGTGTTGATCCCAGCCGTGTATTTCGGCGGACGTGTCGCTTTAACAGGCTGCGGAAAATGCCTGAAACGAATGCGGCCAACGCAATTTCCAGACTCTGGGGCCGCCTGATGGGCAATTATGTTGCTTCATCGCATATCTTTGTGGATGGATATTATCAACCATCCCCTTTTTCCGCAGCCTGTTAAATATCGGATTCTCCGCAATGCCCTATCCCGCCGGTCAGCGCAACCCGCCGACCGGCGCCAATAGGCCCAACGACCCAACCCCCCTACCGCGTCGGCCGCGGCGGCGTCTGCGTATAATCGTAGAACCCCCGCCCGGTCTTCCGCCCGTACCACCCCGCCTCGACATACTTCACCAGCAGCGGGCACGGCCGGTACTTGCTGTCCGCCAGTCCCTCATACAGCACGTGCATGATCGACAGGCAGGTATCCAGCCCGATGAAATCCGCCAGTTCCAGCGGCCCCATCGGATGGTTCGCCCCCAGCTTCATCGCGTCGTCGATGGCCGAGACCGAGCCCACGCCCTCATACAGCGCGAACACCGCCTCGTTGATCATCGGCACCAGGATGCGGTTGACGATGAACGCCGGGAAGTCCTCGGCCACCGCGCTGACCTTGCCCAGCCGGTGTGCCAGCGCCTTCACCGCCTGGAATGTCGGCTCGTCCGTCGCGATGCCGCGGATGATCTCCACCAGCTTCATCACCGGCACCGGGTTCATGAAGTGCATGCCGATGAACTTCTCCGGCCGATCGGTCGTCGCCCCCAGCCGGGTGATGGAGATCGAGGAGGTGTTGGAAGCCAGCATCGCCGACGGCTTCAGGTGCGGCACCAGTTCCTTGAAGATGGCCCGCTTCACGTCCTCGTTCTCGGTCGCCGCCTCGATCACCAGGTCGGCGTCGGACAGGGCGGTGAGGTCGGTGGCGGTGCTGACCCGCGCCAGCGCCTCGTCCCGCTGGTCCGCGGTGATCAGCGTGCGGCTGACCTGGCGGTCCATGTTGCGGCCCATGGTCGCCAGCGCCCGGGTCAGCGCCTCGGGCTTCACGTCCACCATGATGACGGGCAAGCCCGCCAGGGCGCAGACATGGGCGATGCCGTTGCCCATCTGGCCCGCGCCGATGATGCCGATGGACCGGATGTCCGGCGGCTCGGTTACCATGGCCGCGATACCGGCGGCAGGCTTGACGTCGATGTTCATTCAGGAGCGCTCCAGTTCCGCTGCCAACTCCGGCAGGGCGTTAAACAGATCAGCCACCAGGCCGTAATCGGCGACCTGGAAAATGGGCGCTTCCTCATCCTTGTTGATCGCCACGATCACCTTGCTGTCCTTCATGCCGGCCAGGTGCTGGATGGCACCCGAGATCCCGACAGCGACGTACAGATCAGGGGCGACGATTTTGCCGGTTTGTCCGACCTGGTATTCATTCGGCACAAAGCCCGCATCCACCGCGGCGCGCGAGGCCCCGACGGCGGCCCCAAGCTTATCAGCAATCGGATCGATAAGCTTGAAATTTTCGCCATTTTGCATGCCGCGGCCGCCCGAAATGACCACCCGGGCCGCGGTCAGCTCCGGCCGCTCGCTCTTGGACAGCTCGGCCGAGACGAATTTCGACAGTCCCGGCATCTCACCCACCGAGGCCTGTTCGATCGGCGCGCTGCCGCCTTCGGCCGCCACCGGGTCGAAGCTGGCGGCGCGCACGGTGATCACCTTCTTCGCGTCGGACGACTTCACCGTGGCCATGCCGTTGCCGGCATAGATCGGGCGGACGAACGTGTCCGCGTCGACCACCGCGGCGATGTCGCTGATCGGCTGCACGTCCAGCAGCGCCGCGACGCGCGGCAGCACGTTCTTGCCGATGGCGGTGGTGGCCGCCAAAATGTGCGAATAGGCCGGCGCCATCGCCACCAGCAGCGCCGCCGTCGGCTCGGCCAGCAGGTGATCCAGCGCCGGATTGTCGGCGACCAGCACCTTGGCCACGCCCGGCAGCTTCGCCGCCTTCTCCGCCGCCGCGCCGACATTGGCGCCGGCGACCAGTGCGTGCACCTCGCCCAGGGCCTGGGCAGCCGCAACGGCGCTGCGCGACGGCTGCTTGATGCCCGAATCGTCGAATTCCAGCAGGACCAGGCTCGTCATCGTCAGATCACCTTCGCTTCTGTGCGCAGCTTGCTCACCAGTTCGGCCACCGAGCCGACCTTCTGCCCGGCCTTGCGCTTCGGCGGCTCCGTCACCTTCAGCACGGTCAGCCGTGGCGCGGGATCCACGCCCAGGTCCGCCGGCTTCATGGTGGCGATCGGCTTCTTGCGCGCCTTCATGATGTTGGGCAGCGAGGCATAGCGCGGCTCGTTCAACCGCAGGTCGGTGGTGATCACGGCCGGCAGCGTCAGCGACACGGTTTCCAGCCCGCCGTCCACTTCGCGGGTGACGGTGACCGACTCGCCCTCGACCGCGACCTTGCTGGCGAAGGTGCCCTGCGACCAGCCCAGCAGCGCCGCCAGCATCTGGCCGGTGGCGCTCATGTCGTCGTCGATCGCCTGCTTGCCCAGGATGATGATCTGCGGCTTCTCCTGGTCGGCGATCGCCTTCAGCAGCTTGGCCACCGCCAGAGGTTGCAGGTCGGTATCGGTTTCCACCAGGATGCCGCGATCGGCGCCCATGGCCAGCGCGGTGCGGATGGTCTCGGCGCATTGCGCCACGCCCATCGAGACGGCGACGATCTCGGTCGCGACGCCTTTTTCCTTCAGGCGCACGGCTTCCTCGACGGCGATCTCGTCGAACGGGTTCATCGACATCTTCACGCCGGCGGTCTCGATGCCCGAGCCGTCCGTCTTGACGCGGACCTTCACGTTGTAATCGACCACCCGCTTCACGGGGACTAATATCTTCATGGGAGACCCTGGGTTCCTTGGGACGTTGTGGACACAGGCCTTAACGGCCGGGACCCGCCGCCGTGCCGGGCCATGCCAGTTCGCACCTGCGAGAGGGGTCACGGACCATATTGGGCGCTCTGACCCCTGTCAAACCGCCCTGGCTCCGGAATGCGGTCAGGAGCGCAGCAGACTCATCATGATCATCAGCAGGATCAGCGCGCCGGCCTGCAGGACAATGCGCCAGCGCATCAGCTTGTTCGACCGCCGCGGGTCGTGTTGCCCCGCCATGCCGATCACGCCGGCGAGCAGCACGCCCAGGGTTGCCAACAGCAGGATGCCGACCAGGATCGTGAGGAAGGTGTGCATGGGGGTAGAATAGCGCGTGCGGGCGGTTTGGCGAGGGGCCTGTCCTGGAAGGCGGCAGCGCAGGGTCGTCGGCTTATAGTCGCCCCATCGTCGTCGCCTTATCGTCATGGCCGGGCGTGTCCCCATGCGTATCAGGATAAGCGGCGTGGCGGAGCAAGGGCTTCTCCCTCACCGTCATGGCCGGGCGTGTCCCGGCCACCCGCGCTTCGACGGCGGGGGGTGGATGGCCGGGACACGCCCTACGGGATGCACACATCTCGGAAACGGTCCGCCGCGGCGTTTCCCTTTCGTCATGGCCCGGCTTGTCCGGGCCACCTATTCCAGCACTTGTGCCGCGACAGGTGGCCCGGACAAGCCGGGCCATGACGATGGTGGAACGCTCTCGGCGCCCAGGCAAGCACTTGATTTTACGGTCATTTCCGACTCGTTTCCAGGATGTGTGCATTGCGTAGGGCGTGTCCCGGCCATCCGCGCTTCGACGGTTGGGGGTAGATGGCCGGGACACGCCCGGCCATGACGATGGGGCAACGGCCACTCGGCCGCCTGTCGCTCGGCCGCCTGTCGCTCGGCCGCCTGTCACTTCACCGCCTGTCACTCGGCCGCCTGTCGCTCCGCCCGCCCCCTCACGCCGCCGCCTGCGCGTACGCCTCCAACGGTGCGCACGTGCACACCAGGTTCCGGTCGCCGTACACGTTGTCCACCCGCTTCACCGGCGGCCAGTATTTCGCCGCCGCCACCCACGGCAGCGGAAACGCCGCCTGCGTGCGGGAGTAGGCGTGTGTCCAGACATCCGCCATGACTTCCTGTGCCGTATGCGGCGCATGCTTCAGCGGATTGTCCGCCCGGTCCAGCCGGCCGGCGGCGATCGCCGCGATTTCCCCGCGGATCGCGATCATCGCATCGCAGAACCGGTCCAGTTCCGCCTTCGATTCGCTTTCCGTCGGCTCGATCATCAGCGTTCCCGGCACCGGCCACGACATCGTCGGCGCGTGGTAGCCGAAATCCTGCAAGCGCTTGGCGATGTCCTCGACCTGTACCCCAGCCTCGGCGGCGAAGCCCCGGCAGTCGATGATGCACTCGTGCGCCACCATCCCGCCCGGCCCGGCGTAGAGGACCGGATACGCCTCCCGCAACCGTTGCGCGACATAGTTCGCCGACAGGATCGCCGCCTCGGTCGCCTGTTTCAGCCCGCCCGGTCCCATCATGCGGATATACGCATACGGAATCGGCAGGATCAGCGCGCTGCCGAACGGCGCCGCCGCGACCGGGCCGATCCCGGTTTCCGGCCCGGCGTCCGGGCGCAGCGGATGGTTCGGCAGGAACCGCGCCAGATGCGGCGCCACGCCGATGGGGCCAACCCCCGGGCCGCCGCCGCCATGCGGGATGCAGAACGTCTTGTGCAGGTTCAGATGGCAGACATCCGCGCCAATCGACGCCGGCGAGGTCAACCCCACCTGCGCGTTCATGTTGGCGCCGTCCATGTAAACCTGCCCGCCATACTCGTGCACCACGGCGCAGATATCCCGGATCGCTCCCTCGAACACCCCGTGCGTCGAGGGATACGTCACCATCAGCGCCGCCAGCCGCTCGGCATGTTTCTCCGCCTTGGCGCGGAGATCGGCCAGGTCGACATTGCCGTCACGGTCGCAGCCGACGACCACCACCTTCAACCCCGCCATCGCCGCGCTGGCCGGGTTCGTGCCGTGCGCCGAGGACGGGATCAGGCAGACATCGCGATGCGCCTCGCCGCGCGATTCGTGCCAGGCGCGGATCACCAGCAGCCCGGCATACTCGCCCTGCGACCCGGCATTCGGCTGCAGCGACACCGCGGCGAAGCCGGTCGCCACGCACAGCCACGACTCCAGCCGGCGGATCAGCGCCAGGAAGCCCTCGGTCTGCTCCGCCGGCGCGAACGGGTGGACGTCGGCAAAGCCCGGCAGGGTGATCGCCAGCATCTCGGCCGTGGCGTTCAGCTTCATCGTGCACGACCCCAGCGGGATCATGCTGCGGTTCAGCGCGATGTCCTTGTCTTCCAGCCGCTTCAGGTAGCGCAGCATCTCGTGCTCGGCGTGGTGCCGGTTGAACACCGCCTGCTGCAGGAACGCCGTCCCCCGCAGCAGGTCCGCCGGGATCGAGGCCACGGCGCCATGCAAATCCGCCCCCAGCAGGCCGGCGATCACCACCATGTCGCCGCGCGAGACGGTCTCATCCAGCGCAATGCCGACGCCTGTCGCATCGACGCGGCGGAAATTGTAGCCGGCCGCGACGCCGCGCGCGACCAGGTCGTCCGCGCCCTCGACCACAATGGTGTCGAAGAACGAGTCGTGCCGCACCCGCAGCCCGGCGCGCCGGGCACAATCGGCCAGCATCCGCGCCTGCAAGGACACGCGGCGGGCGATCCGGTGCAATCCCTCCGGCCCGTGCCACACGGCATAGAACCCGGCCAGCACCGCCAGCAGCACCTGCGCGGTGCAGATGTTGGAGGTCGCCTTCTCCCGCCGGATGTGCTGTTCACGCGTCTGCAGCGCCAGCCGCATCGCCGGCTGCCCGGCGGCGTCGACCGACACGCCGACGAGCCGCCCCGGCATGGCGCGCTTGAACGCCTCACGGGTGGCGAAGAACCCGGCATGCGGCCCGCCGAATCCCATCGGCACGCCGAAGCGCTGCGCCGAGCCGACGACGATGTCGGCGCCCATCTCCCCCGGCGGCGTCAGCAGCGCCAGCGCCAGCGGGTCGGTCGCGATGATCGCCAGCGCGCCGGCGTCATGCGCCGCGGTGATCTCCTCGGACAGTTCGCGGATCGCCCCGGTGGTGCCGGGGTATTGCAGCAGCAGCGCGAACGGATTGGCGGCGCCGATGGCCGTCAGGTCGCCGGGCGCGACCGGCACCAAACGGATTCCCAGCGGCTTCGCCCGCGTCGCGAGCACCGCCAGAGTCTGCGGATGCACGTCGGTCGCCACGGCGATCGTCTGCGACTTCGTCTTGCTCAACGCATGCGCCATGGCCATCGCCTCGGCCGCCGCCGTCGCCTCGTCCAGCAGCGAGGCGTTGCCGATTGGCATGGCCGTCAGCTCGCAGACCATGGTCTGGAAGTTCAGCAGCGCTTCCAGCCGTCCCTGGGCGATTTCCGCCTGGTACGGGGTATAGGCGGTGTACCAGCCCGGATTCTCCAGCACGTTGCGCAAGATCACCGGCGGCGTCACGGTGCCGTGATAGCCCATGCCGATCAGCGACTTCTTGGCTGCGTTCCGCGCCGCCAGGGCGCGCAGCTCGGCGATCGCCGCCGCCTCGTCCACCGGCGGCGGCAGGTCCAGCGCGGCGTTCGATCGGATCGCGGCGGGCACCGTCCGCGCCGCCACGTCCTCCAGCGTCACCGCGCCGATGGCGTGCAGCATCGCGGCCCGTTCGCTCTCCGACGGGCCAATGTGGCGGCGCACGAAGCTGGCGTTGTCCTCGAGCTCGGCCAGCTCGGCCAGGACGTCCATGCCTACAGCGTCTCCAGGTACTCGTCGTAGGCGTCCTGGTCGAGTAGCGCCTCGAACGCCTCCGGATCGTCCAGTTCGATGCGGAAGAACCAGCCCTCGCCCTCGGCGTCGCTGTTCACGATCGACGGGTCCTCGACGATGGTCTCGTTGATCTCGACCACCTTGCCGGCGAGCGGCGAATACACGTCGGACGCCGCCTTGACGCTCTCGACGACGGCGCAGGCCTCGCCCTCGGCGACGCTGCGCTCCAGCGCCGGCAGCTCGACATGTACCAGGTCGCCAAGCTGTTCCTGCGCGTGGTCGGTGATGCCGACGGTGGCGATGTCGCCATCCAGCACCACCCATTCGTGGTCCTTGGTGAAGCGTTTGTCGGCGCTCTTGCTGGCCATGGGCCGGTTCCTTCTCTCAGCGTACGTAGCGGTGGGGTACGAAAGGCAGCGGCACGACGGTCGCGGGGATCGTCTTGCCGCGCACGATCAAGCTCAGTTTCGTGCCATCGGCGGCGAGGTCCCGGCGGACATAGCCCATGGCAATCGGTGCGTTCAACGACGGTCCGAAGCCGCCGGAGGTGACGGTCCCGGCCTCGGTGCCGTCCGCGGCGACGATGGTGGTCTGGGCGCGCGCCGGGGCGCGGCCGTCCGGGCGGATGCCGACGCGAATCCGCGTGGCGCCGTGGTCCAACTGGTCGCGCATCAGCGAGCCGCCGGGGAAATCCCAGCTGAGTTTGCGGCGCTTGCCGATGGTCCAGGTCAGGCCGGCCTCGATCGGGCTCGTCAACTCATCGAGATCATTGCCGTACAGGCAAAGCCCCGCCTCCAGCCGCAGCGAATCGCGGGCGCCGAGGCCGATGGGCACGACCTCCGGGTGGGCGACCAGCGTGTCCGCCAATTCCTCGACGTCGCCGACGGGCACGGAAATTTCGAATCCGTCCTCGCCGGTGTAGCCCAAGCGGGAGACGTGGCACAGGATGTCGAAGATCCGCACCGTGGTGAAGCCCAGGAACGGCAGCATCGCCGCCTCGGGCGACAGGCGGCCGACCACGGCGGCGGCGGCGGGGCCTTGCAGCGCCAGCAGCGCGCGGTCCTCCTGCGGCTCGACCTGGATGTCCTCTGGCAGGTTCGCCGCCAGGTGGCGGAAATCGACCTCCTTGCGGCTGGCGTTGACCACCAGGAACAGGCGGTTGTCGGCCAGTTTCGTCACCAGCAGGTCGTCGATGATGCCGCCGGCCTCGTTGGTCAGCATGGTGTAGCGCTGGCGCCCGGGCTTCAGGCCGGCGATGTCGGCCGGCACCAGGCGTTCCAGCGCGTCGGCCACGCCGGTGCCGGTCAGGAAGGCCTGGCCCATGTGCGAGACGTCGAACAGCCCGGCGGCCCGCCGGGTATGGAGATGCTCGGCCATCACCCCGCCGCGGCAGCGATCGGCCAGGTCGCCGCTCAGGTCGTACTGCACCGGCATGGAATAGCCGGCGAAGGGCACCATGCGGGCGCCGTGCCGGCGATGCCAGTCGTCCAGGGGCAGTGTGTTCAGAGGCACGGGCGTCGGATCGTCTGGCAGTGCGTTCTGCGCCACGAAGGTCTCCACGTTCTGGGCCCACGCCGCCAGCGGGATGCTGGCGGGCCGGCCCCCCTCTGTCATGGAACCTGAGAGAGTCGGGGCCAGCGCCCCTTACCCCGTCGGTGCGGGAAGCGCCATCGCGCCGCCCGGCTTTCCAGAGGCCCCTACCCCGCCACGGTCCCTGGTGCCTGAGCGTTTCCGGGGGCCGGTTGCGCCTTCGGCGGCGGGTTGTGTTGCAGCCCGCACTCTCCCGCGGCGGGTGCCCGGGACGGCGCCACCTTGCCCTGGACAGGGGGTCGATGCCAAGCGGTTTGATACGGGGTGGGGTTGGTTCCGCTACGGCGGGAGGTGAAGGCCGGCGCCCGGCCGGCCTTCCCTGCTGTCCCCGTCTCCGGCGTCAGCCGCCGCGCCGCTGCGACGACGGATACGGCGTGCCGTGCGGTGCCGCCGCGGCGTCCGCCCGCCTGGCCTTGGGCCGCGCCGACGCCATGAACGGCATATCCTGCATGCGGGACAGCGTGCGGGCGGTGGCCCAGGCGGTCCCGTACATCGGCGCTGTCGTGCCGGCGCCCAGGCCCTGTCCGAAGGCCGTGCCCATGCAGTGCAGGCTCAGGGCGGCGAAGGCGACACGGACCAGGGTCCGTGTCGAGAATAGTGTGCGGAAAAGTGCGTGTCCCATGGCACGATGCTTTCCTTGAAAACCATGAAATCCCTGTGGCCTGGCCTGGCGAGGTTCGATCGGCACCCGGCTCCGTTTCGCCTCCGCCGGTGTCCGTGGCGGCCCGTCCGCGGCGGTGGTGGGGTCCGCGTCCGGGCAGTCGCCCGAACCTTGCCGCTGGCCGGAGCATGGCCCTGCGGCAGGCCAGGGATCGCTGAAACATTTCACAGCGTGTCCGCCGCCCGCCATCCGTTGCGTGCGCCGGCTCCGGGCGGCGGCATTCGGGTGGCCGCCGCCGGGCATGCGGCGGATAGCCGGGACAATGAGGTCCACGTGGATGGTGCCGTGTCCCCGGGCGGCGGCCGGTGCCCACCGGCGGTTCGCGACCGGGACGGAGGCGGCGAATGCGATCGACATGCGGTTGCTCCCTTGCCTGCTGGGACCGCATGTTCCGCGATGCCGGGGCGCCCGGTCGATTACGTGCGAGGTCATCGCGGGCGGCGGCATGCGGGCTATAGTGGGCGCATGGCCCAGATCGTTCCCCTCGTCCCGTCCGCGTCCTCTCGCCCCATCGGCGCGCACCTGCGTTCGTGGCGGCAGCGGCGGCACCGCAGCCAGCTCGACCTCGCGCTGGACGCGGAAATCTCGCAGCGGCACCTGAGCTTCATCGAAAGCGGCCGGGCGATGCCGAGCCGCGACATGGTGCTGCGGCTGGCCGAGACGCTGGAGGTGCCGTTACGGGAGAGGAACGCGCTGCTGCTGGCGGCGGGGTTCGCGCCGTTCTACGCCGAGCGGCCGCTGGACGATCCCGCACTGGCCGCGGCGCGCGGCGTGGTGGAGGCAATTCTGCGCGCCCACGTCCCCAACCCCGCGCTGGCCGTCGACCGCCATTGGACGCTGGTTTCGGCGAACGAGTCGGTGGCGCCGCTGCTGGCGGGGGTGACGGACCCGGCGCTGCTGCAGCCGCCGGTGAACGTGCTGCGCCTGGGGCTGCATCCGAACGGACTCGCGCCGCGGATCGCCAACCTGCCGCAATGGCGCGCGCATATCCTCGATCGCCTGCGGCGTCAGGCCGAGATCAGCGGCGATGCGGTGCTGGTTGAGATGGCGAAGGATCTGGCGGCGCTGGGCGGGCCAATCTGGGGGGTGCCGGCGCATGGCGAGCACGACATCGCGGTGCCACTGGAACTGGACACGCCGCAGGGGCGGCTGTCGCTGCTGTCCACCACCACGGTGTTCGGAACGCCGACGGAAGTGACGCTGGCGGAACTGTCGATCGAGGCGTTCTACCCCGCGGACCCGGCGACAGCGGACCGGCTGCGGCGCCTGCAGGAGGGGGCGGCGCCGGCCGGAAGGCGAGCCGTGCCGGAATAAAGTGTTCGTTTCGGTGTTGGAGGTCCCTGTGCCGGACGGGGCCGGCATTCGAACGGCCTGGCTGCGATGAGCGAGGCCGATGCGGCTGCCTGAATCCTTGCGCAGCGCCTGCTGCCGTCAGAGACAGCCCGGTATTCGAGCGTCACCGGCATGGACAGGCTGTGCCTGCGGTTCGAGCGGGCGTGCGCCATCGGCGGCGGGCGTGCGTGCCGATCGTCCAAATATGTAACCACAGAGGAAAAGCCGAGGGCGATTGAGGGCCACAGAGCTGGCCAACCGGCAGCGCCGGCGCCGCGATGACGGAACGATGGACCTGCCTGTTACAGCAGACCGCAGGTCGGTTGGGACACGACTTCAGGTGGGGCGCTCTGCCCCGATCGTCATGGCGGCCGAAGGGCCGCCATGACGATGATGGAACGCCGTCGCCCTGTCTCAACCGACCTGTGGTCTGCTCTAGCATGACCACGCCCGCACCGGTCCGCGCAATGTCGCCCTGACCTCCGCGGCCCTCCACATCCCTCAGTCCATCTCTGTGCGAACAAAAATACCCCATCAACCAGGCTGTCCCCGCCAGAGACGCACCCCTCGGACCACGCCTCGCCACAAATTCTCACCGGCCTCACACTACCGAAACCTCCCCCGCCACGATGCGCCGCCGTTCGCCGCCGGTGTCCAGCAGCAGCGCGCCATCGCTGTCGAGCCCGGCGAACGCGCCCTTGAACGCCTGCCCGCCCGCGTTCGCCCGGATCGCCGCGCCGATGGGATAGGTCCGCGCCAGCCACTGCTCGCGTATCGGCGGGAACCCCTGCTCCATCCAGAGATCCACGTGCCGCGCCAGGCGGTCCAGCAGGATGTCCCGCGCGCTGTCCACCGAGGCGATGCCGCCATGCGCAACCAGCGTCGTCGCTGTGTAGGCAAGGTTCGCCGGCGCGTGCAGCACGTTCAGGCCGATGCCGATGATGGTGGCGTCCTCCACCTGCTCCAGCAGGATGCCGGCAATCTTGCCGCCGTTCACCAGCACGTCGTTGGGCCATTTCAGCATCGCGTGGATGCGCTTCGGCAGCAGCGCCTCCACCGTGTCCGCCACCGCCAGCGCGGTGACGAAGCTGAGCTCGGCGCAACGCGACGCCGGCAGTCCGGTGCGCAGCAGCACCGTCAGGTACAGGTTGCCGGGCGGGCTGTACCAGGTATGCGTCAGCCGCCCACGCCCGGCGGTCTGCTCGTCGGCGTGGATCACCGTGCCATGCGGCGCCCCCTCGGCCGCGAGGCGGCGCGCCTCGTCGTTGGTGGAGCCGATGCTGGCGTGGTGCGTGACGCGGAAGCGGTGCATGCAGGATATCCCGTGGCAGACCGCATGCTATCACGCCGCACCGGACCGTCACAGGTAGGGGTCAGCTCTCCAGTTCGCTGTCCCAGTACAGGTAGTCGCGCCAGCTCTGGTGCAGGTAGTTGGGCGGGAACGCCCTTCCGTTGTCCTGCAGCTCCCACGTCGTCGGCTGCCGCGGCACCGAGCGGGGGAACATGCGGATCTCCCGCGGCAGATGCGAGCCCTTGCGCAGGTTGCAGGCGCCGCAGGCGGTCACCACGTTCTCCCACGTCGTGCGGCCGCCGCGGCAGCGCGGGATCACGTGGTCGAACGTCAGGTCCGGGGCCGGGTAGCGGTCGCCGCAGTACTGGCAGTGGAAGGCGTCGCGCAGGAACACGTTGAACCGGGTGAATGCCGGGCGCCGCGCCGAGGGGATGTAGTCCTTCAGCGCGATCACGCTGGGCAGGCGCATCGTCATGCTGGGGGAATGCACCTCGGTCTCGTACTCGGACAGTACCGAGACGCGGTCCATGAACACCGCCTTGACCGCGTCCTGCCATGACCACAGCGACAGCGGAAAGTACGACAGCGGACGAAAGTCCGCGTTCAGCACAAGTGCGGGAAAATGCTGTCCGCCGTCAGGCAAGCGCTGCTCCCTTTCACTCGGAGCGCAACACCTGGGCGTTTAGCCGTCGTCGAGTCGCCAGATATTGTGCGCCGCCGAAAACCTGGGCGATTTATGACAGAGCGGCACCGGCGCCGCAACCCGCATGATCACCCGGCTTGCGGAGTTCATCGTTCCGTCATGCAAACCCTCGCTGCAACGCCAGCGCTCCGAACGACAGGCCGCAGTCGTCGATGCCGTGCCCGAGCCGCGGGATGTAATGCGCATCCACCGGCACGCCGGCGGCCTGCAGCGCCGCCTCGGCCTCACGCGAACGCTCCACCGGCACGACATCGTCGGCCTCGCCGTGCACGAGCAGTACACGGGTTTGATTTTTCATCTCCGCCGCCAGCGTCTCCGGGGCGAGCAGCGCGCCGGAGAACGCCAGGATGACGCGCGGCGGCGTCGGCCGGCGCAGGCCGGTGAACAGCGCGGCCATGGCGCCCTGGCTGAAGCCCATGATGGCGTAGGCGTCGCACGGCAGGTCCTGCCGCGCCAGCTCGGCGTCGAGGAAGTTGTTCAGGAACGGCACCGCCCGGCGCGCCCCGGCTTCCATCACCGCGGGCCTGCGATCGGCCACGCTCCACCACTGCCGGCCGGACCCGGAATCGTGCGGATAGGGCGCGTGCACCGAGGCGAACACCGCGTCCGGGCAGGCGTTCGCCCATGTCGGCGCAAGGTCGATCAGGTCGTAGCCATCGGCGCCCAGGCCATGGCACAGCACCACGAGCTGCTTCGCCTTGCCCTTGGAGGCCGGTCCCCAGCGGAGGGCATCAAGAGTCAACATGGCGATCTCTCCCCTTCATTCGCCTGGAAGTATTATATGGTGGTGATGCCTGTGACCACGCGCTTTGCACCCAGCCCGACCGGATATCTGCATCTGGGCCACGCTTTCTCCGCCTGCGACGCCTGGACGCGCGCCCGCGGCGCCGGCGGGCGGTTCCTGCTGCGGCTGGAGGACATCGATCCGGCCCGCTGCCGTCCGGAATTCGCCGCGGCCATCCAGGACGACCTGGCCTGGCTCGGGCTGCACTGGGATGGCGCTGTGCGGGTGCAGTCAGAGCACCTGGCGGACTACCACGCGGTGCTGGACGCGCTGGCGGCGCGCGGGCTGGTCTATCCCTGCTTCTGCACAAGGGCGGAGGTGCTGCGGGAGGTCTCGGCGTCCGCCGGCGCCCCGCATGCGCCGGACGGCTCACCGCTGTATCCCGGCACCTGCCGCCGCCTGTCCGCCGCCGAACGCGCGGGGCGCATCGCGGCGGGCGAGCGGTTCGCGCTGCGCCTGGACATGCAGGCGGCGCTGATCCCGGGGCTGTGGTACGAGGAAGAAGGCGAAGGCCAGGTGCCCTGCCATCCCGAGGCGTTCGGCGACGTCGTTCTGGCCCGCAAGGACGCGCCGGCGAGCTATCACCTGTGCGTGACCCACGATGACATGCTGCAAGGCGTCACCCTGGTGATCCGCGGCGAGGACCTGCGCCCCGCCACCCACCTGCACCGCCTGCTGCAGGCGTTGATGGGCTGGCCGGCGCCGCGCTATGCGCATCACCCGCTGCTGCTGGACGCCACAGGCAGGCGGTTGGCGAAACGGGACAAAGCAATGACGCTGCGCGACATGCGGGCGCGTGGATTGTCAGCCGAGGCCGTGATCGGCCTGATCCGGGCGGGTTGACCGGCCCCGCGCGCCGGGCGCGGAGCCGGGCCGGTTACTTACCAGTAACGCCAGTGGTCATGGTGCCATTGGCGGTGGTGATAGTGGTGATGGTGGTAATAGTAGTCCACCTGCGTCGCCCGGGCATGCTCCGGCGCCGCATGCGGGCCGCTAACGGCGGGGGCGGCGGACGCGCCGGTGGCCGCCAGGCCCAGCAGTCCAACCGCGGCGGCTGCGCTCAAAAGCAGTTTACGCATGGCAAATGTCCTCCTTTGCAGACGGGTGCACTATCATCCCCGACTTCGCCGGAACGGCGACCATATGAAGGCAATCCCGCGGCCTTTGATTGCGCAACGTGACGGATATAACTGACGTGAAATCATGGTGATATCGCCGGCTCCGGACCTCGCGCTGTACGTGCACTGGCCGTTCTGCCTGTCGAAATGCCCCTACTGCGACTTCAACTCGCACGTGCGGGCGCGGATCGACCAGGACCGCTTCGGCCGCGCGCTGCGGCGCGAACTGGCATACGAGGCGGCGCGGCTCGGGCGGCGCCGGCTGACCTCGGTGTTCTTCGGCGGCGGCACCCCCAGCCTGATGGCCCCCGCCACCGTCGCCGCCATCCTGGACGACGCGGCCCGGCATTTCGACCCGGCTCCCGGCGTGGAAATCACCCTGGAAGCCAACCCCACCAGCATCGAGGCCGGGCGGCTGGCCGATTTCCGCGCCGCCGGCGTCAACCGCGTCTCCATCGGCATCCAGAGCCTGGATGACGCCGCCCTGGCCACGCTCGGCCGGCGGCACTCGGCGCGGGAGGCGGTGGCGGCGCTGGCCCTGGCGCGGCGCCTGTTCCCGCGCGTGTCGTTCGACCTGATCTACGCCCGCCCCGGCCAGGACCTGCCATCCTGGCGGGCGGAACTGCGCGCCGCTCTGGCCATCGCGGACGATCACCTGTCGCTGTACCAACTGACGATCGAGGCCGCCACGCCGTTCGAGGCGCTGCACCGCCAGGGCCGCCTGATCCTGCCGGACGAGGACACCGCCGCCGCCCTGTATGACGCCACCGGCGAGGAATGCGCCCGCGCCGGCCTGCTGGCCTACGAAATCTCCAACTACGCCCGGCCCGGCGAGGAAAGCCGCCACAACCTGGCGTACTGGCGCTACCAGGACTACGCCGGCATCGGCCCCGGCGCGCACGGCCGCGTCACGGTGGACGGCACGCTGCGCGCCACCCGCCGCCACCGCGCGCCGGAGCCCTGGGCCGAGCGGGTCGAACAATCCGGCCACGGCACGACCGACGATGCGCCGATCGCTGCGGAAGAACGGGCGCGCGAGGCGCTGCTGATGGGCCTGCGGCTGGCCGAGGGAATCGACCTGCGCCGGTTCGAAGCCCGCACCGGCCGCACCCTGGCGCAGTCCGTCGACGCCGCCGTCCTGGCGCAATGCCTGGAGGAAGGCTACCTGGTTTTAACCTCCGACCGGTTGCAGGCGACCCCGGAGGGCCGCATCCGCCTGGACACGCTTCTGGGCTGCCTGGTGGCGTGATCCCAACGGCCGTTCCCCCTCGTCGTGGCGGGCGCAGGCGCATGCGTATCAGGACAGAGGGACGGGTGGAGAAGGATTTGGCGCCTGGCCATGACGGTGAGGGAGAAGCCCTTCCTCCGCCAGTCCGCTTATCCTGACACGCATGCGGCGCAGGCCCGTCATTCACGCCTTGTCTGTCTCAGCACCGCAGGCGGTGTGTAGCGGCGCGCAGCCTCGTGCCCGGACTCGTCCCAGGCAGACGCCATGCCACCGGGCAAGCCCCTGCCCCAACGACCACGCGCAAGGGCAGCCGGCATGAAACGCCACGCCCTCCCGCGCGTTGGATCAACGGATCCAGGAGCAGGACATGGCGACAATCGTAGTGATCACCGGCGCGGGCGCCGGCGTCGGCCGGGCCACGGCAACCGAATTCGCGCGGCACGGCTGCGACCTCGCGCTGCTGTCGCGCGACCGTGACCGGCTGGAGACCGCCGCCACCGAGTTGCGCCGGTTCGGCGTCCGGGTGCTGCCGATCCCCACGGACGTGGCGGATGCGAAGGCGGTGGAGGCGGCGGCGGACCAGGTCGAGCGGGAACTCGGGCCGATGGATGTCTGGGTGAACGTGGCGATGGCGACGGTGTTCGCGCCGGTGAGCCAGTTGGCCGCCGAGGAAATCGAGCGCGGCACGAGGGTGACCTATCTCGGCCAGGTGCACGGCATCATGGCGGCGCTGAAATACATGCGCCCCCGCAATCACGGGTCGATCGTCTGTGTCGGGTCCGCGCTGGGGTACCGCTCGGTGCCGCTGCAATCGGTGTATTGCGGCGCCAAGTTCGCGATCCGCGGCTTCGTGAATTCGTTGCGGTCAGAGTTGTACCACGACAAGGTGGCGGTGACGCTGACCGAGGTGGACCTGCCGGCGGTAAACACGCCGCAGTTCGACTGGGCGCGCAACAAGATGGGCCACAAGGCGCAGCCGGTGCCGCCGATATTCCAGCCGGAAGTGGCCGCCCGCGCCATCCATTTCGGCGCCTTCAACCCCCGCCGGCAGATCTGGGTCGGCTTTCCGACGGTGAAGGCGATCCTGGCGAACCGGATCGCGCCCGGGCTGATCGACCGCTATCTGGCGAAAGCGGGCTACACCGGGCAGCTGACCGACGAGCCGAACGACCCCGCCGCGCCCGGCAACCTGTTCGAGCCGGTTCCGGGGCCGTACGGCGCGCACGGCCGGTTCGATCGGCAGGCGCGGTCGGAGAGCATGGAGATGTTCACCAGCCGCCACCGGGACGCGTTCTGGGCAGCGGTTGGTATTGGCGTGCTGCTGGGGGTTCATCGGCTGGCGAAGCGGCTGGGGGTTTGAGGTGGGCGGCCGGCGGGGGACGCGAATGGGCGAGTGTACCAACAATGCAGTTCGGCTTATCTCGCTCCCCGCTCAGGCCGTCTGGAGCAAAGATCCCGACTTGATCAGATCGGGCACGGTGAACCATCGAGGGATGGTAGCCCGCCACTTTTGAGAACCTGGAACACTGTCGATCAAGCACACAAAGCGCTCAAGGGATCCGCCGGAAGCCAAAGCCCACGGTATTATTTGGCGTGTTTTCCAGCTTACGCCGGAAGGCAGCTTCTGGAGAAGCGGCGATAGAGGTCCGGCTCCCTTGAGCGCCAAAGCCGCAACAAACTCGGCAACTGCTCCGGCTGTCAGATCCGGTAGCGCCGCGAGATCTTCAAGCGCAAGGCTGCCATCGTCCGACTTGGTCGTGCCGCAGCGAAGATGGCCCCTCATCGGCCCCTGTTGATTGCTCACAGCTCGGGCAAATAGATCGGTCAGCTTCGTCAGCTGCGGCACGTTAGCTGCGATCTCGTCCTCATTGATTATGAACATAACATCCTGTCCAACTGGCGAGAACCCGCTGACGAGGAAGGCACCCAAGTAAATCACCCACATTAATCGATTGATTACCGCCGGCTTCCATAAGGGAGCCAACTCCTCATGCGTGGCACCGCCGTCGCCCATGATTGGTCGGTCGACTTTATGGACAGCGAAGGTGACCAGCACACCGTTCAGCACCTCAGCAAGCGTTAGGAAGGGCACGAGCGAGCGCCGACGGAGGCCGTCGTTCAGGGCCTTGAAGGCCATACGACGTCTTTGAATGAGCGCGTTGCGCCGAAAAGCCGCCTGCCCATTCAGCCAGTGAGGATTGCAATCAAGATCGAAAATGAGGAACCCGAAGGTCTCGAACGGCTGCTCCTTCTGGCTGCCACCTATATCGCAGACCATCAAGAGCTGGCGACCCCGAGGAGCCGTGGTCAGCAGGCAAGGTGTCCGCTCTAATCTCCCCTCGAAAACGCTTCCCAGCACAACTCCTAGCCCGTTGCGGGTGAACCGAGGCGCGACACCGAGCATCACCAGCCGAGCCGACTGAACAGTGACCGCTCGCGCGGCAGGACAAGGCGGTCACCCCAACCAATTGTCTTCGCCCGAGGTTTCAGTGACCCGTCCTCGCCTTTGATGAGGATCTCGCCCTCGTCACGCAGTAGCACGAGTTGGCGGCAGAGAATATCCGAGGTGACGGGCGTCTCGTTGCAGTTGCCGGCGAAGAGCGTCTCGACCGCAAGATCCTCACCATTCCGGTTGGCAGCATGGATCATGGGCGGCAACTGCTCGAGAACCACCGCCTCCGACCGCCTTAAGGCATCATCGTCGAACATGAAGGTGAGTAGCCGTTGGCGCAGGTCGCATGACGGATCGAAGCCGAGGGCGTGGAACCCCGCGCCGCCGTGGTGCCGGAACCGGTTATTGAGGCGCCAATGCAGCTTGCCCATCTCGTCCCGAGCCTGACGATGGTTCGAGAGATGCAGCAGCCAATAGGAACGATGCGCCTCGACTGAGTGGATGAAAAAGGGGGTGTAAAAGCGCGATCCTGTGCGCGCCTGGACATGACGGTAGAGTCCGTTCTGAATAAGATAACGCCAGCCCTCACCGTTCTTCAGGCTCATCAGCTCACGAACGTCCTCGCGGGCGAGCTCGACGTTTAGGAGCGCCTGCGCCTCTCCGGTCTTTTCTGACAGGAAGTCGATGAGCGCATCCACGGCGAAAGTCAGCAGGATCTCCGGGTTCCTGAGTGTGCCGAGGATGGTGCGGATCGTGCTCAGCCTGACGTCGCTCCAACCGTATTGGTCGAGAAAGAACAGCGACCGGTGCGCAGTCCCTTTCTTCTGAACATGTACAAGGATGTCGGGGCACGCCTCCTCGAACAGCGCGCATCGGACGAAGATGTCCTGGCCCAGCCGCAGACCGTACCCACGCTTCACCAGAAGGTCTTTTAACCCGAACTATGGATAAGCCTCGAGCTTTTTGCCTTTGCGCAAGATCGACGGCTTGCCGGGTCTGTAGGCGTAGGCGACGAGACAGGACAGGATATGGACCATGGCATTCATGGGCGATCTGTGACGTGAGTGCTCAAGCCCCATCTGGCATTTGAGGATGTCGAACACGGTCTCGATGACGAAGCGCCCTCGCAGCATACGCTTGTCGACCAGCGGCATCAGCTGGTTGCGCATATTGCGCCGGATGCCGGTGATCAGGTGCAGGC
>NZ_NHRY01000034.1 GCF_002937115.1 Rhodopila globiformis | reverse complement strand
TCATGTCGCCGCCCAGGCCGCCCCCCAGGCCGCCCCCCAGGCCGCCATGCCGGGCGCCGCGCCGCATGTCGAGCCGCACGCCCATGCGGACGCCAACACGCTGCTGATCGACCAGCCGGTGCGCTCCGGGCAGTCCGTGGTGTTCGAGCGCGGCGACATCACCATCCTGGGCTCGGTCGCCTCGGGCGCCGAGGTGATGGCGGGCGGATCGGTGCACGTCTACGGAACGTTACGCGGCCGGGCCATCGCCGGACTGGCGGGCAATGCCAACGCGCGGATCTTCTGCAGCAAGCTGCAGGCGGAGCTGCTGTCGATCGACGGCGTCTACCAGACGGCGGACGACATGCCCGCGCGGATCCTCGGCAAACCGGTGCAGGCCTGGCTCGAAAACGATCAGATGAAAATCTCGGTTCTGGAATAAAGGGGAACGCGTATGGGCAAGGTCCTGGTGGTAACGTCCGGCAAAGGCGGTGTCGGCAAGACGACCTCGACCGCCGCCCTGGGCGCCGCTCTGGCCCGCAGCGGCGAGAACGTCGTGGTCATCGATTTCGACGTCGGGCTGCGCAACCTCGACCTGGTGATGGGGGCGGAACGCCGCGTGGTGTTCGACCTGATCAACGTGGTGCAGGGCGACGCCAAGCTGGCGCAGGCGCTGATCCGCGACAAGCGCATCGACACGCTGTCGCTGCTGCCGGCCTCGCAGACCCGCGACAAGGATGCCCTGACCAACGAAGGCGTGGACAAGGTCGTCGCCGAGGCGCGGGAAAAATTCGACTGGGTGATCTGCGACAGCCCCGCCGGGATCGAGCGCGGCGCCCTGCTCGCCATGCGCAACGCCGACGTCGCCATCGTCGTCACCAATCCCGAGGTGTCGTCGGTCCGCGACTCCGACCGCATCATCGGCATGCTGGATTCGAAGACGCTGAAGGCGGAGCGCAGCGAACAGGTGGAAAAGCACCTGCTGGTCACCCGCTACGACCCCAACCGGGCGACGCGCAACGAAATGCTCAAGGTGGACGACGTCCTGGAGATCCTGTCGATCCCGCTGCTCGGGATCATTCCGGAAAGCGAGGAAGTCCTCCGCGCGTCCAACATGGGTTCCCCGGTGACGCTGAACAATCCGGACAGCGCCCCGGCCCGCGCCTACTTCGATGCCGCCCGCCGCCTGAAGGGCGAAGAGGTCGACGTCGTCGTCCCGCTCGACCGCAAAGGCCTTATCGGACGTCTGTTCGGCAGGAGAGTCGCATGAACCTGATGAGCCTGTTCCGCAAGAGCAGTTCCGCGCCGGTCGCCCGCGACCGCCTGCAGGTGCTGCTGGCGCACGAGCGCAGCGTCATCGGCAAGTCCGACCTGCTGGCGACGCTGCAGGAGGAGATCCTGGCGGTGATCGCCAAGCACATCACGGTGGAGCGGGAGGCGGTGCAGATCAAGATGGACCGTGGCGCCTCGGTCTCGACGCTGGAGATCGACGTCGAGGTGCCGTTCGACCCGACCAAGGCGGGTCCGCGGCCCGACCCGAAGCCGAGCGTGCCGGCTTCGGCCTGAACCGGATCATTCCTCCCCGCCCCTGGCCCTGCGGATCGCGGCCCGGGCGAGCACGTCGATGGTGTCGGCCATGGGACCACGCAACGCCGCGGCCGGATTGGCCTGGACGGCAAGCGGGTCCGCAGTGCATCCGGGCACAATGGCCGATGGGCCGCACAGGGCAGGACTATGTGCCACCTCGACCAGCGAACCGCACGCAGGTTGAGATATCGTCCTGATTGAAGGAACGGCTTCGGGCGTCCTGTTTGCGACGGGCCCGACACGCCGCGTCGGCGCCACCATGACGGAGTGTGCGGCGGGCGAGTGCCGCCGTCGTTGCCCCATCGTCATGGCCGGGCGTGTCCCGGCCATCTGCGCTTCGACGGTGGGGGGTGGATGACCGGGACAAGCCCTACAGGATGCACAGATCTTGGAAACGGTCCGCCGCGGCCGTGACCCATGCCGTCACGGCCGGTGCGGGTTTCACCCGCAGCAATCAAGCGAACACGGAGTTCCACGGTGTTGGCACGGAGTTCCGCAGAGTCTTCCGAGGCGCCCGCAACATGGTTGCCCCCTTGCCTGCGTTCGCGGTCACCAGGCACACGAGGTCATAAGGCATTGATTGGCTTGGCGCGTGAGAACAAGCAACACATGGACAGGGCACACACGAATCGAATTCCGCCAAAAACCTCAACTTTTCCAAACACCCCGTCATAGGCCACGAGCAACGGCACTGCACACGCTAAACTTGCGTCTTTGCAACTTGTTGTCCTTGAGAAGCTGACACCTCGCAGGCCACGGCCAATTTTTTCCTTCGCATCTCCTTGCCCGAGACACCGTTCCGCAGGCTGTAGACCATCCATAGACACACGTGTCCAAGAAGCAGTCGATGCTGTAACAAAACCAGGTCACTGAAACGTCATACAAATTCCCGCCGTGTGCCTGTGCACCGCAAACTCGGGCCTTGGCGGCATCCGATGATTTCATGCGCTTCGCGCGAAGCGCAATATTCTCTTCCTCTGCGGAACTCCGTGCCAACACCGTGGAACTCCGTGTTCGCTTGATCGCGGAGACAAATCCACCCCCACCCCATCCCGCTACGGCGGTCGTACATCTTCGGAATGAGTTTTCACAACGCTTATTGACTGCATCAGCCTGCCCCGCGGCAATGGAGTCGGTCCTGGAGGCTCTGGTGCCGCTCGCCACCCGGAAACGTCCGTGCCGGTTGATCCGGCCGTGTTGAAATCCGATCGGCCATCCACACACCGGCGCCGCCTCGACTCAACGAAAACGACGGCCGATCCCGATGCCGCTCAAACAGACGGGCCACGGGGATGGAGACTGAACCTCCGGCGAGCGGTACGGGGACAAGGATGACACGCGATGCATCCTTGTTCTGGTGCCTCGAAGCCAGATTGTTCCGGATATGTACGACCGCCGTAGCCCCATCCCGGTGGGCACGATGCCCCACGCCCGATGTGCGGGTCGTGCCACGGCGACGTGGTCCAGCGCATCCTCGGCCGGTAGCTTGCCGGGCAAACGCAGGGCCGCGACGGCGGCAATGTTCCCGGGCATTGGCGGGCGCTTGCTTCTGCGATTGTTTCCAGGATGTGTGCATGCGGTAGGGACACGCCCAGCCATGCCGGTGAGGGAGAAGCCCTTGCTCCGCCGGACGCCCTATCCTGACACGCCCGGCCATGACGATGGGACAACGGGCCTCTTGCCAGACCCGCAATCGCGGTGCCGACGCCGCCGGCTGGCCAACCTGATCCGCTTGATCGAGGACCCGACCGGTCACGACGCAGGCTACGGCGGTCGCGCCATTGGTGGCCGGGGCCGCCGGGCCGCGGTCAGCAGCGTATCGAGGCTGTTGAGGAACTGCGAGCGGTCCCGCTTGCCCATGGGCGCCGGGCCGCCGGTGTTCAACCCGATCTCCCGCAGGTGCCGGCCGATCTCGCGGCCCGCCAGGGCGTTGCCGATGTTGTCGGGCGTCCAGACCCTGCCGTTCGCGGACAGGGCGCGCGCGCCCGTCGCCAGGCAGCGCGCGGCCAGCGGGATGTCGTTGGTGACGCAGACATCCGCGCCGCCGATGCGCCCGGCGATCCAGTCGTCGGCGACGTCGGCCCCGGCCGCGACGGTGACCATGGTGACGTTCGGCCATTCACTCCGGCGCATCGGACGCGAGCCGTTCGCCACCACCACCACCGGCACGCCGTGGCGGTGCGCGACGCGACAAGCCTCGTCGCGCACCGGGCAGGCGTCGCCGTCGATGAACAGCGTGGTCATTTACGCCGCGGAGCGCATGCTCCGGTTGCGGTCGTTGGCGCGGCGGCGCTTCGCCTGACCCGGCGCCGACGGACGCTTCGGCTGGTGCGCCATCGGCGGCGGCGCCTCGCCGACGACGGCGATCGTCTGCTTCATCTGCCGCTCGATCTGGCGCAGCGTGCCGCGCTCCGACGGATCGCAGAAGGAGATCGCCACGCCCGCGGCGCCGGCGCGCGCGGTGCGGCCGATGCGGTGGACGTAGCTCTCCGGCTCGGCCGGCAGGTCGAAGTTGATCACGTGCGACACGCCGGTCACGTCGATGCCGCGCGCGGCGATGTCGGTAGCGACCAGCACGCGGGCGCGGCCGGTGCGGAATTCCCGCAGCGCCTTCTCACGCTGCGGCTGGCTCTTGTTGCCGTGGATCGCGTTGACCTGGATGCCGGCGTTCTCCAGCACGCCGGCGACCTTGTTGGCGCCGTGCTTGGTGCGGGTGAACACGATGACCCTCGACAGCGCGTCGTCGCCCAGCATCGACAGCAGCAGCGACTGCTTGCCGCTCTGCGCCAGGTGGTGGACGAACTGCTCGATCTTCGGCGCGGTTTCCTCCTTGCGGGCGATCTCCACCCGCACCGGGTCGCGCAGCAGGCTGTTGGCCAGGCCGGCGACCTCGTTCGGCATCGTGGCCGAGAACAGGCAGGACTGCCGCCGCGGCGGCAGGGCGGAGACAATGCGGCGGATGTCCTTGATGAAGCCGAGGTCAAGCATCCGGTCCGCTTCGTCCAGGACGAAGTGGGTCACCGCGCCGAGCTGCAGCTCGCGGGTCTGCATCAGGTCGCAGACGCGGCCGGGGGTGCCGATGACGATGTCGGCGCCGCGGCGCATCGCCTCGACCTGCTTGAAGCGGCTGGCGCCGCCGATGATCACGACCGTGCGCAGGCGGACGTGCTGACTCAGCGCCCGGGCGGTCTCGTCGATCTGCAGGGCCAGCTCGCGCGTCGGCGCCAGGATCAGGGCGCGGGTGACGAACGGCGCGGGCCGCACATGGTGGGCGGCGAGATGCTGCAGCATCGGCAAGGTGAAGGCGGCGGTCTTGCCGCTGCCGGTCTGCGCGATGCCCAGCAGGTCCTTGCCGTCGAGCAGCGCCGGGATCGAGTCGGCCTGGATCGGCGTCGGGACCAGGAACTTACGGGCTTCAAGCGCACGCAACAGCGGTTCGGCCAGGCCGAGTGCCGGGAAGGTAGGATGGGTCACGAGTACAGGTTTGCTCCAGCGCCCGCCCGGTTGATCGAACGGCAGGCACCTGATGGTTCGCCACCCCGCGCGATCAGTTGGGGGCGAAGGGTTTTCAGATGGAATTTTTCCGGAAATACGGGCCGGAGAGGACCCGCCAATCACGCCATCACGGAAAGACCCGACTGATATCGGGGAAGCCGGCGGGGATTGCAAGGTCTTTGTGCGGCACGGCATCGCTGTCGGCCATTGTCCTCGGCCATTGTCCAGGGTCCACACCTTGGGCTGGCCATCGGGAGGAACGGTCAGTCCAATTCGTTGACGACATTCATGTTTCATGATATAGGCTCTCTGAAACAGAAATGTTAATTCCCCTCGGCTGCAATGATGGCATTTCACCTGTGGCTGCGATCGCCGCAGTCGCCCGCCTGCCACGTCGGACGATGTGAGCATCCGGATAATCCTCGCACAGACGGACGGCGGGATGCTTTCCGGGTGATCGGCCCGGTTAACCGGGTGATCGGCCCGGTTAATCGGCAATGAGGAATCAGGTGTGGAATGCGCGTTCAACCAACAACGGAAGAAGACAGGTCATGAACGCCAAATCCGGCGCCATTGCCCGATTCATTGACGACCTGAGCGACGAAGGCGGCCTCAGCGGCACCGATCTCGCCAATATCACCGATGTCTCAAAGGCAACCGTTTCCCGCTGGAAGTCAGGGACGGTCAGGCCGCAGCCAGGCACGCAACTCGTGCTGTCGGACCTGCACTACATCGTCGGCCGGTTGCGGGAGTATTACACGGCCAACGAGATCAGGACGTGGCTCTACGCGCGTCATCCGCAACTCGGTGGGACACGGGCCATTGACCTCATCAATCAGAACCGTTCGGAGGACGTGCTGCGCGTCCTCGATCGTCTGGATGCAGACGCGTATCTTTGACCGATGGCCATGCGCCCGGCCCGCGATCAGCGCCTGCTGGATTCGCTCGAAGCTGTTCCGCCGGAGCCATTCAGCGGCACCGCGTGGCGCGTCGTTCGCGACGGCCGCAATCCGCGGCAATGCAGCGCCGTTGGCGGCCGGTGGGACAATCGGTGGGATGACCGGACCTTCGACGTCCTGTACACATCCTCGAACGCCGATGGTGCCATTGCCGAAATGTATTTCCACCTGAGACGCGGGCAGCCAGTATTCCCCTCCCAGGTGCGCTACCGGCTGTTTGAACTCAGCATAACGCTGTCGTGCTGCCTGCGCTTTGCCTCCCCGGAAGATCTCGCTGCACTCGGCTTGCGTATCGAAACCTTCGGGCAGATGTCCCACGCCGAACGTGAGCAGGAATATCCGCGCACCCAGGAAATCGCGGAAGCCGCGCACTTTATTGGCCGCGACGGCCTGATCGTGCCGAGCGCGCGGTCGGAGTGGCCCAACATCGTGGTCTTCTGCGATCCCGCCGGACCGGGCGCAGCCGAGGTCGTCAGGGACCACGGGTTGGTCGACTGGGACCAGCGCAAAGTGACGCCGCCTGGCGCTTATTGAGCCGGCCTCGTTCGTTTGAGAGCCTGCTTGACCGGATTCCTCTTTCACAGGATCGGTAAAGCCGCCTGCCACGACAGCGTCATCCGCACCGGGCCGCGCGACGTCCCCCGATCCCCTGTGGCCCTCCATCCCCCTCGGCTTCGTCTCTGTGCGAACAGAAATACGCCATCAACCACGCTACCCCCGCCAGGGACGCACCACGCCGAACCACCACGGCCGGATCTGTAACGCCTACCCGCCCGCCAGCTTCGCCAGCAGCCGCACATGCGAGCGGATGCCGTGGTGGAAACACCCCTCCTCGAACTTCTCGTTCGGGCTATGCACCTGGTCGTCGTCCAGCCCGAAGCCCATCAGCAGCGAATCCAGCCCCAGGATCGTCCGCAGCGCCGTCACCACCGGGATCGAGCCGCCGCTGCCCACCATCACCGCCGGCCGGCCGTACTCCGCCTCCAGGGCCGCCAGGGCGGCGCGGACGTGGGGGGAATCGACGTTCACCTCGATTCCCGGCGCACGCGAGAACGCCGCGAAGGTCGCCGTCGCGCCCGGCGGCAGGCGGTCGGTGACGAACTGCCTGAACTGCGCCATCACGTCGTCCGGGTCCTGGTTCGGCACCAGCCGGAACGACACCTTCGCCGACGCCTCCGAGGCGATCACCGTCTTGCTGCCCGCCCCGGTATAGCCGCCCCAGATGCCGTTGATGTCGGCCGTCGGCCGCGCCCACAGCCGCTCCAGCGCGCCGTAGCCACGCTCCCCCACCGGCTGCGCCAGGCCGATGCCGCCCAGGAACGCCGCCTCGTCGAAGCCCAGCGCGTCCCACTGCGCCCGCTGCGCGTTCGAAACCGGCGCGACCTTGTCGTAGAAGCCCGGCAGCTGGATGCGCCCGTCCGCGTCGTGCAGGTCCCCCAGGATCTTCGTCAGCGCGTTGATCGGGTTCAGCGCCGAGCCGCCATACAGGCCGGAGTGCAAATCGCGGTTCGCCGCCGTCAGCGTCACCTCGGCATAGGTCATGCCGCGCAGCCGCGTCGTGATGGCGGGCGTGTCGATGTCCCACATCCCGGTGTCGCTGATCAGCGCCATGTCGGCCGCCAGCGCCGCCTTGTGCCCGCTCAGGAACGCATCGAGGTTGACGGAGCCGACTTCCTCCTCGCCCTCGATCAGCACGGTGATCCGCGCCGGGATGCCGCCGCCGGCTTCATGCCAGGCCCGCAGCGCCTGCAGGAACATCACCGTCCGGCCTTTGTCGTCCACCGCGCCCCGCGCCACGTAGCGCTTGCCGTGCGGGCCGTCGGCGTACTGCGGCTCGAACGGCGGGCTGTGCCACAGCGACACGGGATCGACCGGCTGCACGTCGTAATGGCCATAGAACAGGATGTGCGGCCCCGCGTAGTCCACCGGTCCGGCGAAATGGCCGACGACGATCGGATGCCCCGCGGTCGGATTGACCGTGGCGGTGAAACCGAGCCCGGCCAACTGGTGGCGCCACCATCCCGCCGCCCGCACGCAATCCGCCTGGTGCGCCGGCTGCGCGCTGATCGACGGGATGCTCAGCAGCTCGAACAGCGTCTCGCGTGAGGCGGCCAGGTTGGCATCGGCATAGTCAAGAACGGCGGCGACGGCCGGCGGCGCTGGGGCTGGCATCAGGGACTCCATGATCGAAGTCCCCCAGTCTGGCCGATGCCGCGCGCGGTTTCAAACCGGGTGACAGCGCCGGCCGGATTGGTCAGACTCGCGGCATGCATGTCAGTCTGTTCGTCCCCGGCCCCATCGCCACCGTTTCCGGCAACTACCTGTATGACCGCCGCATGGCCGAGGGCCTGCGCGACCTGGGCCATGCGGTGCAGATCTTCGAGCTGGACGGCCGCTTCCCCAATCCCGACCAGGCCGCGATCTACGCCGCCCGCACCGCCTGGGCCGCCATGCCCGACGGCGCCCTGCCGCTGGTCGACGGCCTGGCGCTGCCGGCGTTCGACGGTCTGCCACTGCACCGCGTCACCGCGCTGATCCACCATCCGGTTTCACTGGAAACCGGCCTGGCCGAGGAAACCCGCCTGCGCCTGCACACCATAGAGGCGGCAATGTTCCGCGCCGTCCCGCGCCTCGTGGTGACAAGCGAACCCACAGCCGATCGGCTGGCGCGGGAATACGGCGTGTCGCATGAGCCGATGACGGTCGTCACGCCCGGTATCGACGACCTGCCGCGCAGCACCGGCTCCTCCGGGCCCACCCGCCAGATCCTGTCGGTCGGCGCGCTGATCCCGCGCAAGGGACATGATGTGCTGCTGCGCGCGCTGAGCCGGCTGTTCGACCTGGACTGGTGCCTGACCATCGCCGGCGACCCCCGCCGCGATCCGGTTCACGCCAACGGCCTGCACGCGCTGGCCGAGAAACTGCACGTCGCCCGCTGCGTCCATTTCGTCGAGGAACCGGACGAGGCACTGTGGCAGCAGGCCGACGTGTTCGCGCTGGCCTCGCATTTCGAGGGCTACGGCGTGGCGATCGCCGAAGCCCTGCGGCGTGGCCTGCCCGTCGCCGTCACCAATGTCGGCGCGGTGGCGACGCTGGTCGCGCCGGACGCGGGCGTCGTCGCCGCGCCCGGCGATGCCGAGCAACTGTCGAAAGCCATGCGGCGGCTGATCTTCGACACCGCCCTGCGCCACGGCATGAGCGAGGTCGCCTGGCAATCCGGGCGCACCCTGCCGTCGTGGGAGGAGCAGGTGAAACGTCTGGCGGACATCCTGGCTTCGGCCTCATAGGCGCTGGCTTCGCGGTCGGGCGGCACGGTCGCTGCCCCAACGCCGTGGTGGGCGAAGGCCCACCATCCACGCCTTCTGCTGATATCGGCATCGCAAGGCGTGGATGGCGGCCCGGAGCCTGTGCTCCGGCTTGTCCCGGGTAGCCATCATGACGACAATGCACTCACATCGCCTGTGCCCATATTTTATGGCTTCGTCCCTCATTGTCCTGAATGCCAGACCGCGCGTTGCAACAGGAACAGCCCGGTCGCGTTTGAGCCGTCGCGACCGCAGGCCGCAACACAATCGGCTCTGCGCGCTCTGCGTTGAATTGCGGTGGCCGGGGCGCCACCGGCGTTGATGGCCGGGCGACTCACCGGCAACGCCGCTCTTTGTGGCGGCACCGCATTTTTGCAACGCAGAGACCGCAGAGCGGCGCGCAGAGCACGCAGAGAAGGGATTCCGGTGGCCTGCGGCCGCGATGGCTGTGCGTTGATCACCGTGCCTTCTGTCATGGCCAGGATAATGAAGGCCGGATCGATAACGCCTATGGGGCGGAGGCCCGGTACCCACGCCTTGCGGTGCCGAACCAGACAAAGGCATCGATGGCGGCCTGCGCCGCTACGGCATGCACACATCCCGGGAACAGCCCGGGCCGCCTTGGCCGGATACCGCAGGAGTGCCTTCGTACCGATTCCGCAGCGGTACAGATCGGCATGAGGCGACCAAGAGGATGACAGGCCGCCACACCCCCACAGTGACGCGTGCCCCGGTATCTTGCTACGGGATGCACACATCCCGGAAACGAGTCGGAAATGACCGTAAAACCAAGTACTTGCCTCACGGCCGAGAGCGTTCCCCCATCGTCATGGCCCGGCTCGTCCGGGCCACCTATTCCAGCACGTGTGCCGCGACAGGTGGCCCGGACGAGCCGGGCCATGACGAAAGGGAAACGCCGCGGCGGACCGCTTCCGAGATGTGTGCATTGCGTAGGGTATCTTGGCGTCTTGGCGTTTTATCGGTGGAACCAGCCGCACGGGCCAGCGGCGCAGCGCACCCGTCAGCGCCGGGCGCGGTGGCACCGTTCCTGTTCAACGCCAAGCCGCCAAGATACCTGGGTTCCCGTCGCCGTCCGGCCCGGTGTCACGCGCCTGATCGCGGCAGGCGGCGGCATGCTGGCCATGACGATGGGGCCCGGGCCGCGGCAGACCGTTTCCGGGATCTGTGCATGTGGTAGCCTGCGCCGGGGGGCATGCCTTAGCCGCCATGACGACATGGGCAGTTCGCCGCGCCCGACCGCCTGAGGGCCCGGGGCGAAACAACCGATCCGCCGGAGCCTGTGCCCGGGCTTGTCCCGGGTAGCCACCATGACGGCTAAAGCGTCCGTGCCACAATGGGAGCGGTTATTCTGCATCAAGCCCCGCGTTATCGCCTATGGGCCTCGGCCCGCCGAACAACGACACACACAGGAGGAACCAGTCATGCTGCTGGGTGCGATCGCCGATGACTTCACCGGCGCAACCGATCTTTGTTCCATGCTGGTCCGCGGCGGCATGCGCACCGTCCAGGTGATTGGCGTGCCCTCGGCGGACCAGGCGCCGCCGGATGCCGATGCGGTCGTGGTGGCGCTGAAATCGCGCACCGCGCCGGTGCGGCAGGCGGTCGACGAGTCGCTCGCCGCGCTGAAGTGGCTGCAGGCGGCCGGCGCGCAACGCTACTTCTTCAAATACTGCTCGACCTTCGACAGCACCGAGCAGGGCAACATCGGGCCGGTGGCGGATGCGCTGGTCGCCGCGCTCGGCTGCGGCTTCGCCCTCGCCTGCCCGGCGTTCCCGACCAACGCCCGCACCGTCTACCAGGGCCATCTGTTCGTCGGCAGCGTCCTGCTGAACGAAAGCGGCATGGAGCATCATCCATTGACGCCAATGACCGACGCCAACCTGGTGCGCGTGCTGTCGCGCCAGACCGACGGCGCCGTCGGTCTGGTGGCTTTCGCCACCGTCGACCAGGGCGCGGCCGCGATCCGCGACGCGATGACCCGCCTGAAGGAACAGGGCCGCCGCTACGCCATCGTCGACGCCATCACCGACGCGCACCTGATGGCCATCGGCCAGGCCGCCGCGAGCCACGCGCTCATCACCGGCGGATCGGGCGTGGCGATGGGCCTGCCGGACAATTTCCGCCGCGCGGGGCTGCTGTCGGCTGAAACCAATCCCGCCGCCCTGCCCCCCTTGGAAGGCGCCTGCGCGGTCGTCGCGGGCTCCTGCTCGCGCGCGACGCTGGCGCAGCTTGGCTACGCGCGCAACCACCTGCCGGTGTTCGACCTCGACGCCCTGGCAACGCCGGATGCCGCCGCGCTGAGCGACGCGGCGCTGCGCTGGGCGGCGGACAAAATCAGCGATAAGCCGGTGGTGATCGCCGCGTCCGCGCCGCCGGACCGCGTGACGCTGCTGCAGTCCCGCCTCGGCCGCGAGCAGGCGGGCACGCTGATTGAGGATGCCGTCGCCCGCATCGCCGCCGGTCTTGTCGAACGTGGCGTGCGCCGGATGGTCGTTGCCGGTGGCGAAACGTCCGGCGCGGTCGTCGGGCGGCTCGGCGTGCGGTCGCTGCGTATCGGCGGCGAGATCGATCCGGGCGTGCCCTGGACCTACGCATCCGGCAGCGGCCCCGACCTGTTGCTCGCGCTGAAATCGGGCAACTTCGGTGCAACCGATTTCTTCCTGAAAGCGTTCCGCGTGCTGGAAGGCTGAGCCATGGACGAGCAGGAGACCAGACAGCTGTTGTGCGAACTGGCCGCGAGCCTGTTCGCGCGCGGCTTTTCCGTCGGCAGCGCCGGCAACATCAGCGTGCGGCTGCCCGACGGCTACCTGATGACGCCGACCAATTCGAGTCTTGGGCGGCTTGATCCGAAGCGGCTGTCGAAGCTGGATGCGGACTTTCGGCATGTCGACGGCGACAAGCCGTCGAAGGAAGTCTTCATGCACCGCGCCTTCTACCAGGCACGCACAGATGCAGGCGCGGTGGTACATCTTCATTCGACGCAGGCGACAGCCGTATCATGCCTGCCGGATGTCGATCCGTCGCAGCCGATACCACCGCTGACACCGTATTTCGTCATGCGCGTCGGACGGCGGATGCCGGTCGTTCCGTATTATCGGCCTGGCGACCCGGCGATGGAGCCGGCGATCCATGCGGCGGCGCGCGATGCTCGTGCGGTGCTGCTGGCGAACCACGGCCCTGTCGTTTCGGGCAAGACGCTGACCGATGCCGTCTATGCCGCCGAGGAACTGGAAGAAGCAGCCAAGCTGTTCCTGATGGTGCGGGCGCACGCGCCGCGGCTGCTGACCGCCGCGCAGGTGGATGATCTGCTGGCAACGTTCGGATAGGCAAACGCTACCGTGCGCGACAAAAGAAAAAGGCGCCGCGAGGCGCCTTTTTCATGGCATCCGCGGGATGCAATTACTCCTGCGGTTCGCTCGCGGCGATCGGTGCCGGCTCGGGCGCGGGCGTCGCGACAGCAACCAGTTTCGGCTTGCGCGTCACCTTGCGGGCGGCCTTCTGCGCGACCGGGGCCTTGGCGGCGGCAGCCTTCCGCGTGGCGGGCTTGGCGACCGGCTTGGCGGCAACGGCCTTCTTGGTGGCCGGACGGCCGACAGGACGCTTTGCCGCCGGCGCAGCGGCCTTCTTTGCCGTCGACTTCGCCGGAGCCTTTGCGGTGGCCTTCCTGGCAACGGCTTTCTTCGCCGGCGCCTTCGCGGCGGTCCTGGCCGGAGCAGCGGCCTTCTTCGCCGTTGTCTTGGCGGCAGCCTTCTTCGCGACGGGCTTGGCAGCCGCCTTCTTCGCGGCCGGCTTTGCGGCAGCCTTCTTGGCAACCGGCTTCGCAGCGGCCTTCTTCGCCGGTGCCTTCTTCGTCGCCGCCCGGATCGCCATTGGCTGGGCACGCGGGGTTTCAATGGTGGTGTCGTCAGTGCTCACCTGTGCAACTCCTTTTCTGAACCTGCTGTCGTTGTCATGCGCTTTGGACGAAGCCGTCGGGCGAGTCATGTCGGAATCCAACCGGTGGTTTGTTTCATCGGCAGACCAGTCAATGCATGGCCGTGGCCGGACGAACGCCAACCGTGGTGTTGGACCGGGGTCGAGTGCGGCACGAAGGCTTCAACGATCTGCCTTCCGTCGTGCCTGTCCGCATGACCCAGTGCGGCACGTGTCGTCGTGCTTGATTGACTCTTCTGCGGCTTTCCAAGGTCGCGGTCCATTGACCGTCCTTCTGCTAAACGTCCCCGCGCATCGATCGGCCCAACAAAAACAGCGAATCGATTCGCGAACACAGATTCCGCTATTCCTTGTCCCGGCACACATGTCAACGAAAAGCAACAGGGAGAGTGATTATTTGGCGAAAAAATTTCTTTGCGCAGCATTTCGGGGACGGACGAAAAAGCAAAACCGCCGCGGCATCGCTGCCGCGGCGGCTTCGTTCGGCCCGGAAAAAGCGTTTCAGCCGCGATGTTCGATCGGGATGAACTTCAGATTCTCCGGCCCCGTATAGTTGGCCGTAGGACGGATCAGCTTGTTGTCCACGCGCTGCTCCATCACGTGCGCCGCCCAGCCCGACGTGCGCGCAATGACGAACAACGGGGTGAACATCGCCGTCGGGACGCCCAGCATGTGGTAGCTGATGGCGCTGAACCAATCGAGGTTGGCGAACATCTTCTTCGCATCCCACATCGTCTTCTCGATGCGGTCGGCAACGTCGAACAGCTTCATCGAGCCGGCGTTCTGCGACAGCCGGCGCGCGACTTCCTTGATCACCTTGTTCCGCGGATCGGCCACGGTATAGACGGCATGGCCGAAGCCGATGACCACCTGCCTGGCCTCGAGCCGCCTGCGGATATCGGCCTCGGCTTCATCAGGCGTGGCATAGCGATTCTGGATCTCGAACGAGACCTCGTTCGCGCCGCCATGCTTCGGCCCGCGCAGCGCGCCGATGCCCGCGGTGATCGCCGAATACATGTCCGCGCCCGTGCCGGCGACGACGCGGCAGGTAAAGGTCGAGGCGTTGAACTCGTGCTCGGCGTACAGGATCAGCGAGGTGTGCATCGCCCGCACGAACAGCGGCGACGCCGGCTTGCCGTGCAGCAGGTGCAGGATGTGGCCGCCGATGGAATCGTCGTCGGTTTCGACCTCGATGCGCTTGCCGTTGTGCGCGTAATGGTACCAATACATCAGCATCGAGCCCAGCGACGCCATCAGCCGATCGGCGATCTCGCGGGCGCCGGCGGGGTTCTGGTCGTCCTTCTCGGGCAGCAGGCAGCCCAGCACGGACACGCCGGTGCGCATGACGTCCATCGGATGCGTGCACGGCGGCAACGCCTCCAGCGCCGTCCGCAGCGCCATCGGCAGGCCGCGCATCGACTTCAGCTTCGCCTTGTAGTCCTCCAGCTCGGCGCGCGTCGGCAGCGTGCCGTGCACCAGCAGATACGCGATCTCCTCGAACTCGCAGGTGTCGGCGACGTCCAGGATGTCGTAGCCACGGTAGTGCAGGTCGTTACCCGACCGTCCGACCGTGCACAGCGCGGTGTTGCCCGCGGTGACGCCGGCCAGGGCGACGCCTTTCTTCGCGCGGACAGGAACCTCTGTTGTCTCACTCATAGTGAAGTCCTCCTTCTTACAAAATGCCGGGCTTGCCGGCTTCCAGCGTGCCGGCAGGCGCGGCGACGTTCAACCGGTGCAGGTCGCCGGCCGGCAGGCGCGGCAGCTCCTGCACCGCTTCCAGGAAACGGTTCGACTCCCGCGGCGTGATGATCCCATCCGTCATGACCTGGAACTTGCGGATGTAATCGTCCCGACCGAACGGCCTGGCGCCGAGCGGGTGCGCGTTGGCGACCGCCATCTCATCCTCCAGCTTGCTGCCGTCGCGCAGGAAGATCTCGACGCGGCCGCCGAACGACAGCTCGTTCGGATCGGTGGCGCGGTAGCGGCGCGTCCACTCGGGGTCTTCCGTCGTTTCGATCTTGTGCCACAGCCGCACGGTGTCGGCGCGGGCCGCGCGCTTCGGCGCATAGCTGTCGATGTGGTGCCAGGTGCCGTCCTGCAGCGCCACCGCGAAGATGTACATGATCGAGTGGTCGAGCGTTTCGCGGCTCGCCTTCGGATCCATCTTCTGCGGGTCGTTGGCGCCGCTGCCGATGACGGTGTGCGTGTGATGGCTGGTGTGGATGACGATCTTCTCGACGGCGTCGAAGTCGCCGATCTTTTCCCGCATGCGGAACGCGAGGTCGATCAGCGCCTGCGACTGGTACTCGCCGCTGTGCTCCTTGGTGTAGCTGTCCATGATGCCGCGCTTCGGCTCGCCCGGCGCCGGCAGCGGCACCACGTAGTGCGCCTGCGGACCGTTCAGCATCCAGGCGATGACGCTGTCCTCGCCTTCGTAGATCGGGCTCGGCGCGCCTTCGCCGCGCATCACGCGGTCCACCGCCTCGATCGCCAGCTTGCCGGCATGTGCCGGCGCATAGGCTTTCCAGGAGCTGATCTCGCCCTTGCGCGACTGCCGCGTGGTGAAGCTGACATGCACGGCCTGCTGCACCGCCTGGTAAATGATGTCCTGCTTCAGGCCCAGCAGCGTGCCGATGCCGGCGGCCTGCGCCGGGCAGAGATGCGCGATATGGTCGATCTTGTGCTCGTGCAGGCAGATCGCGCGCGTCAGGTCGATCTGGATTTCATAGCCGGTGGCGATGCCGCGGATCAGGTCCCTGCCCGACTTCTCCTTCGTCTGTGCCACCGCGAGTATCGGCGGAATGGTGTCGGCGGGGTGCGAGTAATCGGCGGCCAGGAACGTGTCGTGCATGTCCAGCTCGCGCACCGCCACGCCATTCGCCCAGGCCGCCCATTCCGGGAAGACCCGCTTGCCGGACGGAACGCCAAAGATCGAGGCGCCGGATTTGTTCGGGCGCGCCAGCGCCATGTCGCGGGCCGAGACGACGGCACGGCGGTTCAGCGATGCGATCGCCACCGCGGCATTGTCGATGATGCGATTGATGATCATCGCGGCGACGTCCCTGGGAACTGCAACCTTGTCGGCGGCGACGCCGGCAATCTTCCAGGCAAGTTGGTCCTCGCGCTTCAGGCTGGCCTTTGAAGGGCTGACCCTGACGTCATGCTCGATCATAATCGTCCTCCATCACCCTCCTGGCAGGCAATAAAACCGCAGCGGAGGCGTCCCGGCCTGCAAGATCACATCCCCGCGGCGTGCTTCGTAGTGACGCGCCACCGGAACGGCAAGCTGCGTTGATTGCGTACCGGCGGGAAGCTGGCATGTTCTTGCTTTCAGCGAAGGAGTCGTGATTTGTCCCGCATCATCACCGTCGCTGCCGCGCAACTCGGGCCGATCCAGAAGACCGAGCCGCGCTCGTCCGCGGTTGCGCGCATGATCAGGCTGCTGGAACGGGCGCACCGGCGCGGCGTGGAACTGGTCGTGTTCCCGGAACTGGCGCTGACTACGTTCTTCCCAAGGCATTACCACGCGGACATCGCCGAGGCGGATCACTGGTTCGAAACGGCGATGCCGTCGGCGGAAACGGCGCCGTTGTTCGAAGCGGCGCGGCGCTACGGAATCGGCTTCCATCTGGGATATGCGGAACTCACGCGCGAAGCCGACGAAACCGGCATTGTCCGCACGCGCCGGTTCAACACCGCCATCCTGGTCGGGCCGGAGGGCGACATTCTGCTGAAATACCGCAAGGTGCACCTGCCCGGGCACGCCGAGTACGAGCCGCGACGCACCGTTCAGCATCTGGAAAAGCGATACTTCGAGGTCGGCAACCTGGGCTTCCCGGTGATCCGCGCGCCGATGGGCACGCTCGACGGGCTCAACCTGGGTATGCTCATCTGTAACGATCGCCGCTGGCCGGAGGCATGGCGCGTGCTCGGTCTGCAAAGTGTCGAACTGGTCGCCCTGGGGTACAACACCCCAAGCCTCAACATGGAGGGCGGTGGTTTCGAGGCACACCACCTGCGGGTGTTTCACTCGCATTTGTCGATCCAGGCGGGATGCTACCAGAACGCCTGCTTCGCTGTTGCCACCGCGAAGGCCGGAGTCGAGGACGGCGCCGAACTGTTCGGGCATTCCATCATCGTCAATCCGCACGGTGAGATCATCGCCATGGCGGCAAGCTGGGACGATGAGTTGATCACCGCGGACTGCGACCTGGATATGTGCCGCCTGGGGCGGACGACGATTTTTGCTTTCGACCGGCACCGGCGGCCGGAAACATACAGGCGCATCGTCGATCAGGTCGGCGCGGTGGAACCGCCGGTGTGGCGGAAAGCGGAGCCGCGTTGAGCGAAGCGGAGCGGGGTCGTCTCTCTATCGTTATGGCCGGGCTTGTGTGTGGTGTCGGCCGCCCAGGATTCCGCGCCCAGCCCCGAGCCTTTGCGGTGAACGGCACGATCGTCCCGGGTGGGTCGACGCGGCGGCGGAGCGTGGATTGCCGACCGCTCTCAACACGGAGAACGCGAAGGACACGGAACGCGAAGGACACACGGAACGCGAAGGGCACACGGAACGCGAAGGACACACGGAGGGCCACGAAGGGGTGTGAACGAGTCAGGCACCGCAGCGGCGCAGCCCCTTCTTCAGGCCTACCACGGTCGTACATCTCCGGAACAATCTGGCATCGAGGCACCAGAACAAGGACGCATCGCGTGCAATCCTTGTCCCCATACCGCTCGCCGGAGGTCCAGTCTCCATTCCCGTGGCCCGTCTGGTTGAGTGGTATCGGGATCGGCCGTCGTCTTCGTTGGGTCGAGGCGGCGCCGGTGTGTGGATCGCCGATCGGCTCTCAACACAGAGAAAGCGCGGAGGGCGCGAAGGGCCACGGAGACCGGGCCGGGCCGGGCGACACGCCAACCCGTTCGCACCAGCTCCGTGGCCCTCCCGGCCCTCCGCGCTTTCTCCGTGTTGAAAATCACGGCCGGATCAACGGGCACGGACGTTTCCGGGTGGCGAGCGGCACCAGAGCCTCCAGGACGGACTCCATTGCCGCGGGACAGGCTGATGCCGTGAACAAGCGTTGTGAAAACTCATTCCGAAGATGTACGACTACCGTAGCCTTCAGGCACGTGGCACGGACGGGTTCGGGCAGGCCCCGGCCGATGGCGCGACGCACCGCGATCGCCAGTCCGGTCATGCGGTTCGTTCGGTCCCGATACGCCGGCAAGGTCCGGTCTTCGTGGCCCTTCGCGGTCCTCCGTCGTCCTCCGTGTTAAAATTTCGGAAGGATGAACGGGCACGGACGCTTCCGGCGGCGCATTACCGCCTGCCAGGGATCAAACCCAGCCGGGCGGGGCGAAAGGCAGAGGGCCTTCCAAAACATCCAATGCGATCGGCATTTCCAGCAAGCGTTACTGCGGCGCACGCACATTTTGTATCGAAGATGCAGCGGACAGGCCCGGGCATCGGGCGGCACGGTTCGCGCCAGGGGTTGCGGCCACCTGTGCCGCGGCAGGTGGCCCGGACAAGCTATGACGATTTAGCAACGACAGATTCGCGTGTCCCGCGCCCCTCGCCCGGATCAGCCCCCGAGCGCCACCAGTGCCGCCCCCGCCGCCGCGCCGATCGGCTCGACCACCGGCACCCCGAGCGCCTGCCGCAGCGCCGCCGCATGATGCGCCATCCCCGTGCAGCCCAGGATGAGCGTCTCCGCCCCCATGGCCGCCAGGGCACCGCCGGCATCGACCAGCGCCGCGCGCGCCGCCTGCGGCTGCAGCAGCGTCTCCATTGCCATGTTCAGCGCGACCTCGCCGGCCAGGCGGTCCTCCAGGCCCATCGCCCGCAGCGCCTGGCGGTGCCGCTCCCTGGAGCTATCAACCATCGCGATGACGCCGAACCGCTCGGCCCGCGCCACCGCCATGGCGACGGCGGCGCGGAAGATCCCGAACACCGGCCGCTGCGTCACGCCGCGGACCGCCTCGATCCCCGGATCGGAGGCGCAGGCAATGACGAAGGCGTCGGCATCCGACCGCTCCACCAGCCGGCACATCGGCTCGACCACCGCATACCAGTCCCGCCAGGAACAGATCGCCGGCGGCCCTTCCCGCAGCGTCGCGACCTCCAGCGCCGGCCCGCCGCTGAACCGGAACGGCGCCAGGGCCGCGTCGATGCCGGCCGAGCACGCGGCGGAACTGTTGGGATTGATGACCAGCACACGCGCCATCCGCACAGTCTTTCGCCTCTGGCGAACGTGATCAAGAGACCCGATATGGTATTGCGTTGCAGCACAGCCTATCGTGTTGCCAATATTGACGCTCGCCGGGCGGCAGGCCCGCCGCGGCGGCCGGAAGGACCAGAGGATGATGCCCACGCGCTGGCAACCCGATCGGGATGCGACGACCAATGCCTGGCCGCAACCACCTTTGCTGACGGCGATTGGCCGCGGCCTGATGGGCCGTTGCCCGGCCTGCGGCGCGGCTCGGCTGTTCAACGGGTTCCTTCGGGTCACCAAGGCCTGCGCCAGGTGCGAGGCGCCGCTCGGCCTGGCCCGCGCCGACGACGCGCCGCCGTATTTCACCATCCTCATCACCGGTCACATCGTCGTGCCGTTGCTTTACACGGTGGACCGCATGGGGGAACCGCCGCTGTGGCTGATGTCGGCGATCTTCATTCCCCTCACGCTGTTCCTGGCGCTCGGCCTGCTCCGGCCCGTCAAAGGCGGCACGGTCGGATTGATGCTGACCCTGAACATGCTCAAGAGCGATCCCACCGCATGAATGGCGACGTCGTCTCCACGGCACGGCTGAACCGGGTGATCCTGGACGGGGACGTGCCCACCAACCTGCCGCCGTTCATCGAGGCGGACCGCGAGCAGGCGGTGGCCGATCTGGCGGCGGCGAACCATTTCGAGCCGCTGATCGGCACCGATCGGCCGGGGCCGTATGCGCTGCACCTGTCGATCCTGGAGGGGCGGCTGATCTTCGACGTGCGCGACACCACCGGCACGCCGCTGACCGCCGTGGGCCTGGCGCTGGGGCCGTTCCGCCGGCTGGTGAAGGACTACCAGATGCTGGTGGACAGCCACATCAAGGCGGTCGAGGAAGGGCGCGAGCAGCGCATCCAGGCCATCGACATGGGCCGGCGCGGCCTGCACAACGAAGGCGCGGAACTGATGACCCGGCGGCTGGCGGGAAAAATCGATATCGACTTCGACACGGCGCGCCGCCTATTCACCCTGGTCTGCGTACTGCATCAAAGGGTTTCCTCGCGATGAAGATTGACGGCCGTGACTACCGCAGCGTCTGGGTGGACGCCGATGACCACTGGTCGGTCCATATCCTGGACCAGACCAAGCTGCCCTGGTCGCTGGAGGTGCTGCGCCTGACCACGCGCGACGCGGCGGCGCACGCCATCCGGTCGATGCAGACCCGCGGCGCCCCGGTGATCGGCGCCGTTGCCGCTTACGGCCTGTGCCTGGCGCTGCGGGAAGACGCCTCGACCGAGGCGATGGAGCGCGACGCGGACCTGCTGAATGCGACGCGCCCGACGGCGATCAACCTGCGCTGGGCGCTCGACCGGATGCTGACCCGGCTGCGCAACACGCCCGCGTCCGAGCGCGTCGCCGTCGCCTACCATGAGGCCGCGCTGATCGCCGATGAAGATGCCGCCCAGAACGCGGCCATCGGCCGGCACGGCCTGCCGCTGATCGAGGCGGCGGTGCGCCCGGGCCGGCGGGTGAACGTGCTGACCCACTGCAATGCCGGCTGGCTGGCGACGGTGGACTGGGGCACGGCGCTGTCGCCGATCTATACCGCGTTCAACGCCGGGATCGACCTGCATGTCTGGGTGGACGAGACCCGGCCGCGCAACCAGGGCGCCGCGCTGACGGCGTGGGAACTCGGCAAGCACGGCGTGCCGCATACCGTGGTGGCGGACAATGCCGGCGGGCATCTGATGCAGCATGGCGAGGTGGATCTGGTCATCGTCGGCGCCGATCGGGTGACCCGCACCGGGGATGCGGCCAACAAGATCGGTACTTATCTGAAAGCACTGGCGGCGCGCGACAACAATGTGCCGTTCTGGGTGGCGATGCCGTCTACGACGATCGACTGGACGGTGTCGGACGGCGTGGCGGAAATTCCGATCGAGGAGCGTTCCGAAACCGAAGTGACCGAGATGACGGGGCGCATGGCGGACGGAACAATCGCCACGATGCGGGTGATTTCAGCCGGCAGCCCGGCGGCCAATCCGGCGTTCGACGTGACTCCGGCCCGGCTGCTGACGGGCCTGATCACCGAGCGTGGTCGCTGCCCGGCCTCGGCCGAGGGGTTGCTGGGATTGTTTCCTGAACGGCGCTGACGGCCGACGTCGCGGAGCAATCCCATTGTATGTGCCGATCAGGGATTGCTTCGCGTGTCGTATTGCTTCGCGTGTCGTCTGGCCCGGACGAGCCGCATAGGCGCTACAGCAGACCGCAGGTCGGTTGGGACAAGGCAACGGCGCACCCGCATCGTCATGGCCCGGCTCGTCCGGGCCACCTGTCGCGGCACACGTGCTGGAATAGGTGGCCCGGACAAGCCGGGCCATGACGATGAGGACAGGCCACCTGTGCGTCCCAAGCGACCTGCGGTCTGCTGTAACTTAGTGGGCTGGCAGCAAGGCCGTTGCTACAACGTCATGGCGCCCGCGTCCGGTCGCCTAAGTTAGCGCCTATGCGGACGAGCCGGGCCATGACGAGGAAGACGGGCCGCCTCTACGTCCCAACTTACCTGCGGTCTGCTATAAGTCAGCGCTTATGCGGACAACGCGCATACGCGCCACACGAAACCACAAGCCGGTTGGGACAGGGCGACGGCGTGTCCTCCACGTCGTGGCCGGCCTCCACCACCGTGACGTTGTGGTAATGGCCGTGCCGCCTGCTGCAACCTTGCGCTGTCATTCCCGCGGCCACACATTAGCCCGCGAGATGGAAAGAGGTGCGTTCATGGACTTCGACCTGTTTGTCATCGGTGGCGGTTCGGCCGGCGTTCGCTGCGCGCGGATTTCCGCCGGGCACGGCGCCCGTGTCGGCATCGCCGAGGAGCGCCACTGGGGCGGCACCTGCGTCAACATCGGCTGCGTGCCGAAGAAACTGCTGGTACAGGCCGGCGAATACGGCGGCTGGGCGGACGATGCCGCCGGCTTTGGCTGGACGATCCACAAGGGGCCGCATGACTGGGCAAAGCTGATCGCCGCCAAGGATCGCGAAATCAACCGGCTGGAGGGCATCTATCGCAAGCTGCTCAGCGGCGCCGGCGTCATCGTGTTCGATGGCCGCGCGACGTTCGTCGATCCGCATACGCTCGATGTGGCGGGCCAGCGCCTGACCGCAAAGACGATCGTCATTGCGACCGGCGGACATCCCGAGCGGCCGGCCATTCCCGGTGCCGAACTGGGCATCGTGTCGGACGATGCCTTTTATTTAAGGACGATGCCGCGGCGGATCGCGATTGTCGGATCGGGCTACATCGCCCTGGAGTTCGCCGGGATTTTCCGCGCCCTGGGGGCCGAGGTGCATCTGGTCTACCGCCAGCCGTTGCCGCTGCGCGGCTTTGACGAGGATCTGCGTGAGGCCGTGGCGGAGGCGCTGACGGCGCAGGGAGTGGTCCTGCATCCCGGTTGCCTGCCGAAGAAGGTCGAAGCGGACGGCGAGCGTCGCATCCTGACGTTCGGCGACAACGAGACAGTCGACGTGGACCTGGTGTTTTTTGCCACCGGCCGCAAGGCCAACGTCAAGGGCCTGCACCTGGAGAAAGCCGGCGTCGCACTGAACGCAAAGGATGCCATCCGGATTGACGAGCACCTGCGCACCACGCAGCCGCATATCTACGCGATGGGCGACGTCACCGACCGGATGAACCTGACGCCTGTCGCAACCGCCGAAGGCCATGCCCTGGCGGACACGCTGTTCGGCGACAACCCGCGCGGCGTCGCGCTGTGGAACGTTCCCTCCGCGGTCTTCACCACGCCGCCGATTGGCACAGTGGGTTTGTCGGAGGAACGGGCGGCGGCGCTGGGACCGGTCGATATCTATATGACTCGTTTCACGCCGATGCGGCATACGCTGACCGGGCGCAACCGGCGCAGCCTGATGAAGCTGGTGGTGGACAAGGCGACGCAGAAGGTCGTTGGCGCCCACATGCTGGGCGAAGATGCGGCCGAGATCATCCAGGGCGTTGCCATTGCCATCGGCATGGGCGCCACCAAAGCCGATTTCGATCGCACGATCGGTGTGCATCCGACCTCGGCCGAGGAGTTTGTTACTTTAAGGACACGGACGAGGACAACCGACCTGGCCGCGGCGGCGGAGTGAACGGTCGCCGTATTCGGTCCGGGCAAGTAATACCATCGAGCACTGGAGTGTCGCGCAGGGATCGCGTTTCACGACCGACGGAACGGATGCGGGCGCCAGGGCGCCCAGTATGCTGCATCGCCATACAAGCCTGGAGCGTCATGGCGGCGTGGCGCCGACCTCGCCCATTTGATGCGATCCCGCAGGCGCTGGCCGTCTCTCTATCGTCATGGCCGGGCGTGTCCCGGCCATCTGCGCTTCAACGGCGGGGGGGTGGATGGCCGGGACACGCCCTACGGGATGCACACATCTCGGAAACGGTCCGCCGCTGCGTTTCCCTTTCGTCATGGCCCGGCTTGTCCGGGCCACCTGTCGCGGCACAAGTGCTGGAATAGGTGGCCCNGTGCCGCGATAGGTGGCCCGGACAAGCCGGGCCATGACGATGGGGGAACGCTCTTGGCGCCCAGGCAAGCACTTGATTTTACGGTCATTTCCCACTCGTTTCCAGGATGTGTGCATTGCGTAGGGACACGCCCGGCCATGACGGTGAGGGAGAAGCCCTTGCTCCGCCAGTCCGCTTATCCTGATACGCATGGGGACACGCCCGGCCATGACGGAGGAGCAATGGCCGCTCCCGTTTTCGCCCGTCACGGTGCCGGCGCCGCCGGTGGCCGACTCCGCGATGAGTCGCTGTCCCCGGAACCGCAGGGGTAGGCAGCGCGGCCTGGACCGGCCATCTTAACCCATCGTGTGCACCGTCGTCGTCTCCGTCCGCCCTCGCCTGATCCTGCTCGCCGCCAACCGCGATGAACGCCTGGACCGTCCCTGGGATCCGCCCGCCGCCTGGTGGCCGGACCATCCGGGCGTCGTCGCCGGGCGCGACCGCACCGCGGGCGGGACGTGGATGGGCGTCAACCGCCACGGCGTCGCCGCCGCCGTGCTGAACCGGCCCGGCACCCTGGGGCCGCTCGCCGGCAAGCGCAGCCGGGGCGAGCTGCCGCTGATGGCGCTGGACCATCCGGCCGCCGCCGCAGCAGCGGACGCGCTGACCCGGCTGGATGCCTCCCTGTGGCGCGGCTTCAACATGGTCCTGGCCGACGCCGCCGGCGCCTGGTTCATCCGCGGCATCGGGCACGGACAGCCCAAAGCCACCCACCTGCCGGACGGAGTCTCGATGGTCACCGCGCACGACCCGAACGACCTGGGCAGTCCGCGCACCGCCCGGCATCTGGCCAGCTTCGAGGCCACCGAACCAACCCGCCCCGGCCACTGGGACGCCTGGCGCAGCATCCTGGCCGATCGGCGGGGCGAGTCGGCGGAGCAGATCAACGTCGCGCCGCACAATGGGTTCGGCACGGTCTGCTCATCCTTCGTTGCGCTCGCCCCCGGCTGCGGCCCGCTTTGGTTGTTCGCGGCCGGCCCGCCACACGCAACAGCATATGAACCTGTCACAATCGGCTGACACGGCGCTCTTTTGTGCTAGGGATACCGCTGCTATACCCGCCGCGCCGCGAGGCCGATCCTCGCGCCTCCGCGCGATGCGGTGACCACAACAGGGATTCCGCGATGGCCCGCCGCCGACAGCTCTATGAGGGCAAAGCAAAGATCCTGTTCGAAGGGCCCGAGCCGGGCACCCTCGTGCAGTATTTCAAGGACGATGCCACCGCCGGGAACGGCGCCAAGAAAGGCGTCATCACCGGCAAGGGCGTGCTGAACAACCGCATCAGCGAGTACCTGATGCTGCGCCTGCAGGAAATCGGCATCCCGACGCATTTCGTCCGCCGGCTCAACATGCGCGAGCAGCTGATCCGGGAGGTCGAGATCATCCCGCTGGAGGTCGTCGTGCGCAACGTCGCCGCCGGCAGCCTGGCGACCCGGCTGGGGATTGCCGAGGGCACCCGCCTGCCCCGCTCGATCATCGAGTATTATTATAAGAACGACGCCCTGAACGATCCGATGGTGTCCGAGGAGCATATCACCTGCTTCGGCTGGGCCAACACCGCGGACCTGGACGACATCGTCGCCCTGGCGCTGCGGATCAACGACTTCCTGTGCGGCCTGCTGCTGGGCGTCGGCATCACCCTGGTCGATTTCAAGCTGGAATTCGGCCGGCTGTGGGAAAACGACGAGATGCGCATCATCCTGGCCGACGAGATCAGTCCGGACAATTGCCGCCTGTGGGACAGCAAGACGAACGAGAAGATGGACAAGGACCGCTTCCGCCGCGACCTCGGCAAGGTCGAGGAAGGCTACCAGGAAGTTGCCCGCCGCCTGGGAATCCTGCCCGAGGCCGGTTCACGTGATCTGAAAGGCCCGGAGGTGATGCAGTGAAGGCGACGGTAACGGTCATGCTGAAGAACGGCGTGCTGGACCCGCAGGGCAAGGCGATCGCCCATGCGCTGGGGACGCTGGGGTTCTCCGGCGTGGCGGACGTGCGCGCCGGCAAGGTGATCGAGCTGGACCTGGCGGAGACCGACCCCGTCAAGGCGCGCGCCGCGGCCGAGGAGATGGCGCGGAAGCTGCTGGCGAATACCGTGATCGAGAGTTTCCGGGTGGCGGTGGAGGAGTAGAGCCACCTCCGCATCAGGCCAGGTCGGTGGTGGCGAGGCAGTCCTCATAGCCGATGCTGTGCAGGCGCAGCGTCTCATGCCCGGCCACGACCACCGGGGCACAGGATTTACGGCCGGAGGCTCGCCGCCTCATCCGCCGGGCTGGCCCGTCGGCGGGGCGATGCCGGCGACCAGGGTGGAAGTGCTCTCGGTCAGCAGGTCAATGCGCATCATTTCCCTGGCCCGCTCGGCCGGGGGCAGCCTGTCGAGCTCGGCAGTGCATTCGGCGGCGACGTCGGCCATGGCCTGCGCCCAGACGGTGCGGCGTTCCGCCTCGCTCATCGGCGCCGGGCGGGCCAGGGAAATGATGCGCATTGACCTGCTGACCGAGAGCACTTCCACC